>CAWDLA010000038.1:0-107628 GCA_963802975.1 uncultured Gammaproteobacteria bacterium
GGGGATGCAGCACCTTGATGGGTGCCTTGAACATCTCCACGAACTCGAGCAGTCCCTGGTTGGCGAGGCACAGTCCGCCCGAGTAGCTGTAGGCGTCGGCGTCGTGCTGGGCGAAACGTTCGAGCTGGCGGATGTCCACCTTGCCCACCAGGGAGGAGATGTCCTGGTTGTTCTCGTCGCCAGGCTCGGTCTTGGCCACGGCGACCTGCTGCAGGACGGACGGACGCAGCTTGACCACCCGGAACCGGGTGATGTCGCCGTTGTACTCCTGCAGGCGCTTGACCGCCCACGGTGACATGATGCCGCTACAGGTAGCGTCGCGGTATTCCGTAGTCCTCTTCCAGGATCGGCGCCGTCCTCGCGCGGCGAGAACAGCCCCAGAGGCGACTCGTTCACCGGTGAGCCCTTGATCGCGTAGATGGGGAACGCTCCATCAGCTCCTTGAGCTTCTCGGCAAGCGAGGACTTGCCGCCGCCGACGGGACCGAGCAGGTAGAGGATCTGCTTCTTCTCCTCCAGCCCCTGGGCGGCGTGGCGGAAGATAGGAGACGATGTGCTCGATGGTCTCCTCCATGCCGTAGAATTCGGAGAAGGCGGGATAAAGCCGCAGGACTTTGTTCGAGAAGATGCGGCTCAAGCGCGGATGGTTGCGGGTGTCGACCAGCTCGGGCTCGCCAATGGCCTGCAGCATGCGCTCGGCGGGACCCGCATAAGCACCGGGATCGGACTTGCACAGATTCAGATACTCGTCCAGGCTCATGTCCTCCTGGCGGGCGGACTCGTATCTTGCCTGGTAACGCTCGAAAATCGACATACTGCACCTCACTGGGATTTCGGCTTACTGGAAGTTTGATTCCGGGTATCCCGCCTGCCGGCCGGCAATACCTCGCGGGACAAATCATTCAAGAAAGCAAAGGAGACGGGGCGCCTGTTTGTCCTACTGCAGCAAAGTCCGCGCCACCCTGGGCGGCCGCCCTGAAAAAGTGGAAAGGGCGCGCATACCGCAAGCTCACGGCTCACCGGCGTGCTCGCCTTCGAGAAGACTGCACCGAATTGGTGCATATTACTGAATACTCCTCCTCCGCGACGACTGCGCTCGTTGTGATAATTAGACCGCGCATACCAGAAGTTTAGACGGGATTCCGCGAAACTGGTTCAAGCTCTGCGCCAAAAATGGGCGGGGTTCTTCCAATACGCTGATTTGGCGAGCAATCCTGGTTAGGCTTCATCTTTCTTCGAGCAGCAGCACCCATAGCAGGCATATCGAGGCCCCATCCGGAACCTCCGCCGCCTGCAGACCCAAATTGATGAAGACCCCGTTCCCGATCATGTTGGCGATCACGATCCGGAGCGCAGTCCGGTAGCCGAAAAATCGCTGTGGGGAGGAAACCCTTAGCCCTGGGAAGAGGGGCTGAGACAAGCAGCGACAACGTCGCCAAATTTGCGCGATTTCCAGCAGATCCCGCGCCGCAGCCCATGCTGGATCCTAGGGACCCTGCTCGTTCTCCAGGGCCTTGGCGGTTATCTCCTTGTAGAGATGAACCATGCGCGCCGCCAGGGACTCGAGCTCCGGATGCTTGTCTACAATCTCGCCGGCCCTGCTCGCGTCCGCAAGGACCTCTTCTAGATAGTCGATGTCGTAATCGGCGAGCTTCTCCCCCCGATCCACCTTCGCCTTGATGTCCAGCGCCCGGGGAAGGCGCTGTGTCTCCAACCTATGCAGGAGCGCGGTTATTATTCCGGTGTCTGCCGACGGTTCACTCATATCTGCCTCACGGTGTAGTTAACTCTCGTCGAGTATTGTAAAACTCAGGAAGGTGGCCCCCAAAATCAAGGGGATCAGACATCCGCCGACCGGAAAAATCAACATCAGGGCGCTTGTGCCCAACCAGATCCACAGACATAGCGTACGCCTGGACCGGTGTTTCAAGCCCGCCTTTCGCTCGCGGAATTCGCGGTAGTCCGCACGGCCGCCGCACAGCCAATCGATCAGCCGACGCGGCCATTGTGAGATCTGCGGTCTGGACTCGTGGATGGGATCTAGATTATCCACCGCGCCATAAACAAACCCCAACTACTCCCGCTGAAGCCACCACAACCCGATGCGCATTCCAAGAACGATGGCCATCGTCGCTACGATGGACTGCAGGGACAGGGTTGCGAGCCCCGTCAATCCCTGACCCACATTGCATCCGCCGGCCATGATGGCCCCCGCACCCATGAGACATCCCCCTGCGAGATAAGCGCCGAACCGCGACCCGTCAGGCCTTATCCAACGGAAGCTGCGCGAGATCAGTGCGCTGAGCAAGGCCCCGACAAAGATCCCGGCGATAAGAAACAGGCCGAACAGGGAGCCGGTCACTCGTCCCAGCGTAACGTAGGTGGCGCCCCGCGCCAGGGGGCCGACTACCGAGACGGAGACCGGCGGTTCCGATCCGAATCCGTCGTCGGCAAGATGGCCGGTCAGCCACCACCCGGCGGTAATCGTAATACCGATCATCGCACCGGGAGGCCCACCATGCCCCGGTGACCGCGCCAATCGCCGACGCGAAAGTACCACCAGCCCACAAAGCACGGCTCCACCGATGGCCAACAGGGCGGGCGGGACAAACAGCCAACTGGCGAGGGCAGACCGGCCATATGCCAAGTGCAGGGCGCTCGCCTCCATGATCCAACCGCGTACCGGCTCCAACAGGCCGAACAAGGTCGTCATCGCCAGGGTTGCAAGGACGAGCAAGGTCACCAGCGCACCGAGGTTGCCCTCTGCCGTTCGGATCAGGGTTCGCGTGGCGCAGCCCCCCGCCAACAAGGAGCCGAAGCCGAATACGAGGCCGCCGAGGAGCAAGCCCACCCAATCCAGCCGCGCACCCCGGTAGCTGGATTCGCTGATGGCGACCCATTCGCCCCACTCCAATAGACCGGTCCCGAGCAGCGCGACGCCCAGCGCCGCCAGGTAAGCATGCACCTGTCGGTAGTCGCGCAACAGCACCCAGTTGCTCAACGCGGCGACAGTGCAGAAGCTGGAGCGCTGCGCAACGACACCGAAAACCAAGCCGATCAGCAGGGCACCAACGGAAAGGACGATGGGCAGGTTCTCGTTCATGTCTCAAGCGGATATGAATGGTTGAACCCTCGAGATACAGAGCGCGCTTGGGAAGCTCATTGCCGCGAGCAGGTGCACCGGTCCCACAATGCTCAGACCCCGATCACGAATCCTCCGAGCCGGAGCCCGGCCTCATCTTCAGCAAGGGCTCGATCAGATCCATGGGCAGCGGAAAGACGATGGTGGAGGTCTTGTCCCCCGCCATCTCGGTCAGGGTCTGCAGGTAGCGCAGCTGGATGGCCTGGGGCTGCCCGGCCAGGATGTCCGCCGCTTCCACCAGCTTCTCCGCCGCCTGCAGCTCGCCCTCGGCGTGGATGACCTTGGCCCGCCGCGCAGCGCTCCGCCTCGGCCTGGCGGGCGATGGCGCGGATCATGCTCTCGTCCAGGTCCACGTGCTTGATCTCCACGTTGGAGACCTTGATGCCCCAGGCGTCCGTCTGCTCGTCGAGGATCTTGCGGATGTCGTCGTTGAGCCGGTCGCGCTCGGCCAGCATCTCGTCCAGCTCGTGCTGGCCCAGCACCGAGCGCAGGGTGGTCTGGGCGAGCTGGCTGGTGGCCGCCAGGTAGTCCTCCACCTGGATGATGGCCTTCTCCGGATCGATGCACCCGGAAGTAGACCACCGCGTTGACCTTGACCGAGACGTTGTCCCGGGAGATGACGTCCTGGGTGGGCACGTCCATGACGATGATGCGCAGGTCCACCCGCACCATCTGCTGAATGACCGGGATGACGATGATGAGGCCCGGCCCCTTGACCTTCCAGAAGCGGCCGAGCAGGAAGATCACGCCGCGCTCGTACTCGCGCAGGACCTTGAGCGCCGACGAACGAGGATAACGAGGACGAAGATGACAATGGCTGCATAGACTTCGAATGGCATGATCAGGTTTCCTTCTCGATTGGGATTCGCGGCTCGACCATCCAGGGTCAGTCCATCGCGGCCGGTGACGCGCACGGCTTGCTCCGCAGCCAGCGGGACCTCGCTGCGCGCGGTCCAGATCTCTCCGTGCACGCGCACGCGGCCTTCGCCCTGAAAGCCCCCAGACCGCGTGCGCCGGTAGCGCTCAACAGCTCTTCCGCCCCGCTCACCACCGGCCGGCGGCGCGACCTGATGGCCATGCCGACCACGAACACCAGCAGCAAGGCACTGGTCAGCGGCGAAGGTCACGATCAGGGGAATGGACACGCCGAAGCCGGGCAGCCTCGGTGTCGATCAGGATCAGCGAGCCGACCACGAAGGCGACGACGCCGCCGATCGCCCAGGGCGCCGAAGCTCGGCGCGAAGGCCTCCGCCACCATCAGCGCGAGCCCCAGCAGGATCAGGGCCACACCGGCATAGTTGATCGGCAGCAGCTGGAAGGCGTAGAGCGCCAGCACCAGGCAAACGGCGCCGACGGTGCCGGGCACCACGGCGCCGGGATTGGAGAACTCGTAGATCAGCCCGTAGATGCCCACCAGCATCAGGATGTAGGCGACGTTCGGATTGCTGATGATCGACAGCAGCCGGCTGCGCCAGTCGGGCACCAGCTCGACCGGACCATGCCGGCGGTCTCCAGCGTCACCTCGCCCGCGACGCTTCACGACCCGACCGTCGAGCTTGGCGAGCAGGTCGGTCAGGTCCCGGGCCAGCAGATCGATCACCCCGTGCTCGAGCGCCTCCTCCGCCGGCAGGCTCGCCGCCTCGCGCACCGCCTTCTCGGCCCACTCCGCGTTGCGCCCGCGCAGCTGCGCCAGGCTGCGGATATAGGCGACCGCGTCGTTGACCAGCTTGTCCTTCATCGCGTCCGCCGGTCTCTGTCGCCGGCTCTCTCGGTCTCCTCGTCCTCAGAGGTCTCGGCGGGTCGCTCTTCCGGGCGTTCCCCGCCGGCAGACCGCCGATCTGCACCGGAGTGGCCGCACCCAGGTTGGTGCCCGGCGCCATGGCGGCGACGTGGCTGGCGTAGAGGATGTAGGTGCCGGCGCTGGCCGCCCGGGCACCGCTCGGCGCCACGAAGCCCACCACCGGCACGGGCGAGGCGATGATGGCCTTGATGATGGAGCGCATGGAGGTGTCGAGCCCGCCGGGGGTGTCCATGCGCAGCACCAGGAGCTGCGCGCCCCGCTCTTGCGCATCCGCGATCGCCTCCTCCGACGTAGGCGCTGGTGGCAGGCCCGATGGCACCCTCCACCTGGATCACCACGGCCTCGGCCTCGGCGCCCTGCGTACTTGCGGAATCCGCGCCGAAAGCAGCGGTCAAAAAGACAAGTCCCGCGAGCAACCAAGCCGTCCAACCGACCTTCATGATCTCATCTCCCGATTCCTGTATCTAAGCTTAGACAGGCTCGCGCCGAAATGTCGTCAAACCGAAGCATCCCGACCAGTGGTCATATCATCTCGATGGCGCGATTGAACCCCTGGGACAGGAAGAACACAGAGTAAAATCAAGGAGCTGGGGCTGCTATGCATGCACCCTGCGGGTGAGCTTCGTCGATTCGTTAACCGTCTGTTCCGTTTGCGTTCATTTGCGGCTGAATACAGTTTCCAGGATCATCAGAGAAACGGTTCGCGTACTGCGCGGACTCGCTCGAAACATCCCTGCCAACAGGTGCAATCCCAAACCCATGATCGACATTCGCGTCCAAACAGAGCCCTTCGACATCGCCGCGGAGCAGGAGAGCCTGTGGCGCGGCCGACCGGAGACAGGCGCCCTGGTGACCTTCGTCGGCCTGATGCGGGACATGAACGAAGGGGACCGGGTGAGCCGCATGACCCTGGAGCACTACCCGGGGATGACCGAAAAGGCGCTGACAGCCATCGCCGAGGAAGCCGCCGCACGCTGGGAGGTGCAGGGGATTCGGATACTGCACCGGGTGGGCGAGCTCAGCCCCCAGGACCCCATCGTGCTCGTGGCGGTGACCAGCTCCCATCGCGGCGAGGCCTTCCGCGCCTGTGAATTCCTGATCGACTACCTGAAGACCAGAGCGCCCTTCTGGAAGAAGGAGATCACCGAAAACGGCGGGCGCTGGGTCGATGCCCGGGCGAAAGACGACGATGCGGCGGAACGCTGGGAGCGGTGACCTCGATCCACGCGGGAGGGTAGTCCGCTAGCAAGAAGTCGATCTCGTCGGCATGCTCTCGTTTTTGGAGTGGTTTGTAGTGTTTCTCTATCTATGGATGAGTCACTCAGCGTCCAAGGAGCGCGAAGCACCGCAAAGCATCCCCTCCCGCACGATGAATTCCACGATCTCATCGAGCCCTGCCCCTCGCGCAGGTTGGTGAAGACGAAGGGCCGCGTCGCCGCGCATGCGCTTCGAATCCCGCTCCATGACCTCCAGCGAGGCCCCCACGTAGGGCGCCAGGTCGATCTTGTTGATCACCAGCAGGTCGGAGCGGGTGATACCCGGCCCGCCCTTGCGCGGGATCTTCTCGCCCTCGGCCACGTCGATGACGTAGATCGCAAGATCCGCCAGCTCCGGGCTGAAGGTGGCCGAGAGGTTGTCGCCACCGCTCTCGATGAAGACCAGGTCCAGGTCCGGGAAGCGCACCTGCAGATCCTCCACCGCCGCCAGGTTCATGGAGGCATCCTCGCGGATGGCGGTGTGGGGACAGCCGCCGGTCTCCACGCCGACGATGCGCGCCTCCTCCAGGGCCTGACTGCGGATCAGGAACTGGGCGTCCTCCTTGGTGTAGATGTCGTTGGTGACCACGGCGATCTGGTAGTCGTCGCGCAGGCGCTTGCACAGGGCGTCCAACAGGGCGGTCTTGCCGGAGCCGACGGGACCGCCGACGCCGACGCGGAGGGGTGAGTTGGTCATCTCTTTCTTCCAAATAGAACTACGAATCGCGTCAAGAACGAAACAAGCGCGTGTACTGGGTCTCGTGGGCGCTGCTGGCGATCGACAGGGCCGGACTGGATGCGCCGATCTCGTCGTCGGCCAGCTCCAGGGCTCCATCTACGGCCGCGGGAAGCCCCTCGATCAGCCGCTGGAGCAGCTGCTGCCCTTGGGTCTGCCCCAACGGGATGATCTTCACGGCCGCCAGGACGAGATTCTCCAGCCAGCCCCAGCCGTATCCCTGGGCCGCGTCCCGCGGCGGGATATCCCAGGCGGCGGCGGCAAAGGCGAAACCTGCGGCCTGACTGCGTGCGAGGACCGGCTTCCAGTCCGGCGCACCGGGCAGATCCCATGCGATCAACAGGTCCGCAAGCGCGCGCCCCCGGTTGGCCTCCTCGGCTCGCAGCTCGGAGGTCTCCCGGCCGGCGAGCAACCAATCGATCCAGCCGACCATGGACTCCTGATGGCGGGCGCTTGCGGCACGGTGCATGCGCGCCAGCAGAGGCAGATCCAGAACCGATACCGAGTTGCACAGCTGGTCCCCAAGCCAAGCCTCAAGGTCATCGGCGGTGCGGATCCACCCCGCCTCCACCGCCCACTCGATGCCCTGGGAATAGGCGAAAGCCCCGACCGGCAGGGACGGGCTCACCAAGTGCATCAGCCGCAGCAGCCGCAAGGGGAGCTCAGTGCTGGTGATGGCCTTGTACAGGTTGGTGGGAGGAGCCGCCGTACGCCCCCGGCTCCGGCTCGAAGGGGGCGTCTTCAACGCATACTTCCAGACCCAGCCCGCGTACCATGTCGTCGAGCACGTGATCGTGCAGGTAGCGCAGCCGTCCGGGCTCGATCTGAAGCGCCACGTGGCGGTTGCCTAGATGATAGCAGGCGCGGGCAAGCAGGTGAGGATCTCGGCTCTCGACGGTTGAAACCCTCTCCGGTGCCGCCTCGACCTGCACCACGATACCGTCTTCGCCCACGAGGCATTCGCCGTTTTTTAGGCTTTCCCCGCGTTCCAAGAAAATCCCGGCCTCGCGGCCGTCGTTCAGAAACACCCGCAGACGGCTCTTGACGCGTTGGTCCAGGGTCAAGGTAACGGTGGCAGCAGCTTGTTCAGGTTTTTCGGTCTTGTCCGTGAGGCGCAGCATAAGACTCTTTCTCGAAGAGAACCGCTAAGTCGACGTCGCTTTCGGGGCGGGCGTTGCCACGGGCATGACGGCGGACTAAATCCCGGCGGGCAATTTTGACGGAGTTGACTGGGTGTCAGTCGCAGAGGAATTGGAAGACGGGGACGCAGCAGACGCTTGTTGGGGAGCGCTGATCGACGGTGTTTCCATCGCCGATCGAGCCGGCTCAGTTGCAGGCGCACATGGCCGATTGGGCACAAGGGGGAGCGGCGGCTTCCTTGCACTCTCCCTTCGATGCCCCTTTGCCTAAACATCAGAACGAATAGACGAGACATAAGGCCCCTCCCTGGTGGAATATATTCTGTGGCACAGACCGATGCCCGGCCCGGCCGGCGCACTATCGCTGCGCCGCATCCGGCAGCACGATGTTGAGCTCCAAGATCTCCCGGGTGTCCTCCTGCTCGTAGTTGACGGACACGGCGTTCATGTCCACCTCCACGTACTTGCGGATGACCTGCAGGATCTCTCGCTGCAGCTTCGGCAGATAGGAGGGGCGATTGCGCTCCGTGCGGTCATGGGCGACCAGGATCTGCAGCCGCTCCTTGGCAAGGGAGGCGGAGCCCTTCGGGCGCGACGATCGGAAATAGGTCCAGCAGTCCCATGGCTCACCCCCTGAAAAGCCGGCTGAAAAAGCCCTTCTTCTGCACATCGAGGAAACGGTGCGGCAGCTGCTCGCCCAGGTAGCGGGACACCATGTCCCCGTACGCTTGGCCCGCATCGCTATCCTTGTCCAGGATCACCGGCACGCCCGCGTTGGAGGCGTTGAGCACCGCCTTGGACTCGGGGATCACGCCGAGCAGGTCCAGGGACAGGATCTCCTGCACGTCCTCCACCCTCAGCATCTCGCCGCTGGCGACCCGCTCGGGCGAGTAGCGGGTCAGCAGCAGGTACTCGCGGATGGGCTCGGCGTTGGTCTCGGCGCGGCGGGACTTGCTCGAGAGGATGCCCAGCATGCGGTCCGAGTCGCGCACCGACGAGACCTCCGGGTTGGTGACCACCATCGCGTCGTCGGCGTAGTACATGGCCATGGTCGCCCCGTGCTCGATGCCGGCGGGCGAATCGCAGACGATGTAGTCGAAGGTCTGCGACGAGCTCGTCCAGCACCTTGCCCACGCCCTCCTTGCTCAGCGCCTCCTTGTCGCGGGTCTGGGAGGCCGGGAGCACGAACAGGTTGTCGCAGCGCTTGTCCCGGATCAGTGCCTGGTTGAGGTTGGCCTCGTCGTTGATCACGTTGACGAAGTCGTAGACCACGCGGCGCTCGCAGCCCATGATCAGGTCCAGGTTGCGCAGGCCGACGTCGAAATCGATGACCGCGGTACGGTTGCCCTTCTGCGCCAGCCCCATGGCCAGCGCGGCGCTGGTGGTGGTCTTGCCGACGCCGCCCTTGCCGGACGTGATAACGATAATTCTCGCCAAGGTTTCGCCCTCCTTCAGGCGCGTAAATCCGTCTAGAGTTTTTCTATTCGCAGGATTTCATGATCCAGAAAGATCTGCACCGGAACCCCCTTGAGTCCTGCCGGAATATTCTCGCTTACCCGGTAGTGACCGGCTACGGAGACCAGCTCGGCCTGCAGGTCCTGACAGAAGATCCTGGCGTTGGGGTCGCCCTTCATTCCGGCCATCGCCCGCCCGCGCAGGGGACCGTAGACGTGGATGTTTCCGTCTGCCATGAGCTCGGCACCCGAGCTCACCGGCGCTACGATCGACAGGTCCCCGCCGGCAGCGTAGACGCGCTGCCCCGAGCGTACCGGACGCGCCACCACCTTGAAAGCGGCGTCGGACGCGGACTTGGCCGCCTCTGTCTGCGCCTGCTCGGTAGCAGCTTTCGCCGGCTTGGGGACCGGCTTGGGTGCAGGCCTGGCGGCGGCGCGGGGCTTGCGCACGAAGGCGTCTCCCAGGATCGCCAGCTCCATGGCCTCGGCCGCCTCGTTTTGATCCGCATCCCCTCCCCGAACTCCCACCGGGATCATGCCGTAACCGCGCAGGAGCCCCACCAAAAGGGGAAACTGCACATCACCGGTTCCGGACGGCAGCTCCGAGAGGTCGACCACGACGGGGGTATTACGGAAGAAGTCCGGCGCTTGGTCCACCTTGGTGCCCAACTGCTCCGCAACCGCATCCATGTCGGCACCGAGCAGGCGGATGATCGGCAGGGTGAAGGCCGCTGCCTTGAGCTCGAACGCCGCGGGCGGGGTTTCCCCCGCTGATTCTGGTTTAACCGCCATTGATCTTGTTTCGGGAGATCCCTGTGCTCCGAGTCGAGTACCCGGCCCCTGGTCCTTGCGTACGGGGGCCATCAGAATGCCGCCAATGCTAACCCCTGAACGCGGTCAGGCAAAGCGCTCGTTTTGAACCTCAGCCCGGGGGCCACTGCATTGGGCGTCCGCCGAGCAGGTGCAGATGCAGGTGGTACACGGTCTGGCCGGCCGCCGCGTTGCAGTTGATAACGGTACGGTAGCCGGCCTCGGCGATTCCTTCCTGTTCGGCGATCTTCTTGGCAGCGAGAAACAGCTTCCCCACCAGCTCCGCATCATCCGGCTCCAGGTCGTTGATAGTGGGTATCGGCTTGCGCGGGATCACCAGCACATGGGTCGGGGCCTGGGGCCCGATGTCCCGAAAGGCTACTACATCCTCGTCCTCGTAGACGATGTCCGCCTGGATCTCACCGGCGGCGATCTTGCCGAAAAGAGTGTCTGACATTCTTAACCTCTGAGTCCTGGTTCCCAAGCGCCGCGCGGGAACTCGATTCGCGACGCGCCGCGTCCTGCACCGCGGCGCGGTGCCATAAAGGATCCCATGGGGCCCATGGGAACGAGCAAACCACATAACCTAGGGCTCCAAACCCTGCCGCCCGGCGAAGGCATGCGCCAGAGTGCCGCCATCGACGTACTCCAACTCGCCCCCCAGGGGAACCCCATGGGCGATGCGCGTCGTAAGGATGCCGTGCCTCGAGGCGATGTCCGCGACATAGTGGGAAGTGGCACTGCCCTCCACGGTGGGGCTGATGGCCAGGATCAGCTCCTCGACGTCTCCCTCCTTCAGGCGCTCTTCAAGCAGATCCAGCCCCAGCTCATCCGGGCCGATGCCGTCCAGGGGCGAGAGCGTGCCGCTGAGGACGAAATAGAGCCCGCGAAAGTCCGTTGCCTGCTCGATGGCGACGATCTCCGACGGGTGCTCGATCACACACAGCAAGGCCGCGTCCCGGTTGGGATTGGCGCACAGGCCGCACAGCTCGCGCTCGCTCAGGGTGCGGCAGCGCCTGCAACGGGTAATCCGCTCCATTGCCGCATCCATAACCTGCGCGAGATGGCGCCCTCCTTCCCGGTCCCGCTCCAAGAGGTAAAAGGCCATCCGCTGCGCCGATTTGGGGCCGACGCCCGGGAGACAACGCAAGGCGTCCACAAGCTGGTTGAGTAGGGAGCGCTCGGCCATGGTTCAGAAAGGCATCTTCATCCCGGGTGGCAACTGCAGCCCGGAGGTCAGACCCGCCATATTCTCCTGCATCTTCTCCCCCACCCGCTGGACCGCCGCGTTGACCGCCGCCGCAACCAGGTCCTCCAGCATCTCCTTGTCGTCCTCCATCAGAGAGGGATCGATCTCGATGCGCTTGACTTCGTGCCTGCCGTTCATGGTCACCTTTACCATACCGCCGCCGGATTCCCCGGTGACCTCTTCCTGCGCCAGCTTCTCCTGGGTCTTCTGCAGCTCCTCCTGCATCTTCTGGGCCTGCTTGAGGATATTGCCTAGTCCACCTTTCACTTTGTCGTACCTCGTGCAACGGGTTGCCAACGCCGAGCGGCGAAGGAGAATACTTTTATCGCGTGCGAAGCGCTCGCGGCCTCAGACTCGGGGTTGCCAGCCGCATTAATCGGTCGGCGCGATGCTGCCCGGCACCCAACAGGCGTCGAGCTTGTTTTGGAGTGACTGCACCACCTGGTCCTCCTCAATCAGGGATTCGGCACGGGCCTGGCGCTCCGCCTGGTGGCGGGCGTGGCGCCGTGCGGGAGTCTCGCACTCAGGGTTGCAGACTTGGATGTCAAGTTTGAGCGCGACGCCCAGGGCCTCCGCCAGGGCGGACCGCAGCCGCTCCGCAATGGCAGGTACCTGGAGGTTGCCGCACTCCGGGTCGAGGGTCAGACACAGCTTCCGACCATCCCAACCGGCGAGCTCGCAATTGCGCGCCAACTCGCTCGCCATACCCCCGAGCCCCAGGTCCGCGACCAGACGGTGCCAGTCATCCGGGACCTGCAGACCAGAGGCGCCTTGAATCTCTTGGGGCTCCGTGCGAGCCGGAGACGTGGCCGCAGCGTCAACCAGCCTGTCCGCCGCAGGAAACGGCAAAGCGGCCTCCGGCTTGGGCTCGGCAATCCGGTGAATCTCCGGGGGCTCCGCAGCCCTTTGCTGAGGGGCACGAGCCGGCAAAGGCTGTGCCGAGGCCGCGGCGACGGTCAACCGCCGCGCCGCCGCCAGCGCGCCAACTGCGGGGCTTTGAGAAGAAGCAGGACCCGGTTGGCGGCGGCTCCCGGGATCTACAGGCGTTGCCTCAGACGGCATCGGCCGCTTCTCGGCTGGCTTCGGCCCGGTCGGCGAATATTCCCCTGTGTCGGGCCGGTAAGCGAGCATGCGCAACAGGACCATCTCGATTCCGGCCCGCGGGTCCGGGGCTAGAGACAGATCCTGCTGCCCCATCAAAGCTATCTGGTAGAAGAGCTGCACGTCCTCCGAGACCAGTTGCCGGGCCAGATCCTGGATTTGTTCCCGGTCGGGATCATCCTCGCTCAGGGTCTCGGGCACCTGCTGGTGCAGCGCGATGCGGTGCAAAAGTCCGATGAGCTCCTGCAGAACGGCGGCGAAATCCGGCGTAAGCTCGGCGATCCGGGCCACTTCGTCCAAGAGCCCCGGACCATCGAGACGGGCCAGGGCTCGCAGAAGATTCAGGCACAGATCCCGGCCCACCGTGCCGAGCATGGTCTGCACCTCATCCGCACCCACGCGACCGCCGCCGTAGGCGATGGCCTGATCGAGCAGGCTCAGGCCGTCACGCATGCTTCCGTCCGCCGCCCGCGCCAGCAGGGCCAGGGCACGGGGCTCGGACTCAATACCTTCCGCCCGCAGTATGTGTGCAAGCTGATCGCGGATCTCTTCGGGCACCAGGCGCTTGAGGTTGAACTGCAGGCAACGCGAGAGCACCGTCACCGGCACCTTCTGGGGGTCGGTGGTGGCGAGCAGAAACTTGACGTGAGGCGGAGGCTCCTCAAGCGTTTTCAGCAGGGCGTTGAAGCTGTGAGCGGAGAACATGTGCACCTCGTCGATGAGGTACACCTTGAAGCGGCCCTTGACCGGCGCGAAGGGGACGTTGTCCAGCAGCTCGCGGGTCTGGTCGACCTTGGTCCGGGACGCCGCATCCACCTCCAGCAGATCGACGAATCGGCCCTCGTCGATCTCCCGGCAGGAACTGCACCGGCCGCAGGGCTTGGAGGTCACACCCTCTTCGCAATTCAAAGCCTTGGACAGGATGCGCGCCAGGGTGGTCTTGCCCACACCGCGGGTCCCTGTGAACAGATAGGCGTGATGGAGCTGCCCTCGATCCAGGGCGTTGCTCAGGGCCCTGACCACATGGGCCTGCCCAACCATGTCCTGGAAGGACCCGGGGCGCCATTTGCGTGCCAGCACCTGGTAGGACATTCGGGTTTCGAGGTGTGCTCGGAGCGAGTCGTTTACGATCGTCGGAGTTTAACCGATGCCAGGGTCTGTTGGCATGCATACAAGCGAGGCCAATTCGGCAAGTCCTTCGACCTTCCGCGCTTTTGTCGCAGCAGGAAACCGCGCAGGCGTTGGATCGGCGAAGTGGGTGGCGGGCCCCGCCAGCCACACCCCGGCACACGCTGCCACCGCTGCGGCTGCTCCCTTCCGGGCCTGACCGGGTTCACGGTTTCGCGTTGCGAGGGGACCGGCGGGGCCCACCAAAAAGAGAGCCCCGCGCAAGCCGGGGCTTGGGCGCGAAAGTTATCAGAGCGAAGCTGCGATGACAAGCAGATCGACAGTGATGCCAATCCATCCGCTTCGCATTAGACTGGCCCGGGAGCCTGTCTGGCTTGCGCACTCGACGCGAGGGAGCGCGGGGCCGAGGCGGATTTTTTGTCGGATTGAGGGGAATAGTGAACCTATTTAGCGAGATCGGGCGGAAAATCCGACCGGCATCCGCGATTCCGCATTAGAACAGTCGCAAGTCACACAGGCGCCGTCAGCACCGTCCCTAGCACCAACCTCATGTCCGAGCACCATCCCTACCCCGAGCTGTCCACAGACGCCAAGGCGCGGCTTGCGCAGCGTGTGGGGCGCCTGCACCTACACCAGCGCCAGGGAATCCAGCGCGAGCACGTAACCCAGATCTTCGGCCGGGGACGTAACTTCTTCCACATCGAGAACTGGTACTCGGTGCACGCCCTGATGCGCCTGTCGCTGCAGGTAGTTGGGCTGTATGGCCGCGGCCAGCGAAACGCGGCCGCCATCCGCATCCGAGGCAACAAGGTAGTCATCCCCGGTCTGCCCGAGGCCTTCGACGGCTTCAGAATACTGCAGCTCAGCGACATCCACCTGGACATGGAGCAGGAGATCAGCCACGCCTTGGCCGAGCGCGTGCGGAAGGCGAAGTACGACCTGTGTGTCATCACCGGTGATTTCCGCGCCCGGACCTACGGCGAGATCGAGCCGGTGGTGGACGCCATGGCGGGCCTTCGCATGCACATCGACCGTCCCGTATACGGCGATCCTGGGCAACCACGACTTCATCGAGATGGTTCCGGACCTGGAGGCGCTGGACATGCGAATCCTGCTCAACGAATCCGTGGCCATCGAGCACCAGGGCGCGGTCATCCATCTGGCCGGCATCGATGATCCCCACTACTACGGGGCGGACAACCTGGAAAAGGCGGCGGACGGGATCCCCGCCGACGCGATATCCATCCTCCTCGCCCACTCCCCGGAAATCTATCGTCACGCGGCCTACGCGGGTTTCGACCTGATGCTCTGCGGCCACACTCACGGCGGCCAGATCTGCCTGCCGGGCGGCATCCCCCTGACCTATAACGCCAAGTGCCCCCGCGCCTTGGGCAAGGGCGCCTGGCGTTGGAAGGAGCTGCAGGGCTACACCTCCACCGGCGCCGGCTCCTGCGTAGTGCCGGTGCGTTACAACTGCCCACCGGAGATCACGGTGCACCGGTTGCTCTCAGACAGGCAACCCTACCGAGGCTCCGCGTCAGATCAGCAAGCCATTGTTTCGCAGGCTGGATAAGGCGCTTTGCTGACTCAGTGGGGCCGCTTACGCAGCTTGAGCCGATATAGAATCCGAGACATCACCAAACTGAACAATGTGAAAATCAGGACGAGCAAAGCGACATCCCACCAGCTGAGCCCGTGACGGCCCTTAACCGCCAGCAACGGCAACAGGGACTCGGGGACCTGGTCCAGCCCGATGGCCTTGTCTCCGGAATCCAACGCCATGCGCCGCTTGATGAAGCTGGACAAGACGTCCCCGACCATGGCAAAAAAGCCCACCAGCATCCCCGTCTGTGCAGGGAGCCCCAGGAGCACCGCGGCCGTGGTCGTCACGAGGAGAGCGCCGATCAGCCCACGTAGCGTGTCCGAGCCCCCCACCAGGCGCCGCCCGTCGACGAACCGCAGGCCGGCATCCAGAGGCCAAGCACAGCGCCGGCCGAACAGGTCGTCCAGTAGGATGGGTGTCCCATTCGCGGCAATGATCAGGAGCAGCAGCTCGAGTTTTTCCGGCAAACCCACGGAACCCCTTCGGGTGGTGCACACCAAAGACCAAGCTCGGTTTATAACGCAGATGCACGCAGCATGACCATGAAATCCTTACCAACGACCGCCCTGCTCCTGACCATGTTCCTGGTATTTCCCGTCCTTTCGGCCGATCCGGGACAGCCCCCTGCACAAGGGGGACAACCGGACGCATGGAAGCGCGCCGGGGATGCGGCATCCGAATGGTTGCGGCAGTCCCGCGAGGCCGCCGAAGGCGCCTGGGAGGATACGCGGGACTCGGCTGGAAAGCTCTGGGACGGCACCCGCAGTGCCGCTGGAGGCGCCTGGGAGGACACCCGAGAGCTGATCGAGCCACGGGATCGCGACCACTTCGATTTGGTCTGGGACCAGGTGCTGCCCAAGCTCGACGAGACCCTGGTCCTGCAGGAGCGGCAGGGCGGGCTCCCCGAGAGCGCCTGGTTCGGTGAAGACCAGGAGTCCAACCAGGAGGCGATCGACGCCCTGCTGGACGAGGCGGTCGCAGTCCTGTCGACGTCCGACGTTCAGCATTACCGGGCGCGTATCCGCGTCTTGCAGGAGGAAACCGAGCAGGCGCGCGAGGACATCGCCGACGCCCGCCGGCGCCGCGTCTCCGCCCCCGAGAGCTCCATGGTCAAGCGCACGGTTAAAGACTTCGACCAAGAGATCGCGGAGCGTGAGGCGGACGTCGAGCGTTATCGGGAGGAGCTGTCTCGGGTCCGGCGCGGGTTCGGGGCGGATCTGCGCAAGCTGGGCCTGGATTTAAGCGACGAGCAGCTGGATCTGCTGCTCTCCACGGTGGTGGGGGACAACCTGATCGACCTGGGCATCGTCTTCGACAACGTCAAGGCCATCACGGCGCAGCTCGAGGAGCTGGTCCGCGAGAGCGGCGAAGACCTGCAGAGCGCGCGCCGCTACTACGGCATGTACCTGGTCCTGCTCAAGAGCCTCAACCAGATGCACCTGCATGTGGAGCGTGCCATTGCCGAGCGCTACATTCCACAGATCGACGCCATCATCTCCCGTGCCAAGGCCCTTACCGTCGAGACCCGCTCGTTGAAAGAGCGATCTCCCGATAAGGCGGATCTGCTCGACGCCAACCTCTCGGCCCAGCACCTGACCATCCAGGCCGCCGGAGTCTACCGCGAGTACCTGATCGAGCAGGGGCGCGAAGTCGCTGATGCGCGCCGAGAGCTTGAGCGGGACGTCGCCGCCGCCTGGAACACCTACGAGACGGTGCGAGTCTCCGGCGAGCTGGTCGGTCTTGTCAGGTCCAGCCGCAAGCTCCTCGACGGGCTGCTGGACCGTCAGGTACCGGCCCTGAGACCTTTCCGCAACCTGGAGATGAAGCGGGAGTTCGAGAAGCTCACGGCGCAGCTTCGCAGGGGGGAGGAGTCTTGAGGCTCGCTGGGTGCGCCCGGTTTTGGCGCGCCGCCAGCAACGCGTAGATTTCGAAACATATCTTTGTTGGCTCTATCGACAGATCGTGCAAAACCCGTGAAACTGCGAACGACACCGCAAATGCCTTCAGGCCGCAGCCGACTTGGTAGGTGATCGGGCTCAACCTGCTTCCGATCCTACGGCACCACTCGTCTTTGTAAGAATGTACTGATTGGAGAGGACACATGAAAAAGCCAATTATCGCACTCGCCCTTCTCGCACTGATCTCGGCCGCCACCCAGGCCGGCCAAGGCCTGGTCTCGGTTAAGAGCGCACATGACGTCCCCACGACGACGGACAATCTGGTCGTCGTACTGGAGGGAAAGGGCATGATGGTCTTCGCCCGTATCGACCACGCCGCGGGCGCCAAAAAGGTCGATATGACCTTGGAGCCCACCGAGCTGGTGATCTTCGGCAATCCCAAGATGGGCACAGCCCTGATGAAATGCGGACACAGTATTGCCATCGACCTTCCTCTGAAGGCGCTGATTTGGGAAGACGCCGACGGCCAGACCTGGCTCGCCTACAACGACCCGGCTTACTTGGCCGAGCGCCATAAGCTGGAGGGCTGCGACAAGGTTCTCGAGACGATGGGCAAGGGGGTGGAGGGCTTCGCCAAGGCCGCGACGGAGTAGATCGCGGAACAAATCGGTCTCGGCCCACGCGGTCCCTCACTGCGGACGCGCAAGACGGACAGGCTCTTAGGATATCCAAAGGTTCGCAGACGAAGATCGTAAATAGGGATTCGCCATGAACGAGACTCCAGCCGTTCTTCTCGCCACCGTTTTCCTCGCATCTTGCTCTTCCAACGGTGGTGTGGAAGTGGAACGATTCGATGCCGGGTCGGAAGAGTACGGGGGCCCTCAGACCGCGGCGGTTGCCCCGGTAGCGGACAACAGATCCGCGGGGACACCGAATGGCGCTCGCGGCCACAGGGACATGCAGCGAAGTATCCAGCGACAGCTCGATCAATCAGGCATTTTCGCCGGCGTCGTCGCCCTGGAGCGGCCGGACGAGGGAAACGAGGCGGAGGTAATCATCGAGCCCGCCCTCGTCGGCTCGGGCAGCCACAGGGGTGGCGATGTCAAGCTCCGGGTGCGTGTCACCGAGAAGACCAACCGCCGGACCGTCTTGGACAGGACCTACGGAGGCAGTGGCGGGCGCGCAGACGCCCTGAAAATCGCCGTCAGTGAGTTGGAGGATGACCTGGCGGACCGCTACGGCAGATAGACTTCAGGCTTTTGCGTCGCGCCGAGCGCAGCGCCCCCATGGATCCCTACGACATCTTTCCCTACGAGAGCATCGCCTTCCCGGAGACACACCCGGCCAATCTGGCGGTGTTGGGTAGGCTCTTCGGGTTGGACACCGCGGACCCGGAAGGCTGCCGGGTGCTGGAGCTCGGCTGCGCCTCCGGCGGCAACTTGGTCCCGATGGCCTGGTATCTGCCGCATACCAGGTTCCTCGGCGTCGACCTATCCCGCTCTCAGGTCGACGAAGGTAGGAAGCTGATGGAGCACTTGGGACTGGCGAATATCGAGCTGCGCCAGGGGGACATACTGGATCTGGGAGAGGAGTTGGGTGAGTTCGACTACGTTATCGCCCATGGCGTCTACTCCTGGGTGCCACCGCAGGTGCGCGAGCACTTGCTCGGGCTGGTTCCCCGCCTACTCGCCCCCGGGGGACTATTCTACGTAAGCTACAACGCGTTGCCCGGTTGGCGGATGCGCGGCATGCTCCGCGACATCCTGCTATACGCCACCGCTGACGCAACCACTCCCGCGGACCGACTGGAACGCACAAGCGCCGCCATGCAGCGTCTCGAGTCCACCCTGGATGGCCTCGAGGCCCTCAGCGCACGCTACTTGAGAGAAGAAATCAAGAACCTGAAGGGCGCCCATCCGAGCTATCTTTTCTTCGAGTACCTGGCAGAGCATAACCAGGCGTTCCTGTTCAGCGAGTTCGCGGCGGACACAGAGCGCCACGGCCTGCGGTACCTGTGCGACACGGATCTGCGCACCCTGTTCCCCAGCACTTATGGCGAGACGGTGGACCACTCCTTGGCGGACATCGAGGACGGAATCGAGCTCGAGCAATGGCTCGACTTCGTCACCAACCGCAATTTCCGGCAAAGCCTTCTGTGCCAGGCAAACGCCGTACTCGACGATGAGATCGACCTGGACCGCTTCGCCGCTTTCTCCTTCAGCGCCGACCTGCGCATTTCCAAGAAACCCGACCTCAAACGAACCCGTCCGACCACCTTCGTCACCCCAAAGGGCGACCCACTGGAGGTCACCCATCCCCTGACCAAAGCCCTGTTGCTTCAGCTCAGCGCCCGTTATCCGGAGTGCCTGCCCCTCGACGAGCTGATGCCCGAGGCGTCGCATCAGGTGGCGAACGCCGGGGGAGGCGAGCTGGCCTCCCAGATCAACGAGTGCCTGGCGGAGCTGTTCAGCCTCTTCGCCCACCGCGCCCTGTCAGCGCGCCTTCGCCCCTTGCGGCTGCAGACTCGGGCAGGCGAGAAGCCGCGTGCATCCAGGCTCGCATCCGCGCAGGCCGCGTCGGGGGCGGAGCGCATAGCGACCATCCACCACGGCAATCTGGACCTGGACTCCTTTGCCGCCAGGCTCCTTCTGTACCTCGACGGCAACTATACCCCGGAGCAAGCCGCCAACCTCCTCGCGGAAGATTTGAAGTCCGGAGCCCTGATGCCACCCGACGGCGTGCAGCCGCGGCAATGGAAACAAGAGCGTCTGGACCAGGGGACGCTGGCGGCCGTGGACAACCTGCTGGGGCTGTTTTCGCGCTACGGGGTGTTGGAGACGAGAATCGAAGAGGAGTGAAATCGTTCGGCGGTGCCTGATTAGTCCACCTGCTTTTTTGTTTTTCTTCGCATTTCTTCCTGCTCTTCGTGGTAACTCGCTTTTTTTCCGGCTGAACCATTTCTTCCCGGGATGCTCAAAAGCCAGCGTATTGCGAATGTTGCACGATACTTCCCTCGCTATCCTAGGCCCGCTATTTTATTTTTGTCTGACGCCCCGATCTTTTTCGAATGCGTGAAACAGGTCCGTCGGCAGCGTCGGGGAACAAACCTCGATCGGAGTTACCCTCCTGCTCGCCGTCGGCAAACAACAAGGCACAAAGCATGAAGTTCCAGCCTCTCACGATAATCATCTGGATCGCAGCATCCCTCTGGTTGATTACGCTGCTCAGCGGGTTCAATCCGACAGAATCCGCGCGAGGCAGCTCCAAGATCAGCTACAGCGAGCTGCTGGACGAGCTATCCACGGGTGCTGTCGCCGAGGTGACCATTCGGGAAGAGACTATCAAGGGCACGCGCACCGACGGATCATACTTCGAGACCTACAATCCGGGCGACTCCGGCCTTGTCGGAGATCTGATCAACGCCGGCGTGACCATCCGAGCCACGGCTCCGGAAAAGCCGGGCGTCCTGGCGCAGATCCTGATGTCCTGGTTCCCCTTTCTGCTCCTCATCGGCGTCTGGATCTGGTTCATGCGCCGAAACATGAGCGGCGGAAGCGGGGGCCTTTTCAATTTCGGCAAGAGCCGTGCCCGCCAGCATGCCGAGGGGGAGGTCAAGGTGACCATGCAGGACGTGGCCGGCGTCGAGGAGGCCAAGGAAGAGGTCTCGGAGTTGGTCGAGTTTCTACGCAATCCTCAAAAATTCAACAGCCTGGGCGGACGCATTCCGCGCGGCGTGCTGATGGTCGGCCCGCCCGGCACGGGCAAGACGCTGCTCGCCCGCGCCATTGCCGGCGAGGCCAAGGTGCCCTTTTTCAGTATCTCCGGCTCGGACTTCGTGGAGATGTTCGTCGGTGTCGGCGCCTCGCGCGTGCGCGACCTGTTCGAGCAGGCCAAGAAACAGGCACCCTGCATCGTGTTTATCGACGAGATCGACGCGGTCGGACGGCGCCGAGGCGCCGGTCTCGGAGGCGGACATGACGAGCGCGAGCAGACCCTCAATCAGCTACTGGTTGCGATGGACGGCTTCGCCGGCAATGAGGGCATCATCGTGGTTGCCGCCACCAACCGGCCGGACGTACTGGATCCGGCCCTGCTGAGGCCCGGGCGTTTCGACCGCCAAGTGGTGGTGGCCCTGCCCGACCTCGCGGGCCGAGCGGCCATCCTAACGGTTCACATGCGCAAGGTACCCATAGCGAACGACGTGGAGCCCCGGACGATCGCCCGCGGGACACCGGGATTCTCCGGCGCCGACCTGGCGAACCTGGTGAACGAGGCGGCCCTCTTCGCCGCACGTGCGGACGAAAGCCGAGTGACCATGGAGATGTTCGAGAAGGCCAAGGACAAGATCATGATGGGCGCCGAGCGCCGGAGCATGGTGATGTCCGAGGACGAGAAAAGGCTCACCGCGTACCACGAAGCGGGTCACGCCATCGTCGGCCGCTTGGTGCCGGAGCACGATCCCGTTCACAAGGTCAGCATCATCCCCCGCGGCCGGGCCCTGGGAGTAACCCTGTTCCTGCCCGAGCGCGACCGCTACACCTTGACCAAACGTTACCTGGAGAGCCAGATCTCCAGCCTGTTCGGCGGGAGGCTGGCGGAGCAGATGATCCTCGGCCCTGAGGCCGTCACGTCCGGGGCCTCCAACGACATCGAGCGCGCCACCGCGATTGCGCGCGACATGGTCACGCGCTTCGGTCTGTCCGAGGGCATGAGCCCCCTCACTTACTCCGAGAATGAGGGAGAGGTGTTCCTCGGCCGCGCTGTAACCCAGCGACAGCAGATCTCCTCTGAGACGGCGCGGCAAATCGACCGTGAAATCCGCGCCATCATCGACCGCAACTACGAAAGGGCGGAGCGGATTCTGGAGGAGAACCAGGAAAAGCTGCACGCCATGGCCGAAGCGCTCATGCAGTACGAGACCATCTCACTGGAGCAAATCGACAACATCATGGAGGGCCGTACCGTGCAGCCACCGGAGGGCGAAGGCGGCAAGCCGGATTCGCGCTCCGACAGCGGCCAGGGAAAGGATGGAGATGGCCGTCGCGGCGAAAGGCCCGTGGTCGGAGGGCCCTTGGGAGAGCATTGAGAGGATAGCCGCCTGCGATTGTGCCGACCATCCGATTTCTTCAAGCGAGAAGAAATCGCGCACCCGCAAGCAAAGAGATTACTCCGAGCAGCGCCTTGAGTGCCGTTTGCGGCATGTGAACTTGCAGGCTCGCGCCCAGGTAGGTCCCCGCCAGTCCGCCGAGGCCCATCAGGAGACCCAGCCCCCAGTTCGGCACGGCGGAAACAGCATCGGGTGCCGGCAGGGTCCAGTACAGAGCCACGCCCGCCGCGGAGGACAGGAAGGTGGCACCCAAGGACGCGCCCGCGATCGCGTGCACGGGCAGTCGGAACAACCAGATCAAAAAGGGCGCGATCACCGCACCACCGCCGATCCCATAGACGCCGCCCACCAGCCCCGTCACAGTGGACAGCCCCAGCAATGGCCAGAGCCGCACCTGGTAGTCCTCCCCCGCGTATGAGAAACCGATCCGCCCATTCGTCAGCCCAACGGGAGCGACGCCCGCACCCCGGACAAAATTGCCCCCCGGCCCCGGGCGCTTGATCGCCTCCAAAAGCATGCGAGCTCCTATCAGCGCCAGGACGCAACCGACGACCCAGCGAAACCGCCCGAGCCCGGCCAGGTAATGTACCCGAAGCCAGTACCCGGCCAGCATCCCCGGCAGGGAGCCCAACGCGATGAGAGCCGCCATCATCCAGAGCATGCGCCCTTCACTGAAATACCGGTACACGCCGCCTGGCGTGGCCACCAGATTGTAGAGCAGGTTCGTAGCGGTCACCGCGGGACCTGCAACGCCCAGCACCCAGATCTGCAACGGTAGAAGCAGGAAGGCTCCCGAAACGCCCGCGGTGGAGGTCACCGCGGCGAGCAAAAAAGCAGCCAGTGCAAGAAAGCCGGATTCGGGGTTGGCGAAGGAAGGGCTCACAGAGGCAGCATTGGACACATACGAGAGAGATTAATCACGAATGAAACGAATAAAATGCCAGCTTTGCTTCAACCGAAGATTACACGCATCATGCCCCATCCGCCGCTGGTCCTGGCCTCCACCTCCCCCTACCGCCGAGCCCTGCTCGACAGACTCGGGTTCGCATTCACCATCGCCTCTCCCGATGTGGACGAGTCCCGACTGCCCGGAGAGCCGCCGAAGGATCTGGTCCGGCGGCTGGCGGAGGCAAAGGCATGCGCAGTGGCCGCGGACCACCCGGATGCGCTGATTATCGGCTCGGACCAGGTCGCCTGCATCGACGAACTGGTGCTCGGCAAGCCCGGGAGCCAGGAGCGGGCGATCGAGCAGCTCACGCGGGCATCCGGGCGTAAGGTCGTTTTCTACACCGGCCTTTGCCTGCTCAACAGCGCCACGGGGCGCGCGCAGGCCTGTTGCGAGCCCTTCCGTGTCCATTTCCGCCGGCTTTCGCCTGCGCAAATCCAGGGTTATGTGGACCGGGAACAGCCTCTGAACTGCGCCGGAAGTTTCAAGTCAGAGGGGCTCGGCATCGCGCTGTTCGAGCGCTTGGAGGGCGATGACCCCAACGCACTCATCGGGCTTCCGCTGATTCGGTTGATCGCCATGTTGGAATCCGAGGGGATAGACCTGCTGGCGCCAGGGAGTGCCGACTGAGCGCGAGGCCAACGCTACACTGAAGGACGGGGGCTGAGCGCCCTATGGGCAAAAAGGACGGCTACAAGAAGCTGCCGGACCTGTTCGCCCGCGGCAAAGACTCAAGAAGGCTCGTCTCCCCTCACCGCGCAACCGGGTAAGCACCGGCACCCGTCATATTCAGAATCGAATCGGCGATCGACGCCCCCAACCGGTCCGCAAAACGCTCCAGCAGGTCTTTCTTGGCGCTGAACTCGACGATCTCCTCCGCCCCGATCAACTCGCGGGCCACGTAGCCGCTGCTGCCGAGCCCGTCGGCCAGACCGAGGGCCACGCTCTCCTCGCCGCTCCAGAAAAGCCCGCTGAACAGCTCGTCCCCACCCTTGAGGCGGTCTCCCCTGCCCTCCTTGACTTCACCGATAAACTGCTGGTGCAGCCGATCCAGCACGACTCTGAAGGAAAGCCTTCTGATCCTCGGGCAGAGGCGAGAAGGGATCCAGGATCCCCTTGTTCTGTCCCGCCGTAAGCAGGCGGCGCTCGATACCCAGCTCCTGTATGGCGTCGACGAAACCGAACGTGCCGATACGCACGCCGATGGAGCCAACCAGGCTCGCCTTGTCCACGTAGATCTCGTCCGCGGCCACGGCGATGTAGTAGCCGCCGGAGGCGCATAGGTCCGCCGCCACCGCATAGACCGGGATATCCGGGTGCTTCTTGCGCAGGCGCTTGATCTCGTCGTTGATGTATCCCGCCTGCACCGGGCTGCCGCCGGGGCTGTTGATGCGCAGGATTACACCCTTGGTGTTCTCGTCCTCGTAGGCCTTGCGCAGCGCCGTGACGATCCGGTCCGCGCTGGCGTTGGTCTCCGGCGCGATTACGCCTTTGACCTCCACCAGGGCAGTGTGCTCCTCGCTCTTCTTGACGCTCTCGATAAAGTTGTCCGGCCACAGCAGCACCAGAAGGAAAGACAGATAGGCAAAGGTCAGAAGCTTGAACAGGATGCCCCAACGCCGGCTGCGCTTGCGCTCGTCGAGGTGGTCGAGCACCACCCGGTTTACGAGCGCCTTCTCCCAGTGTTCGTCGCCCGGGCCCGGCTGGGGCTCGCTCTTTTTCCAGAATTTCAGCTTCATACGGCGATGCTCCGCGCAAGCCATGGACGCATCTCGTCCAAGGTCTCCAGGCAATCAAGGGGCCGGTGCTTGAGCAGCCGCTCGCGCTCATGGACCCCGTAGCAGACCGCCAGTGCGCTGGCGCCCGCGTTCTGTGCCATCTGCAGGTCGTACTCTGTATCTCCCACCATCAGCGTGTCCGACCCGCGCACACCGAGCTCGTCCATGATCTGCAGCAACATCTCGGGATGGGGCTTGGAGACAGTCTCGTCGGCGCAACGGGTGGCGTGAAACCGATCCCCGAGGCCGGTGCCTTCCAGGGCCATCGCCAGGCCCCGCCGACTCTTGCCGGTGGCAACCGCCAGCAGGTAGCCGTTTGCCGAAAGCCAGTCCACCAGCTCCCGCGCACCCGGAAACAGGGTCGAGGGGGTCTCGTTTGCACTGAGGAAGTGGTGACGATAGCGTTCGATGACTCGGTCCCTCTGAATCTCGTCGGCCTCCGGCCAGAGCTCCGCCATGGCCTCAGAGAGTCCGAGTCCGATGATGTTGCGCGAGGCATCTCGGCTCGGCGGCGGCTGCCCCAGGTCGCCGAAGGCAGTCTGAATGCAGGCGACGATCTTGGCCTCCGAGTCCATGAGGGTCCCGTCCCAGTCGAAAACGATCAATTTGAAGCTCATAGGTCCTTTTCCAGCGCAGCGATGACGGCTTCGAGCTCGGTTGGCAGAGTGGCCTCGACGCGCAGTGGATGCGAAATGTGTTGAGGCTGAAAAATCAGGGCGCAGGCGTGCAAAAACAAGCGCTTGAGTCCCAAAGAACGTAGGCGCCGGTTCGCCTCGGCGTCGCCGTACTTCTCGTCCCCGGCAACCGGGGCGCCCAGATGCGCGGCGTGCACGCGGATCTGGTGGGTACGCCCGGTGATCAGTCGGGCCTCCACCAGGGTGAAGTCCCCGAGCTGGCGCACGCGCCGGAACAGGGTTCGTGCCGCCTTGCCCGCCTGCCGGTCGACCCGGACCACCCGTTCACCGCTGCGCAGCGAATTCTTGCGCAAGGGTGCATCCACCCACAGCTCCGGTTGGGGCAGGCGCCCGGCGAGCAACGCCAGGTAGCGCTTGTCTACGGCGTTCTCACGAATCAGACGGTGCAGATCCCGCAGTGCGCTGCGCCGCTTGCTCAGCAGCAAACAGCCGGAGGTCTCGCGGTCGAGGCGATGCACCAGCTCCAGCTCCTTGGCCCGGGCCGCAGGGTGCGCATGGCCTCGATCAGTCCCCAGCTCAGGCCGCTGCCCCCGTGCACCGCCATTCCCGATGGCTTGTTCAGGGCGACGAGGCGCTCGTCCTCGTAGAGCACCGCCGATTCCAGACGCCGCAAAAACGCTCGCGGTGGGATTCCGGGGTCCGACGGCTCGGCCACCCGCATGGGCGGAATCCGCACCAGGTCACCGGACTGCAAACGGTAGCTTGGCTTGACCCGGCCCTTGTTGACCCGCACCTCCCCCCGCCGCAGGACCCGGTACAGGTGACTACGGGGTACGCCTTTGACGCGCGCCATAAGGAAGTTGTCGATGCGCTGACCCTCCTGCGCGCTGTCGACCTGAACGATCTCGACCGAAACGGTTGACGCCGCTGATCTGGATTCCGGGGTCGACACGGGGCTTGGAAAACCGGGGCTCAATTGATGCCGTAGATGTTCGCTGATACTATTGCAAGATTGCGTTGTTCAGCGGCCTGGTTCGGGGCGGTACCGGTTACCGGCGAGAAAAGCGTTCCCGATGCCTTTTCCGCGGCGTTTCGCCCTCGGGTGAAATCCCTCGACGACCTGACACTCTCTCCCGCGCGGCGGTTGTCTGCCGACGCACTTCAGCGCTTCACCAGACGAGCGAGGATTGTACACCGAGACGGCCCCGAACGGGTCACAATGGTCGAAGCAACGCATCGATGGGCGCCCTTTGTGCGCTTCTAACCGACCAAGGTAAGCAGGACATCCCGGTTCTCCGGGGTCCGATATACGCGGTCTGCCCGAGCGGGCAGCCGTAACGAAAGCAGAACAATCGCGCGTGCCCGCGCAGCACCCCGGGCCAGCGTCGGCCCTACTGGGCCTGCGCGGTCGCGAGGAGCGGTCATGCACCGTGCCGCGAAGCCGACACTGCCAGCGCCGCCGCGGTCCGCCTGCGGGCGAGCAGCCGCGCGGGTACGCGCCGTATTGCGAGACAGGAAGACATGAAAAGAATGCTGATCAACGCAACTCAGCCGGAAGAGTTGCGCGTGGCGATCGTCGACGGCCAGAAGCTGTTCAATCTCGATATCGAAGCCCCCGGCCGGGAGCAGAAAAAGGCCAACATCTACAAGGGCAAGATCACCCGGGTCGAGCCCAGCCTCGAGGCCGCTTTCGTCGACTACGGCGCCGAGCGCCACGGCTTCCTGCCGCTGAAGGAAATCTCCCGCAGCTATTTCGACTCCGGAGGCCGTCAAGCCCGGCAGCCGCATCAGCATCAAGGACGTGATCAGGGAAGGCCAGGAGGTCATGGTCCAGGTCGAGAAGGAGGAGCGCGGCAACAAGGGCGCGGCCCTGACCACCTTCATCTCCCTGGCCGGCCGCTACCTGGTGCTGATGCCGAACAACCCGCGCGCCGGCGGCGTCTCGCGGCGCATCGAGGGCGAGGACCGCACCGAACTGCGCGAGGCCATGAGCCAGCTCGAGATCCCCGAGGGCATGGGCCTGATCGTCCGCACCGCCGGCGTCGGCAAGAACGCCGAAGAGCTGCAGTGGGACCTGAACTACCTGATCCAGCTGTGGAGCGCCATCGAGCAGTCCGCCGCCGAGCGCAAGGCGCCCTTCCTGATCTACCAGGAAAGCAACGTCATCATCCGCTCCATCCGCGACTACCTGCGCACCGACATCGGCGAGATCCTGATCGACGACCGCAAGATGTACGAGCAGGCGGACGCAGTTCATCCGCCAGGTGATGCCCCACAACCTCAAGAAGCTGCGCCTCTACGACGACGAGGTGCCGCTGTTCACCCGCTTCCAGATCGAGAGCCAGATCGAATCGGCCTTTCAGCGCGAGGTGCAGCTGCCCTCCGGCGGCTCCATCGTCATCGACCACACCGAGGCGCTGATCTCCATCGACATCAACTCGGCCCGCGCCACCAAGGGCGCCGACATCGAGGAGACCGCCCTCAACACCAACCTGGAGGCGGCCGACGAGATCGCCCGCCAGCTGCGGCTGCGCGACCTCGGCGGCCTGATCGTCATCGACTTCATCGACATGACGCCGGCACGCAACCAGCGCGAGGTGGAGAACCGCCTGCGCGAGGCCCTGAAGCAGGACCGCGCCCGGGTGCAGGTCGGCCGCATCTCCCGCTTCGGCCTGCTGGAGATGTCCCGCCAGCGCCTGCGCCCGTCGCTCGGCGAATCGAGCCAGCTCGTCTGCCCGCGCTGCAACGGCCAGGGCACGATCCGCGGCATCGAATCTCTGGCGCTGTCGATCCTGCGCATCATCGAAGAAGAGGCGATGAAGGAGAACACCCGCCGCATCCTGGCCCAGCTGCCGGTCGACGTGGCCACCTTCCTGCTCAACGAGAAGCGCCGCACCATCCTGGAGATCGAGCAACGCCAGGACGTGGACGTGATCCTGCTGCCCAACGAGCACTTGGATACACCCAACTACCAAATCGAGCGACTGCGCGACCAGGACATGGGCAGAGTGACCAAGGAGCAGGCGAGCTACGAGATGACTGCCGCGTCGGAATCCGAGACCCCGAGCTTCGCGCGGCCCGTGGAATCCGGCCGCTCGGAGCAGCCGGCGGTCAAGCAACTTACCCCGTCGGCGCCCGCGCCGTCGCCCACGCAGCACCCGGAGCGCCCGGAGGAGACGCCCGACACCGGGAGGCGGACCGAAGGCATTTTCAAGCGGCTTTGGAGCAACCTGCTGGCCCACAAGCATACCTCCGAAGAAGAGCCTACACCGGAGAAGAGGACCGCCCAACAACCCGCCGACGGCACATCGAGAGGTCGTCGTGGCGGTCAGTCCCGGCGTCGGGACGAGACCTCGGCCGGGGGCCGCCGCCCGGACACCAGGTCCGAACGGGACTCGGGCCGGTCCACTGCAGCTCAAAGGTCTCCCGCAACCAACCAGGCAAGGGGCGGCGAGCAAGCGCGCCGCGGGTCGACCGACGGAGCAGCTCCGGAGACGGGGGACCGGTCCAGAAGCGGCGAGCGCAGCTCCCGCCGGGGCGGACGCGGACGCGGGCGCAGAGGCGGCGAGCAACGCCGTGACGATGGCCGCCGCCAGGACGGCCAGCGCGCCCAGAGCGGCCGCTCGGCACCGACTGGCGATGCGGCACGCAGAGCATCCGGGGAGAACGGCCGGGCGAAGGCGGCGGGAAGCGAGCAGCAGCCCCGCCAACCGGAGTCGCCGGCAGCTCCCAAGCCCGAAACGAGCCCCGTGACTGCAGGTGCGAGCACTGCCCCCCCCCGCGAAGACACCAGAAGAGGCGCGGAGCCGCAGCGCCCGCCCGCCGACAGCAAGAAGACAAGCCCCGCACAGGGCGAGTCAGCAGGGCCGGCAACTCCGGCAGCGGCGGCCACGCCGGCGCCAACGCCGTCCAGGTCCATCGCAGAAAAACCAGAGCCGGTGCCAGGAGCTGCCGCTACCGCCGATGCCATCCCGGGGCCGGTTGGTGAGGGTATAGGCACCCCGGCCGACGCGCGGCAGAGCGAGAAACCAGCGGAATCGGCCGGGGTATCTGCAGAGACGTCGCAGGGGGCTGACGAGGAAAGGCCAGGTCGGCAAGACAAGGCCCGCGGCAGTACCAGGCCGCGCTCCTCGCGCCGCCGGCGTGGCGGTGGGCGCGGCAGGAGAAAGTCCGCTGCCCACAGCGAGAATGGCGACGGGACCAGACCCGATTCTGCGCCCGGGAGTGCGCCGAGCAGATCGCCGGGCGAGCGGCAAGCGCCCGCGACAGCGCCAGACGCGAAACCCGAGAGTGCGAGACCCGAGGGCCTGAAACCCGACCATCCGCCCAAGCAGGCCCCAGCTCCCTCTGCGGGGCCGGAACAGCAGAAAGCAACAACATCCGGCACCATGCCGGAGCGGGCGCCGGCTCCCACACGCCCGTTCGCGGAAGTAACACCACCGCCCCCGCCTCGTCCGCTACCGGAGCGTATGCCGCCGCCAGTGCTCCGTACAGAGCCACAACGCCAGTCAGCAACCCCGCAGGAGCAGGAGAAGCCGCAACCGCCGATCGCGCCCGCCCCCAAGACTATGCCCGCAGAAGAATCCACGACGCCCAAGCCGGCGCCGACGGCGAAGCAAGAAACAGGGGTAGCGCAAACCGATCGGACCGCGGACCCGTCACCCTTTCCGGTCACGGACGCACCCACCAAAGCCGGACCCAAGGAAGCCGAGCCCAAGTCCTCCTCTTCGGATTGAGCACCAACCTGTGGTGCCGCTCGCTTCACCGGCCAGATAGCTGTGCTCGCCGACACGCGTTCGAGGAGTCCTCGCCGGTCTAGGAAACGGCCGACGCGCCGAGCGATGGCGCAGGCCGCTTCGCGGGTGCGCCCGGCCTTCTTGATCAGGTGCGTGGCGATGAGGCGATAGACGATGCCGAGCACCCGGCCCGCGATCCCTGGATACCTGGCTGCAGACGCACGGGAAAGTCACCGTGGGCAGCACAGTCTACGACAGAGGCGACGCAGAGACTCACACCGAGAACCAGGCGCCAGGTCTGTCCGGATCTAGCCATCGGTTCGGTTCATCGCTCCCGGTGGCGGTTGCATCCGGCGACCGCTGATTTCGCAACGGGCCGCGAGACCCGCAATCCAAACCGAAGTATCCCGCGCAGCCCGGCACCGAGCGTCGTCGATTTATTCCACACGACCGATCCCCTCTTCCGTCTGCCGGGTCAGCGCACGGGCACCTCTCGTCGCTCTCGCCCGCTCCGGCATGGAGTCGATCGCGGCCTGCGCTTGCCGATACGCGGCAAGGGCCTCGGCCGACCGACCTGCCCGCTCCAATAGTTCGGCCCGGCGAATCCAGTTAGCGGGCTGTTTCGGCGCGCGCTCAATTTGTGCATTGACGCGCCGCAGCGCGGACTCGAACGACCCGCGAGCCAACTCGAGCTCGACGGCGTAGTCTTCCAACACTGTCGCCCCTGGACCCAAACGTGCAATACCCGCGTCGAGCCCGCGGATTGCCGTCTCATAGTCGGGGGGATCGCAGCGCACCAAGTTCTCGGCCCGGGAAAGGTAGAGCTGGGGCGTGGGGCGCGCAGCGGCGGCGATGGCGCTATCGAGCTGGCCGGCCGCCTCACAGGGCTTCTCCTGCTCGACGAGCATCTTTGCGAACATCCGGTGGGCCTTGGATAGGGGAACCGTGGGACCGGGCCAGGCCGACGCTCTTTCGAGAAAGCGGCCGAACGAGCGTTCGGCCTCGGAAAACCTGTGGAGGTCAGAGAGCAGAAGGGCTCGATAAAATTCTATGTTCGGGTTGTCCGGCTCCAGCTCGGCGGCAGTCCGGATATCCGAGGTCGCGGACTTCCAATCCCGATGCTCTCGATACAAATCCGCGCGGAGCAGATAGCGCATCGGCTCGCTTGGGTTTTCCGCGATTCGGAGATCCATGCCTTCGATGCGCTCGTCGATCGCTCCGTGAGCGAGCGCTTCGCCGGTCGAAGCGGCCACCACAGCCAATAATACGAATCGCAGTAATGGCGAAAATGTCAATGGTCGATCATCCTAAAAGCGGCGGCTGAACGCCTGCATCGCGGGGAGCCTAACCCTTCCCCCCCCCCTCCCGCAAGTCCCCTCCCCCCTTGCGGCAAAGCCCAGGGGGAGGAGCCTGCGGTCTCACCCGAATAGGGATAAACGCGGTGGGCTTGGCGTCGTTCTCCCGCGCTACGGCGCCGCCGGACCGAGCACCAGATAGGCCACCTGCTCCGAGGTGTGATTGCGCTCTGTGTCCTTGATCTGATCCTCGTCGATAGCCAGGGAAAGGCTTCCACCGCCGACGGGATTGGAGCCATAGAGCACCGGCCAACCCCCATCGCCTCCGTCCATGGCGGCGGAGCTGACTACTGCGGTCGTAGCGTTCTGCAGCCCGCTGGTCGCGTAACCATACGGCGGGGAGTTCGTCACCCCCCAGACATTGTCGGCCCCAGCGCCAGCCGCATACGCCAACCCGCCCACGGTGCCCTGTCCCGCTTCGATCACCAGATAGCCGATAGTCTCGTCTGCGCGCGTTTTATCTGCATCCTGGGCGACGTGCTTACCGACGTAGAGAGAACCGGCAGACGGGGGGTTTTTCCGACTCGAGCCGCGCGCCCAGAACACCGAGAAGCCGGAGTCGTTATAGCTCATCACCTGGCCGATCACGACCGGGTCGCTGTAGACGTTGGCATAGGTTTGGGCCGTACCGACCCAGGAGCCGGAGCGGTCCGTGAGCGTGGAATCAAATTTGACTGCCTCCATGGAAACGCCGTGCTCCGCGGCGGTATACACACCCTCTTCCACGACAACGTAGTGGATGCTAGCGCCGGTAATGTCGCCGCTATTGGCCGCCACATCCATACGGACATCAAAACGGTCGACCGCCGCATTTTGGATACGCACGACGCCTGGAACCGAGCCCGAATCGTAGTTGGCGCTCGCGACGACCACCATCGATGTGTAGCTCCGAGGCAGGATCACGGTCGTCCAACCGCTGCTCCCAACACCGGTGACGGTTCCGGTAGATATGGCGGGCCCGGTGGGGGGCGGCTCGCTCACGACGATGGTGTGGTTCGCAACGCCCGTTGCTCCATCATTGTCGGTGACGGTGAGCTCAGCGTCGTAGGTGCCGGCGGCGCTGTAGCTGTGCGAGGCGTTCACCCCGCTTCCCCCGGTGCCATCACCGAAATCCCAAGCGTAGTCGGCGATGGTGCCGTCGGGATCGCTGGAGCCGGAGGCGTCAAAGTTCACGTTTAGAGAAGACTGTCCGGTACCGGGCGTCGCCGTGAAGCTTGCGCTCGGCGCCTGGTTCGGCGGCTCCGTCACGACGACGGCGAGATTCGAAATGTCCGTCGCCCCATCGTCGTCGGTGACGGTGAGCTCCGCGTTGTAGGTGCCCGCGGCGCCGTAGCTGTGCAAAGTGGTCGCGCCACTTCCGCCGGTGCCGTCACCGAAATCCCAAGCGTAGTCGGCGATGGTGCCGTCGGGATCGCTGGAGCCGGAGGCGTCGAAGTTTACGTTCAACGAAAACTCTCCAGTACCGGGCGTCGCCGTGAAGCTTGCGCTCGGCGCCTGATTGGGATCCGGAATCACATAGCTCAAGGTGAGCTTGGGCCGATACGCGGCAGTGCTGGCCTCGCTCGAGTGGAAATCGAGTCCGTCGGTCGTGCCGCTATCGGCCAGGATGAAGCCGTTATTGGGGCGCTCTCCGTCCACCCAGGCCTGCAGAACGGCAAGCCCGTCGGGACCCAGGTCAACGGAGTAGGTCCCAGTCGCGCTCGCACTGATCGTCGCCAATACCTGCGAGCCCCGATCGTCCGCCTCATGCGAGGCACCAGCCGAAGTCCAGCTTGATCCCGACGCGGCCTGGTTCCAGGTCGCCTCAGATTCGCTCCAGTCCCGCTTGACCTCGTAGAACTGATAGGAGCCGGTGCTGACGTTGTAGACCTCTATCTCGATACTCGCGGACTGTATGACCGCCCCGTTAGGGATGGCCGATAGGTCCCAGGCAAGGAGGGAGGAGAGATCGTTGCCACTGCTCGGCGGATCGTCACCATCGGCCTGAAGGTCGACGCCCGAACCCGCGTTAGTGCTCGGATCGGCCTGGGCAATGTAGGTATCGCGTGTACCGGCATAGATGGCGACGGGCGAAACACCGTCCTGGAAGCTGAGTGTCGTCTCGCCGGCAACGGCCCAGGCCTCACCGGAGAAGGGAGACGCGGCGCCCGAAGAATAATAGGCAACGACTGCGTAATAGTAGGGCACACCCGCACCCACTGTGCCGTCCGAGTGAGCACTCGACGCGATGCTGACCAGGGGTTGAAAACCGCTGCCGGAGGTGGCAGACCGGTAGACGGTGTATCCGGTCACGGAAGTATCCGCGCTATCGTCCCAGTCGAGATCGATTGCGGACAGGGCGCCGAGGGCGGTCAAGCCCGTGGGTGCTACGGGCGCTCCAGGCACGGAATGGCAATCGGTCCCCGCGGTGGTGATGCAGTCGGCGGTCTCGCTGTTGCTAGCTTCGTCGTAAAAATAACCGGCGGCCGAGACGTCGGTCACCGTGAACACCAGTTGGCCGAATACGGCCGAAGGGACGTCGTCCGAAGCGAAGCTGACGGTACCATCGACAAGGGTGATCCCGCTGACTGCCCCGCTGGCCAGACCCGACCAATCCGCCTGTACCGTCGCATCGGCCACGGGCTGGGCCGTCCCGTCGAGCACCGTGACCTGACTTGTGGCGTGGCGTGTCGGTCCCGCGTCCACCACCTGCAGCGAGATATCCTGAACGTGCGACAGCGGAACCGTGTCGGTCGTCACCGCCAGCGGACCGGCAGGCACGGATTCGTTGTTGGCCGCATCGTACGCGGCCACCGTGTAATCGTAGGCGGTTCCCGGCTGGAGCTCGGTGTCCTCATAAGAGGTACCAACCACCGTCGCGACGAGCTGACCGTCCCGATTGACCTTGTAACCGACCACGCCGACATTGTCCGTGGCGGCATCCCACGCCAACATCGCGGTTGTGCTCGTCACGTCGGTCTGTCGCAGATTGCCGGGAGACGTCGGGGGCTCCGTGTCCGTGCTGGTCGCCGGCACCGAATAAGTGATGGTCAACTGCGGGCGGTTCGCCGCGGAGGAATCGCTGGAATCGAAGTCCAATCCATCGGTCGTCGAGCTGTTGGCCAGAATCAGGCCGTAGTTCGGCGAGGATCCATCGATCCAACCCTGAATGACGGAAAGGCCGGAGGCGTTGAGGTTGAGGCTGTAGGCCCCCGTGGCAGAGGCTGAGATCGTACTGAGCACCGACGAGCCCCGGTCGGACGCCCCCTTGGCCCCTGCGGTTTCCCAGCTCGCACCGCTGGCAGCCTGATTCCAGGTCGCCGCGCCCTCCTCCCAATCCCGCAGCACCTCGAACAGGTCGTATGCGCCGTTGCTGGGATTGAATACATTGATGGCGATGCTTGCCGATTCGACCTGGGCGTCAACAGGGATCTCGGTCAGATCCCAGGCGATTAGCGTAGCCAGATCATTGCTGGTCCCCTGTGGATCGTCACCATCCGCCAGGAGATCGGAAGCGCTACCAAAGTTGCTGTTGCTCGAATTCTGGGACAGGTAGGTATCGCGCGTGCCCGAATAGGCCTCAGTGGGCGCAACTCCATCCTTGAAGGACTTGGTCACCAGGGTCACAAAGCTGAACTGGGCCTGGCTGTTGGCCGCGATGGGATTGCCGGCCAGATCGCTCAGGCCGTTGACCGTGAGCGTATAGGTCAGTCCCTCGGCGATAACCGACGTGTCGAGGGTCACGGTGCGGCTGTCCACACTCAGTGTGGCCGCGGCTACCGTGATGCCCTGATCGACAGCGTAGTTGGATACGGTCTCCGCGCCTGTCTGGTCCAGCGGCTCAGAGAACTGAACCGAGACGCTGATGTCGTCGAGGGCCTCCGCAACCAACAGTGCGGGCGGAGTCTCATCGTCCCCCTTGGTGATGGTAAAGGAGTCGCCAACGGCACCGGTGGAATCGAGAAACAGGGCATCGAGGCGATTGCCCGCGACATCGAGCACCATGGAGCCCAGGGTGTTCATAGATATGAACATTGCCGGGTGATTGAGCGAGCCGCCACTGATCTTGCCCGAGCTGCCGGCGACGGCGAAAACCGCGCCCTCGTTCGCAACTGCGACGCCACTGGTCTTTTCGTAGGGCCCGTCCCCGGTTTCACGGCCGTCGCCGCCGTCGAGGATCATCGACGAGTCCAGGGTGCTGGATGATCCGTAGTGCCCATCCAGCAGATAGGATCGCTCGTACGAATGGCTATGTCCGGCCAGCACCAGATCCACTCCCCAAGCCTCCAGAATAGGCAGGGCGTTCTGGCGCATGTCGATAAGGTTGCCCTCCGAGTCCGAGTTGTGAGATCCCTTGGTGTAGGGCGGATGGTGCCAAAAGGCGACGACCCAGGGCTTGTCGTTCTGGGTGAGGTCGCTCTGCAGCCACGTCATCATGGCCCCGCCGACGGAGCGGTCGGTCTCGTAGGACTCCAGGCAGATGAAGTGGATATTGCCGTAGTCGAAAGAATAATAGGCCTCGGTACCCGAGGCCAGCCCCCCCGCCTCGCCGTTGGTGGGGAGCGTGAAGATATCGTAGTAGGGGCCGCTCTGGGTGGCCGAATCGGCCGTATAACCGTCGTGGTTTCCCAGAGTCGGCCAGACGGCGGCCTGGCGCAAGATCTCGGGGTAGGTTTCAAAGACCGCGGCCTGATACTGGCTGTCGGTCCCGTCATTGTAGGCGTTGTCGCCCAGCATTAGCCAAAGATCGGTAACGCGGCTGCCGGTGTAAGTCTTATAGGCATCGCGAACCGCGCGCGCATTGGCGTCCGCGGTACCCGAATCTCCGATGACCCAGATACGCGTAGGCTTCTCCGTACCCGGCGTCGGCGCCGTGCGGAAGAAGTGGCTCGCATCGTCTCCGGCCATGGCGCCGGATGCATCGCCGACGGAGTAATAGTAGAGGGTGTCCGGCACCAATCCGTTCAGCTCCACGGTGTGCTCGGTCGTGTTGCCCGACGCGGTGACCGTATCGGTGAGGCTTCCCGGTGCCGAGCCATGACGCACCACGGAATCGCTCGCCTGATCGGTGCGCCAGCGGACCGTAATGCTGTCGGGTGTTTCCAACTGGAGGTAGGGTCCTCGGGTGACGCTCGCAGCGAGTGCATCGCCGAGAAAAACCGTGAGCGCAACACACAGAAAAAGACCCGCAATACGGGAAATCGCATTCATTTCAGAGTCCCTCGACCGGATCCAGTCCGGTGCCTTTGATTTATCTTTTTAAGTCGGACCTTGCGCTCGCGCGGCAACCCAATCGTTTGGGTCGCCCTGTCACGCACAGGCGACACTATTCTTTTGGCAATGCGATCTCCACGAAACCGTAGACAAAATGTGACGGACCGCACACTAATGCAGTGACTGACCCTATGACGCGGCCTCTTAAGTTGCGACCGAAGAAAAAATCATTGGCTTGCTCGGCAGCGCCTTGTAGCCGATTCTCGTCCACCGGCTCGCAGCTTCGCTCCACGCTTCCTCCCCATGATCGTTCACCCTCTCGCAGTTGCGCTTCGCTTCGTTCGCTGTTATCAACTTACGGCGCGACTTGCACCCACAAGAGTGCGTAAATGCTGGGCGCAGAAAATGAGAGCCGCACCAAGGTGCTGCTCTCTGGAGGCTTCGGGGTTGGCGCCCCTGCCCCGCTTCGCCGATGCCCCCGATGCGCGGTGTTTGCTGTTCGGTGCAAATACGCCATGCAAGCGCGTCAGGTCGACCCTCGCCCCAGGGATCAGGGCAGCGGGCCCGGCGATTAAATCCGGCTGCTCGAAGATGACATGCGTGGTGCCGTCACGATACTGCGTCTTGAGGCGGTAGCGGACGATGCCACTCGACGTCGAGGACAGGCGCTTTTTCGACACCACCGGGTGGCTGATGTGGGAACATAAGGGTCAAGTCTTGCAATCGAGCACTAGCGGGATTGCAAGGCTTGACCACATGATTCGTGACCCTGTGATGCGGATTTTGGAACAGAAGGCAAAAGGGAAGACCTGACCCGTCATCCCTGACCCCGCTCATCCCCACCAGAAGTCCAACGCCTGGAAATGCTCGGCAATGCCGGCGAGGCTGTCCCTGTGGGCGGCGTCTGTGATCACTTCAACGATGCGCATCTGCAGACATTGTCGCCCCGCTGACATGAGCTTTGCAGTGCGACGGCCGGGGCATGCATTAGTATAGATACCACTGTTGTTTTTTTGTTGCTCTTTCGCGTGTTTGCGTTTGGTCACGGAATACTTCGGAATCCTGAGTACGATGGCTTGACACTAGAAATTCGCGGCCTAAACTGAAACAAGCTTCTTTTTTTTTCAGATGGTTGGAGCACATAAAAATAAGATTTTCTTGCTTCTCCATCGTAGGTTGTGGATCGCTATCAGGCTCGGCGAGAATCGGGCTGTGGCCTCGTCTCCAAGAAAACTTTCCGCGAATCAACAATGGTCAGGAGATTGATATGTTGGAAAAAAATACTCGTGTACTTTTGCCGACAGGGCTTGCGATGGCGCTTTCCTGGCCTCTGGGGGTCAATGCGGCTTGTGAGCCGGACCCTCAGTTCGGGTTTGTGTGCAATCCTGCAGGGAACGTAGCGCTCGGTCTCGTAGGTCCGTCGACGGATTCCGGTGTCCGCCAAAACGTTGCGCTCGTCGTCGCCGAGGAATTGCTCGACAAAGAGAAGAAGAGAGACACCGGCGGCGGCTCTGGCGACAGTCTCCCCTTCGATGTCTATGCCACTCTTCTCTACGGGAACAAGGACTACGATAGCGAGCAGATGCCTGGCTTAGACAGCGATTCCTGGGGTGGGGTGATCGGCGCCTATCTGCGAGGCAGCCAGTATTTCGCCGGCGCGGCCATCGACTACTCGACGGAGGACGCGGATTTCAAGGAGAGCGCCGGCGGCAGGGATACGGATGAGTGGGGCGTCCAGGTCTATGGCACCTATTTCCCGTTGACCACCAAGGAGATGTTCCTAACCGGCGCATTCCGGTATGCAAGCCTGGACATCGATACGCAGCGCACCTTTCTCGCCGTCGATCCAAACGACCCTAGTGGGCCGCCAAAAACGCCTAACGCTACCCGAGGCAGCACGGACGGCGTGACCTATTCCTTGCACGGCGGCGCGGGTTACAGCTGGCCGATCCAGCCGCAGACCCTGGTTACCCTGAGCGGGTGGCTGTCTTGGCAAAGAAACGAGATCGATGGGTATAACGAGACGGGAGGATTAGGACAAGCAAACAACGGTGCATTCACCGGAAATCTCCGCTTCGCTGATGACAACTACGACACCTTCGACGGCATAATGACCGCGTCCCTGACCCATTCGACGCCAATCGCGAACGGAGAGCTGATCCCCTCGGCCTCGGTCAGCTACGTGCATGAGTTCGAAAGCGACACCCGCACCATCAATGCGGACGTCATCGACATCGATGCCGCGGCGTCCGGTGCCGATAACAAGTTCGTCAGCTTTCAGACGAACAAGGCGGACAAGAACTACATGCGCGTCGCCCTTGGGCTGGCCGCCGAGTTCAACCAGGGAACGACCGTCTACGCCGGCTACAATGGCACACTGGCCCACGACTGGCGCAACGAGCACCTATTCAGCCTGAGCATCAATCAGACCTTTTGACCCATCGGGCGGGGCCGGTCCAAGGCCCCGCTCAAGCTCTCCTCTCGACTTCACAACCGCCCGTCGAGTCGCCGATTCAACTCCTCCAGAATCGCCGGCCAGTGCCGCTCCCAACCCCGATTGTGGGTGACGCCCTGTAATACGAAGAGCTCACCGCCGGTGCGTTTGGAAGCCCTTTTCAAAAGCTTCGGTGAGACCCGCTCGTCGTCCGCGCCTGCGTAATGCAGCTGGATCAGCTCTGCGGGCAGGGCTGGGGCAGCGACGGGATTCATCGACCCGCGAAGCCGCTCGTAGCCGTGCGCATCGGCCCAGGCGTCGATATCCAGGTTGCCGGCCAAGGTGACGACGGCGACGATCCCCGGAACACGCCCGGAAAGCAGCATTGCCAGGGCCCCGCCGCCACTGAAACCGATAAGAACCATCTCGCGTCCCGCGGGAACCGCCCGCGCCAATGCCTTGTTCATGCTGGCGACGACCTCTTCTCCATAGCGGGCGTGGGTCCACAGACGTTGTGAGCAGGGCGGCGTATGGGCGTAGCCGTGATAGCAGGGGCGGCCAAGGATGATTCCCGGCTCGGGGTCCAGGGCCAGGAGGCTTGGGACCACGGGGCGCCGGGGTGTGGGATCGCCGGAAGCGAGACCCGGACGTATGTAAGGTAGGCCGTCCCCGGTCAGATAGACGTGGACCGGTCCAGCATCGCCATGCGGGGGAGCCGATTTTTTGTAAACGGCATGACGAAACCCGAGTCCGTCGACCTCCGAGCGCTCGAAAGCGAACCCCGACGCATCGCGGTCGAACTTACCATGGGCCGAAATGCACCCGTAAAGGAGCAGAATTGCAGCCGCGAAACTCGATGCTCGGAGCACCCGTGGCACCTGACGGCCCAGTGTCCCTACTCGCCGCTCAACTCGGAGAGCTCGCGATTGATTTCCTCGCGGGTATGCGCGAGCTCCTCCGCCTGCTCTGGCCCCAAGCTCGCGTAAATCTCTTGAGCCACTTCAAGGTGATGCCGAGCCTCCTCATGACGCGCGAGCTCCCTATAGATTGCGGCAAGCTGCCGGTTTCGTGCGGCGACCTTCAGTGGCCGCTGTGTCCGCTCGGCTATGGCGATCGCGGTGACATTGTGGGGAATCGCCTCCTCCAGCTTCCCAAGCTGCACCAGTACACGGGCGAGAGAGTTGCTCGCAGTGCCCAGGTCGGGATGATGTTCCGGTAGCTTCGCCGTCATCGTCGTCACCGCCTTCTCGAGGTGCTCTGCCGAGTCTTCGTACGCTCCCAACTCCTCCAGCACGACCGCTAGATCGTGCTCGTAGCCCGCGATTGCGAGGCTGTTGGCAACCATATCCTTGTCGCGGAGTTGCAGCTCGGCCATGAAGATAGCTTCTTCGTACTGATCCTTTGCCTCCGTGAAACGCTCCTGATCGTAATAGAGATCGCCCAGGCCGGCGTGCAACGAGGCGATGATCAGGTGGCTTCCCTGTATCTGTCTCTCGTCCATCGCCAACGTCTCCCAGGTCGATAGCGCTTGATCGTAGATCTTTTCGGCTTCGTCCAGATTTCCCTTGTTACGTTGGGCCCTTGCCCTGTTTTGCGTTACGACCAGTGTGGCCGGGTGCGTTTCCCCGAGCTTCTGTCCATAGATCTCCTGAACATACTTCCACCGTTCTTCCGCCTCGTCGTACCTGCCTGTCGTGTAGTAGAGAGTTGCCAGGTTGTTCTCCGTCGCCGCCGCGTTGAGACTCGGGGCCTTGTCGCCGGATAGACTGATGGCTCTGGCCCTGAGAAACAGGGATTCGGCGTTGCGGTACTCTCCGCGATTGGTCTCCAGCCAACCCCAGTTGGTGATGGTGGGCAGTAGAGCCGGATGCTTTGCGCCATGCAGGGACTCGAGCAGGGACAAGGCTTGGGCATAGTGCGCTTCTGCGCTGTCGTGATCGCTGCTGGCGACATCGACGTCCGCCAAACCGCTGTGACTCACGGCCTCCAAAGAGGCTTGCAGGTCGACGTCGATCTTGCCGCGGAGCTGCGTGACCTGCTCGAGTGCTTCTTCGAATCGCTTTCTTGCGTTGCGGTAGTCCGATTCGGAGAAGTGCAAGCCGCCCATGTTGTTCAGCGTGGTGACGACTGCCTCGGCGGGGTTGTCGCCGGGATTCATTTTTAGGCTCTTGAGGGCTTCCTTGTAGCGGTCGAAGGCATCCGCGTAGAGACCCGCATCCTGGAACGCGCCGCCGGCAAGCTCGAGATTGTGTGCCTGGTCGCCCGGTTTCCCGGCATCGAGGGAGCTACGTGCGGCCTCTTCAAACAGGGCAGCGGCAGTCGCGTAATGGAGCTCGGTCAGCTCTGCGCGCGCTTGAATCGCTGAAATGGAGGCCTTGTCCCGGGCGACCGGGGCCGTTTCTTCGGTCTTCTTGTCCAGGATACCCTTGGCGATCGCCAACGTTTTCTTCGCGGATTCGTAGTTGCCATCGTCGATGGCCTTTGTCGCCAGCTTTCGCAGCTCGGCGATCTGCGGGTCTTGCGTCGTCAATGCATTCAGCTCAGCGATTGTCTTCCTATGCTGATTGGCGATTTCGGTGAGCTTGGCGGACAACTGCTCCGGCGGTACTCTTTTCTCGCCCAGGATCTGGAGAAACTTTGCGGTGGCGCAGCGGCTGAACTTCAGGGCGCGTCCCAAGTTTTCGATGCGCGCCAGATAGCCTTTGTCGACGTCTCGGACTTGTTGCATCAGGTCGTCAAGCTCTTGCGGAGGGAGACCGACAACGAGATGGCCCGCGACCTCGATGGAGCCTTCGCTGACCAGCCCCTGGGGTGCCAGCGTGTCTTGACCTGCTCGGTGGCCGCGGAGCTCGGCGGCAAGCTCCGCCAGTCGTGTTGCGTTTTGGCCCGCCGGAAGGGATTCCCTGGCAACTTTGGCGAGTAGCTCCTCGGCGGCGCAGTCGCTTACGCCGAGGTCCTTGGCGACGTCCTGGATCCGCGCCAGTTGGGATTTCCTGAAGGCCTGCTGCTCCTCCATCAGATCGACCAACTTGCTCGGGGTACAGTCGATCCAAACGGAGCCGCCGACTTCGATGGACCCCGCTGCCGCTACACCGCATTCTGCGGACACCTGCGTGTCGGCGACGGTTCGGCGAGTCCCAGGCGAAGAGCAGCAAGCAGCGCGAGAGCCGGAACCGCCAAACGGGCCGGGCCGTTCATAGCTATTCGTCGTCCTTCGACGGGATGCCTTGTTCGATATCCACGTCCCCGCCCACGGTGACGCCGTCGCCGGCGGCCATTCCGTTCACGAGCGGTGACCACCTGTGTGCCCGGCCTTTGGGTGATGTGGAAGACGGCCGAAAGCCCGATTACGACCAGAAGCTGCCACAGCGGCGGGATAGCATCCAGCGCCGATGATCCGGCGTCCCGCTACCGGGGGTTACGGGTATGGTCACCTGCTCCGGCGGTTGCCGCTTGACCATGTTTTCCACCGCGAACAGGGTTTCGGTCGCCGGATCGCCCTTGGGCGACAGATGAATATTCGCGCGCAGATACGGCGGAACCGTTTGCCCTTGCAGCATCCCGAGATCGACCACCAGCACCCGTCCTTCGGGATTGAGCCATTTGCGTTGCGCGAGATCCACTTCCGTCAAGGCGTATGAGCCGGGCTCGATGGATTCCGGGGTCAGAAGGAAAACGAACAGATCGCAGCGCGCGACCTCGTCCTTGATCTTCAGATCGAAGGAGTGCCCGGGCTGCAGATCGTGGCGATCGAAGAACACATCATGACCCGCGTTGATCAGCTTCAGGCAGATTCGCTCTGCGATCTCGCGGTGCTCCGATGCGTAGGAGAGGAAGATATTCATCCTGATGGCGCGTTCCCTTTTCGGCGGTTACTCGGGAATCTTGATCACAACGTCAATGCTAAGAATAGGAAAAAATCGAGGGGGCGGGGAAAATAGTGGGAAAAATAGGGTCAAGTCTTGCAATCGAGCACTAGAGGAATTGCAAGGCTTGACCACATGATTCGTGACCCCTTGATTCGGATTTTGGAACAGAAGGCAAAAGGGAAGACCTGATATCCATCTAGCAGACCCCACTCCTTGACCCCGCTCCTCTGCGCACGAAAAGGGCGCTGTGGGAGCGCGACAAAATCATCCGCAGCCTGTACCTGCTCGACTACATCGACTCCAGCGATATCACACAAGTTTCCCGACCTTCGCGAAAAACCGAGCGCTACTGTCGGGTAGCCGCGACAACGACCGTCAATATTTGTTCGTAGATGGGCGAATTTCGGCGTCTGTAGCACAAAACCAAACGAGAAGAGCCGGCCATCGCCCGTAGCCTCTTCTCACGCGCAATTGTAGGAGGGAAGCGCATCGCCACAGCGGTTCCGCGGCGCAATTAGCTGACTCGCGGGAGACCGGAACGTTTCCTGGCACATGGCTTGCTGAGCAATGTGCCAAGCCGATAGAGCAAGCTTGCCGAAAGAGCCTCGCGGAAGGTCGCGGTATTTCTAGACGTCGGCCGCTTGTTCTCGGAGTACCAGCGACCTTTGCGTGCCAGGAATTAGATAGTGGGAATTCGAAACCGTAAAAGGACTGGCTTGCCACTTGGCAAGGCCGAACAGGTGAATTTCCGCAAAGGCTCGCGCCCCGTACTGATGCCCCCGCCACAAGGGAGACGGTAACAGTGCGGATCGAGAAAATCTTTGAATCGAGTCGCAGTCCGCGCACCGCGCGGTCAGCGGAGCTCCGCTTAACGCCCAAACGAAGGTCAAACGCCGTCAATTTTGGGGAGGATTTATGGTCAGAATCACAAGGGATTCGAGAAAGTTGAGGCTAAGATCCCTGCTCGTTGTAGTCCTGTTAGGGATCGGCTCGCTCGCTGCTCAGACAATTCCCACGGTCGCCAACGAACCTCCTGCCCAGGGTCTACGGCCAGTCTTCAGTCAAGACGGCGCCAAGCTAGCAAGCGCGGGCGCTGACGGCGTGATCACAGTTTTCGACCTGGATTCCGGTCGAGAAGTGACCACCATTGGTAACCCACTTGGAGGAGTCGCAGCGCTTGCATTCAGTCCCGACGGCCAAGTCCTGGCGAGCGCGACAGAGGAAACAATCTCTATCTGGGGCTCGGCAGACGGGACCGAAATCGCGGTCTTGCAAGCAGACCCCGATCGCACGATCTCGCGACTCGCTTTCAGCCCTGGTGGAGACGCGGTCGCGGCCATAATCGACGGCGTCGAGATCGGCGTCTGGGACCTCAACTCCGGGGCCATCCGCATGGTCCTCTCGCGTCCAAACGAGACGGTGACAGAGATCGCCTTCAGCCCCGACGGAAGGTTGTTGGCAGGCTTCGGCTCCGGCCCACAAATTACCGTTTGGGACCTGGAAACCCGGCAGGAATCGCTGACGCTGGTCAGCCCGACCGGTGCGCCGATTGACGGGATCGCCTTCAGCCCCGTCGGCAAGACCCTGGCCGGCGCCGATGAGGACGCCAACCTCACCCTCTGGGATCTCGGTTCCGGCGGCCAGACGATGCTGACGGCGCATGCCGACCTGATCAAACGGCTCCGTTTCAGCCCCAGCGGCGCACAGTTGGCCAGTGAGGGCGCGGATGCCCAGCTCCTGCTGTGGGACGTCGCGTCCGGGCAGAATCAAGTGGCCCTTCCCGCCGCGTCGGACATCCTCGTCACAGGTCTGGCTTTTAGCCCGGACGGGGCCACGCTCGCCAGCGTGGGCGACGACAACGAGATCCTGCTCTGGGAGGTGTCCTCGGGCCGCCTGGTTGAGGTCCTTGCGGGCCAAACCGGGCTGGTTGAGGAGCTTGCCTTTGGTGCGGCTGGACAGACGCTCGCCAGCGTCGGCGCGGACGGGCAGGTTATCGTTTGGGACCTCGCAACCGGGACGGAGCGCTTCAGCTTGCAGACGCCCGGCTCGCTGGCTGCTGGCGATAGCGTGTCGTCGAGCGCTGACGCAGCCGCGGCGCAGGTCTCGGACCCGAGCGTTGCCGCGACCAACACCACGACCAAACCGTCCATCGCCACCGGCGCGACGCCGGCGGATGTGCAGGTCACCGCGACCGCAGCGGCTGAGGCGGCCTCCACGGCGATCACATCGATTGCGGTTGCGTCTGCTGCCTCGGAATTCGCCACCGCTAGCGCAGACGGCAGCGTCCGCTGTTGGAGCGCGTCGGGCGACCCGCTGATGCGGCTCGATGGGCACCCGCGGGCGAAGGCCACGGGCGTGGCCTTGAGCCCCAATGGGCAGGATCTGTTCAGCGTCGGCAGGGACACGCAATTGCGGCGCTGGTCAACGAAAAGCGGTGCGTTGACGCAGGTGCTTTCTGCCCAAGAACAGCCGATCCGCACCGTCGCGCTATCGAACAACGGAAATTACGTCGCAACTGCCGGCGAAGAAACGCGTGTGATGGTGTGGGACGCGAAGAAGAACAAACTCTTGCGCACTCTCTCCGGCCATGAACTGTTTGTTAACGCGCTGGCCTTCGCACCGAATGGGCAAGAGCTGGCCAGCGCGGGCGCGGACGGCCGGATTCTGCGCTGGAACGCAAACGACGGCACACTGATCGATGGATTGCTTGGGCACGCGGGCGCCATCAACGCGCTGGTCTACAGCGGCAACAATAAGATGATGGCCAGCGGCAGCGCAGATACCACTGTCAAGCTGTGGGACACGCGCACCGGGCAGCAATTGCAGAGCTTCGAGCACCCATTCGCGATCAACGCCGTCGCGATCAGCACCAACAAGAAATATCTCGCCGCTGCGGGGGAGGGCACGCAGGTCTTCGTACTGGGACATCGAAAGCGTGAAAAGCCGGCCGCTCAGGACACTCAACGGCGGCTCGAGCCGCGTCAACGCGCTCGCCTACCTGCCTAACGGACGGTTGCTGGTCGGAGGCGATGATGGAACCATCACCGCCTGGGACGCTGAAAACAGCGCGGTACTGAGAGTGATTAGCCCAGGCGCACCGCCACTTGGCAGCAGCATGCTCGACACGCACGATCCGTTGCCAGTGGATCGCGGCAGGAATCTCGCGCCCCGGCATTGAAGGCATCGCCACGCCCGCCGCCGAGCGGCGTTTCGGCGATCTACTCCGGTCCCTCGCCGGCAATCTCCTCGAATGGCTGGTCCCCTCCGCCCACGCGGACCCGAACCAGGGGCCGGGCGGGCCGATCCTGGTCATCGATTCGGCGGATCCGGCGTCCTCGCTGTTCGGCAAGTACTATGCGGAGATCCTGCGCACCGAGGGCTTCAATGCGTTCTCGGTGGCCGACATCGGCACCGTCGACTGCGACGGTGCTCGCCGCCTACGACGTGGTGATCCTCGCGCAGATGCCGCTGTCGCCCGGCCAGGTCACCATGCTCAGCGACTGGGTCAATGCCGGCGGCAACCTGATCGCGATGCGTCCCGACGCCCAGCTCGCGAGCCTGCTTGGGCTTACCGCGACCGGGCAGACGCTCTCGGAGGGCTATATCGTGGTCGATACCGTCGGCGGCCCCCGGCAACGGTATCGTCGGGCAGACCATGCAATTTCACGGTACCGCCGATCGCTACACCCTCAACGGGGCCACGGCGGTGGCGACCCTCTATGCGGATGCGACAACCGCCACGGCCAATCCGGCGGTGACGCTCCGCGACGTCGGCACGAACGGCGGACAGGCGGCGGCCTTCGCCTATGACCTGGCGACCTCGGTCGTCTACACCCGCCAGGGCAACCCGGCGTGGGCGAATCAGGAACGCGACGGCTTCGCCCCCCAGCGTTCTGACGACAAGTACTACGGAAATGCGGCCGGCGATCCGCAGCCGGACTGGGTCGATCTGAACAAGGTCGCCATCCCGCAGGCGGACGAGCAGCAACGTCTGCTCGCCAACCTGATCGTCCACATGACCCGGGACCAGACGCCGCTGCCGCGTTTCTGGTACTTCCCGCGCGGCGAGAAGGCCGTCGTCATCATGACCGGTGACGACCATGCGAACAACGGCACCGCGGGGCGCTTTGACCAGTTCCTGGCCGCCAGCCCACCGGGGTGCTCGGTCGCGGACTGGGAGTGCGTGCGCGGCACCTCCTACATGTATTCCAACTACGCCGCTGACGGACGCCCAAGCCGCGGCCTACGAGGCCCAGGGGTTCGAGATCGGACTCCATGTCAACACCGGCTGTGCCGACTTCACGGAAACCCAGCTGGATACCTATTACGCCCAGCAGCTCGCCGCGTTCGCGAGCCAATGGCCAAGCGCCCCGGCGCCCACGACCCAGCGCCACCACTGCATCGCCTGGACGGATTGGGCGACGGGTGCGAAGGTGCAGTTCAACTACGGCATCCGGCTCGATACCAACTATTACTTCTGGCCGCCGGGTTGGGTACTGAATCGCCCCGGCTTCTTCACCGGCTCGGGCATGCCGATGCGCTTCGCGGACCTCGACGGCACCCTGATCGACGTCTATCAGGCCGCCAGCCAGATGACCGACGAGTCGGGGCAGACGTATCCGTTCACGATCGACACCCTGCTCGATCGGGCGCTCGGCGCCGAGGGCTATTACGGCGCCTATACGATCAACGCCCATACCGATGTCCTACTCCGATCCCTGAAGTCCTTGGCGGTCGTCGCCTCCGCGCAGGCCCGCGACGTGCCGATCATCACCAGCCGGCAGATGCTCGAGTGGCTGGACGGGCGCAACGGCTCGTCGTTCGACGCGATCGCATGGGATGCGCAGACGCAGACGTTGAACTTCGGCATTACGGTGGGTACCGGGGCCAACGGTCTGCAAGCGCTGGTGCCGCTGTCTACGGATGCCGGCGTCGTCAATGGCATCACGCGTAACGGAGCCGGCGTACCGTTCGTTACGGTGTCAAGGGCCGGCCTTGACTACGCCAGTTTCTCGGCGGCAGATGGAAACTATGAGGTCACCTACGGAGATGACTTGACTGCGCCGACGGTGACGTCGGTGTCTCCTGCCGACGGGTCCGTGGATGTCGGACTGGGATCCCAGGTCTCGGCCACCTTCAGCGAGGCGATGAATCCGACAACGATCAGCGCGTCCACGTTTCAGCTGCTGGAGGACGCGACCAGACGCGCCGGTCGCCGCCTCCGTCAGCTACGACCCCGCAGCCCGCACCGCGGTGCTGACGCCGTCCGCTACGCTCGAGCCGGAGGCAACTTACACGGCCACTCTCACAGATGCCGGTCCTGCCGACGCCTTCGGCAACGGGCTCGCAGGTCCAGTCGCCTGGAGCTTTACGACCGAACCGCCGCTGAACTGCCCCTGCAGCATCTGGACCGATTCGGATACGCCGGCAACCCCATCCGCCGCAGATCCGAATGCGGTCGAGCTCGGGGTGAAGTTCCGGTCGGACATCGACGGCTTCATCACCGGTATTCGCTTCTACAAGGGGAGCGGACAACACCGGTACCCACGTGGGCAACCTGTGGGCCGCCGACGGCACGCCGCTGGCGACCGCGACCTTCACCAACGAGACGGCCACCGGCTGGCAGCAGGTCGACTTTCGCGACACCGGTGGCGATCAGCGCCAATACCGTCTACGTGGCGTCCTACCATGCGCCGAATGGCGGCTATGCGGTCAACGCCCGCCTACTTCGCCGCGGCAGGATTCGACAATCCGCCGCTCCATGCCCTGGCGGATGGCGAAAGCGGGGGCAATGGCCTGTATCTGCTACGGTCCCGGAGGGTTTCCGAACCAGAGCTACAATGCCAGCAACTACTGGGTCGATGTGGTCTTTACCGATACCACCGGTCCTGACACGACGCCGCCAGCGGTGACCTCGACCGCGCCGAGCGACGGTGCGACGAATGTCGCGATCGGGACGGCCGTGACGGCGACCTTCAGCGAGGCGCTCGATCCGGCGACGATCACGACCGCGACCTTCGAGTTGCGCGATGCCGGCGACATTCCGGTCCAGCGACGGTGAGTTACGACGGGGCCACCCGCACTGCGACCTTGACGCCGATCGGTGCCCTGAACGCCAACACGACCTACACGGCCACGGTCAAGAGCCGGCGTCGCGGACGCCGCCGGAAATGCCCTCACGGCGGACGTCAGCTGGACCTTCAGCACCGCCCCGGTCGACACCACGCCGCCGACGGTGACTTGGCGACCGCGCCGGCGACGGGGGCGACCGGAAGTCGCAATCGGACCGCCAGCTCACGGCGACCTTCGACGAGCCGATGGCTGCGGCGACGCTGACCACCACCACCTTCGCGCTGAGCGTCCAAGGCGGCGCCACCGTGTCGGCGACGGTGACCTACGATGCGGCGACGCGGACGGCGACGCTGAGCCCGACCGCCGCGTTGGCGCCAGATACGACGTACACCGCCACCATCAAGGGCGGCGCCGGCGGTGTCGAGGACGTGGCGGGCAATGCACTCGCGTCTGGATTTCGTGTGGTCATTCACCACCGCGCCGGAGGGCGCCGGTCCCTGCGCGACACCCTGCAGTCTGTGGGACGCGACCGCCACCCCGACCCTGTTGGCGGACCCCGACACCAGCGCCGTCGAGCTCGGCGTCAAGTTCCGCAGCGACGTCGATGGCGACATCACCGGCATCCGTTTCTATAAGAGCACGACGAACACGGGTACCCATGTCGGCAGCCTATGGAGCAGTACCGGCACATTGCTCGCCCAGGCAACCTTCACAAACGAGAGCGCCTCGGGCTGGCAGCAGGTTGACTTCTCGGCCCCGGTGGCGATTCAGGCCAATACCCTGTATGTCGCCTCCTACCACACCGACGTCGGGCGTTACTCGGTCGACGGGGGCTACTTCGCCGTCGCCTACAACAACGGCCCGCTCAGCGCCCCGGCGGATGGTGAGGACGGCGGCAACGGGGTGTACCTGTACGGCCCGGGTGGATTCCCGACCAACACCTGGGACTCCACCAACTACTGGGTCGACGTGGTCTTCACGACCAACACGGGTCCCGACACCACCGCCCCGACGGTGACGGGAACGTCACCGCCGGACGGTGCCGTCGACGTCGGTCTATCGACAATCCTCACTGCGACCTTCAGCGAGCCGATGGCTGCCGCCACTGTCAGTGGTACAACCGTCAAGCTCGAGCTCAATCCGGCCGGCGGCGGTGCAGCGGTACCGGTACCAGCCACTGTGACCTACGATGCAGCGACCAGAAGCGCGTCCTTGACACCCGACGCGGTACTGTCCCTGAACGCGCAATACACCGCGACCGTCACGGGCGGCGCGGCCGGCGTAAAGGATTTGGCCGGCAATGCGCTGGCCTCCGATAAGACATGGACCTTCACGACCGTGGCCAGCGATCCCTGCGCAACGCCGGCGAACGCCGTGGTCGCGGAGAATTGCCTGGTCGGAAACCCGCCCTCGGAGTGGGATGTCAACGGCGCGGGCGACCCCTCGATTCAGGGTTTTGCAACGGATATCAGCGTAAACGCAGGTGAGACCGTCTCCTTCAAGATCGATACCGACGCGAATGATTACCAGCTCGACATCTACCGCATGGGTTACTACGGCGGGGACGGCGCCCGAAGAGTCGACACGGTGTTTCCGTCGGTCACTTTGCCGCAGAATCAGCCGGCGTGTTTGCAAGACACCGCCACGGCGTTGGTCGACTGCGGCAATTGGGCGGTCTCTGCGTCCTGGAACGTACCGCCCGACGCGACATCCGGGATCTACTTCGCACAAGGCTGTGCGTACGGACACGGGCGGAGCCAGCCACATCGTCTTCATCGTGCGCGACGACGCCGGTGGCTCGGACATGCTCTTTCAGACCGCCGATACCACCTGGCATGCCTACAACACCTACGGGGGCAGCAGCCTCTACAGCGGCGGGCCCGGTGCCCAAGGCGGGGCCTACAAGGTCAGCTACAATCGACCGTTCAATACGCGTTCGGTCGATAACGGTCAGGATTGGCTCTTCAATGCCGAGTACCCGATGGTGCGTTGGTTGGAGGCGAATGGCTATGACGTCAGCTACTTCACCGGCGTTGACACCGATCGCTTCGGTTCTCTGATACCGAACCACAAGGTCTTCCTTTCGGTGGGCCACGATGAGTACTGGTCAGGCGACCAGCGCGCCAATGTGGAAGCCGCCCGCGATGCAGGTGTTCACCTGGCGTTCTTCAGCGGCAATGAGGTCTTTTGGAAGACGCGCTGGGAAGACAGCATCGATGGCTCGGGCACGCCCTATCGGAGCCTGGTTTGCTACAAGGAAACCCATGCCAACGCCGTGATTGACCCCGCAGACACCGATCTGGACCGGTACCTGGCGCGATCCACGCTTCAGCCCGCCGGCCGATGGCGGCCAGCCCGAGAACGCCCTCACCGGCACCATCTTCACGGTCAACGCCGGCGCCACGACCAGCATCCAAGTGCCCGAGGCAGACGGCAAGATGCGCTTTTGGCGCAACACGGACATTGCCAGTCTGGCGGCGGGACAAACGGCGACCCTGCCATTCGGAACCTTAGGTTACGAGTGGGATGAAGACCTGGACAACGGGTTCCGGCCGGACGGCCTGATACGGATGTCGACCACCGTGGTCGCGGGCGCACCGGTATTGGTGGATTTCGGGTCCACCTTTGGGTCGGGGACGGCGACCCATCACCTCACGCTGTACAAGCACAGCAGCGGGGCCCTGGTGTTCGGATCCGGTACGGTCCAGTGGCCCTGGGGCCTGGACGCGAATCACGATCGCGCCGGCACACCGGTAGACGTGCGGATGCAGCAGGCGACGGTCAATCTTTTCGCCGACATGGCAGCACAGCCGGCCACGTTACAGACCGGCCTGGTGGCGGCGACGGCATCGACCGATGCGACGGCGCCCAGCTCGGCGATTACCTCGCCGGCAAATGGTGCGAACCTGCCGCAAGGTAGCCCGGTCACGATAACCGGTACCGCGACGGACGCCGGTGGCGGAGTGGTCGGCGGCGTCGAGGTATCGGTCGATGGCGGAGCGACCTGGCATCCGACGGATGGCCGCGCCAGCTGGAGTTACACCTGGACCCCCAGCGCATCAGGCTCGGTGACGATAAAAAGCCGTGCCGCTGATGACAGTGGGAATCTTGAAACGCCGAGCGCTGGCATCGACGTCACAGTTGGAACGGGCGGTGACACCACGCCTCCGACGGTCCCGGGTTCCCTGACGGCAACCGCGACGAGTGCCACGGCCATCGATCTCGCCTGGTTGGCGTCGACGGACAACGTCGGGGTGACCGGCTACGAGGTCGAGCGTTGTGCGGGGGCGGGCTGCATCAACTTCGCCCTGGTCACGACGGTGACGGGAACGGCGTATGCCGACAGCGGGCTGACGGCGTCGACGACCTACCGCTACCGCGTGCGGGCGACGGATGCTGCCGGCAACCTGAGCGGTTACTCCCCGGAGGCCACCGCAACGACACAGGCGGGCGCCGACGCGCAGGCGCCAACGGTCCCGGGTTCCCTTACGGCAACCGCGACGAGCGCCACGACGATCGATCTCAGCTGGCCGGAGTCGACGGACAACGTCGGGGTGACCGGTTATCAGGTCGAGCGTTGCCAGGGGGCCGGCTGCAGCAGCTTCGCCGCGGTCACGACGGTGACGGGAACGGCGTATGCCGACAGCGGGCTCACGGCGTCGACGACCTACGGCTTCCGCGTGCGGGCGACGGACGCGGCCGGCAACCTGAGCGGCTACTCCCCGGAGGCCACTATAACGACGCAGGCGGCTTCCCAACCGGTAGGATTGGTGGCCGCGTATGCCTTCGACGAGGGCACCGGTAACATCGTCAGCGACGCCTCGGGGAACGGGCACACGGGTTCCATCACCGGTGCGACATGGGTAGTTTCCGGGCGATTCGGACAGGCGCTGAGCTTCAACGGCACGAGTGACTGGATCACGATCGCCGATGCCAACGACCTGGACCCCACGACGGGGATGACCGTTTCGGCGTGGGTCAACCCAAACGTCTTGAGCAGTTGGCGTACGGTGATTATCAAAGAACGTCCGAATGGATTGTCGTACGCCCTTTATGGGCACGACAACGCCCCGCGGCCGGCCGCCTACGTCAATACCGGGGGAGCGGATACCTCTGCGCCGGGTGCTTCGGGGCTTTCCGCCGACACCTGGACGCATCTCGCCGCCACCTACGATGGCGCCGGACTCCAGCTCTACGTCAACGGTAATCAGGTTAGCAGCCAGGCCGTGGCCGGAATCCCGGTCGCCTCGGCTTCGCCCCTGCGAATTGGCGGAAACAGCGTCTGGGGTGAGTACTTCGCCGGGCTGATCGACGAAGTTCGGGTTTATAACCGAGCGCTGAGCGCCGCCGAGATACAGGCTGACCTAGGCAATTCCATTGCTGCGTCGACATCGCCATAAACGACTGCGCCGGAAGCACGCGGCGAGCATGGATGCTTACTTGATGGGTCATTATCAGGGTTGGGGCGTAGCAATAGGAGGGTGCAGATGTGGCGCTGACGTAGACGTCATTTCAGGTGGCGACTGCAGAGTTCCCGATGCCCGTTGCGATGTCGCAGACGAGGCAGTGGTGTCGTTCGATGGCGCGACGAACTGGGCGCTGTTGTTCAGCGGCCCGGGCCTCGACGCGGCCAATGGGCAAGACCTGGAGGCATTGCACGTGCCGTAAGCCAAGACGCGCTGGGGCGCAGGAGCGCCCCCTCCGGAACCCGAACGGCCGGATTGCCAGCAAATGAGAACAGCACCGGTTGACCATGTGGACAAAGGAGCCTGACGTCCGAACGGACGAACGCCACAGATGGAGAACGCCAATGGGCGAACGCTGGAACAGCACTAACTGTCTGAATCGGAACACAGAACCGCGCGTCAGCGATCCAGCCGCCAGCGGCACTTTGACGGTTGTCGCGTTCTGCCGCGAGGTTACATAAAGCAAGTCTGAAGGGCTAAGCCTCGGGCTAAGGTAAACTAAACCGCCAACCATTTCTGGGTGTTCATGAAATTCCGGGCGAGGAGTCTGCTTTCGCCGCAAATCGCGGAGCGACAGCAGACGCGAAATCAACAATGATCGCGCGAGGGTACTTAAGTGATGAAGCATCGTTGGACCAAATTGATGGTCTTGTTATCGGCAGTTTGCGTGTTCTCCAACCTGGCGATTGGAGCTAACACGACACTATTCACAAACGAGACACCAGAGGCATCGTACTGGGATGGGCCGTATGAGCTTGGTATGAAGTGGACCAGCAGCCAGGCTGGCGAGATCACCAAAATGCGCTTCTATCGCGCCCTGAACGAGCCGGAGGATGGCGCTGAATTCTACCTGCACATGGGCCGAATCTGGGATGAAGAGGGCAATCTACTGGCGACGGTACCGTTCGCGGGGGCCACCGGGACAACCGGCGAGGGCTGGGAGACCGTGTCCTTGTTTCAGCCGCTGCCGATCGAAGCCGGCAAGACGTACGTCGCCTCCGTCAATGTCTTGAGCGACTATGTCGCGACAGAAGAAGGACTGGCGTCTCCGGTCACCAACGGTCCGCTGTCCTCCGTTGCCGATGGAAATAATGGCGTCTACAGCCTCACGCCGGGCACCTTCCCGACCAGCAGGCACTTAAACAGCAACTACTTCGTGGATGTCGAAGTCGTTTACGCCGACGTCCAGCCGGCCACGGCGACGGACTACACCACCGAGACAGCCGACGTCCAGCCGGCCACGGCGACGGTCTATACCACCGAGACACCAGCGGCATCGTACTCAGATGGGCCCTACGAGCTTGGCATGAAGTGGACGAGCAGCCAGGCTGGAGAGATTTCCAAGATGCGCTTCTGGCGGGCGCGTAATGAGCCTGTGGATGGCGGAGAGTTCTACGTCCACACAGGCCACATCTGGGATGACCAAGGCGAAGCCCTCAGGACGGTACATTTTGCTGGGGCACTTAACCCGGTTGGTGAGGGCTGGTCTACCGTGGGACTATATCCGCCCCTGCCGATCGAAGCTGGCAAGACGTACGTCGCCTCCGTCAATGTCTTGAGCGAGTATGTCGCGACGAACGAAGGACTGGCGTCTCCGGTCACCAACGGTCCGCTGTCCTCCATTGCCGATGGAAATAATGGCGTCTACAGCCTTACACCGGGCACCTTCCCGACCAGCAGTCATAAGAACACCAACTACTTCGTTGATGTCGAAGTCGTTTATGCCGACCTTCAACCCACGAAGGCAACGGTCTTTACGACCCAGACACCAGAGGCATCGCGTTCGGGCGGGCCGTATGAGCTCGGAATGAAGTGGACCAGCAGCCAGGCTGGCGAGATCACCAAGATGCGCTTCTATCGCGCCCTGAATGAGCCGGAGGACCGCGCTGAGTACTACGAGCACATGGGCCATATCTGGGACGAAAAGGGAAATCTACTGGCGACGGTACCGTTCGCGGGGGCCACCGGGACAACCGGCGAGGGCTGGGAGACCGTGTCCCTGTTTCAGCCGCTGCCGATCGAAGCCGGCAAGATGTACGTTGCCTCCGTCAATGTCTTAACCGACTACGTCGCAATGCGCGAAGGACTGGCGTCTTCGGTCACCAACGGTCCGCTGTCCTCCGTTGCCGATGGAAATAATGGCGTCTACAGCCTCACGCCGGGCACCTTCCCGACCAGCAGTCGCAAAAACACCAACTACTTCGTTGATGTGGAAGTCGTGATTGACGACCGTTAGGCTACCAGTGGAAAGGGAACGTTGCATCGACTCCGACGGGGACGACCTCTTCCAAAATGGCGAACACCCGGGCGCGCAGATCCGGGCTTGAAGATCTCGCGTGAGCACGCGAAGAGGCCAAGAGCTGTCTTGCCCGTTTCTGCGCCCGGGCGTGGGCTTTTCCTCGCTTCAATGGCGGGTACCGACCTTGCTTGGAGAGGCGCTAAAGCATCCGACGCCGGATATCGGCAAGCAAACCCTCCGAGGCCGCCTCGACCATATCGAATACCCGCTCGAAACCGCTCTCGCCGCCGTAGTAGGGATCCGGTACCTCCCGGGTCTGCATGTGCGGAGCGAAATCCATGAGCAGCATCAGCTTGCGCTCGGCACCCCGCGGACAGACTTTCGCAAGGCCGTGATAGTTGTCCTGGTCCATGGCCAAGACGTACTCGAAATCGGAGAAGTCCTCAGGCTCCACTCGGCGGGCACGTAGATCGCTTAGGTCGATTCCGCGCCGAAGTGCCGTTTCCTGAGCGCGCCGGTCCGGAGGCTCACCGGCGTGATACGCATGAGTACCCGCCGAATCCGTCTCGATCACCGCCTCCAAGCCTTCCTGCTGCAGCAGCTTGCGAAAGACACCCTGCGCGGTGGGGGATCGGCAAATATTGCCCATGCAAACAAACAAGACGCGTACAACATTCTGTTCCATAGGAGAATTTTTGTCTTCTGAGACTTTACGTTAAGGAGAAACGTTGTTTTGCGCTCCAATGGTATCAGATAGTTTCAACATCAGTTTGGAGCGGTTTTCTTCGCCTGCTCACCCGGTATGGCGGCAAGAGGGGTGCAGGTCGTAGCGACCAGCGAGACAAACCCCTTGAAAGCGGTTGCCGGCGTCGTAGCGGGAACCGAGCTTCCTCCCCCGCGACCCCACGAGCACTGAATTCGGGCGCAAAAGCTTTGTCGAGAAACTGCGATTGCGCCGACGCCATTGCGGCGGCGACCTTCCTGACGTCAGCACCAGGTAACTAGCTCTTTCGCTTTACGACGAACTGCGGACTTCCGTAGTGGATGTAGTCGGCCCAATCCACGGACGGCATGGCGCGTAGCGTCATTCTACCGCTCTGCAGGGCCTCACCGACCGACTTGCCTTCCATGATTACCTGGTAGAAGGTCTCCGCGAACTTGGTTGCGGACGCGTCGCCGACCGGCCAGTAGGTGCCGATGTAGTTGCCAACGCCCGCCCGCAGCAGTGCCTCAGCGAGGCCCACGTTGGTCTCCAGGCGCTTGGCGGTCGCCTCACCATCCACGCGTTCCGGAGCCGACCGCACGCGCGCAGCCTCGCAGGCGTTGAAAAACACCAGCGACGGCAGCATTTCCAAGTTTGCCAAGTCGAGACCCGAAAGCACTTGCCTTCCGTGGCAGAGTATGCCGCTGCGCGAGCGGGTATGGGGATCGAAGAAGGCGTGGCCGGCATAGTGAACGACGTCGAACTCGCCTGAGCGGAAGGCCGCGCGCACGGCGCTCCAGGTGGCTTGGCTTCGTTCCAGCTTGGTGATGCGGATCCGGGGGTCTTCGGACAGGATGCGCTCGACGCGAGCTCCCTCCGCATCGGCACCGTCCAGGTCCTCGGTTGGATTCACCACCAGCAGCAGCTTGAGCTCGGGGGAGAGACGACGCTCGTCGAGCCACTTGGCTACAGACAGGTCTTCGGCCTCGTACTTGCGGCTCAGCCCCGCACCGTCGGACAGATAGTGGCCATCGGCATAGACCGTCTCCCAGGGAATACGCGACGTACGGGCGTCGTGAATGACAACCAGGCTGCGGTCTTCCTTTGTCTCCAGGGCCTTGCGCGCGAGGGTCGGCAACACGAGACCGCCGAGCTTGGTCCCGAAAGCCTGCAGGCTGTCGTGGTTGAAGGCCCTGGTCTCGATGAACTGCAGGCAATCGTTGAGCTGCTCGACGCCCACATCAATGGTGTCCGTCACTACTGTCGCTTTGCGACCCGCGGTCAGTACCGAAGCACGCAAGGTAAAGGGCTTGACGAGCTCCGTCGTCGTGGGCTCGGGCCGCAGATCCAGCATCTCGCGAATGATGAGATAGACAGGATCCCTTGCCGGGCCCGTTATTCTCGAAGAGTCGACAGTGGCGACCGGGGCCGCCGGAGGGAGCGTGAGAGTCTCGACGGTCGCCTCCAGGGCATCGAACAAACTGGTGGTGGACAGGCGCAGCATCTCCCGGTGCATCTGCTCAAAGCGCTCGCGGTCGGCCTCGCAGAAGGTCACACCCCGCAGGTATCCCTGCTCATCGCCTTCCCGGATTCCGCGCATGAAGCCCCTGACCAGATTCGCAAGCACGTCCGCCGTCCCCATACCAGAGCCGGAACTCATGAGCACCGTCGCGAACTCGTCAACCTTGGTCCGAACCAGGACGCGGGCGACGTTCTCCGCTGCTAGGCGCAACACCTCTTCATTGAAATCGTCATAGGTACCCAATCCGACGAAGGCCACCATGTCCGCCCCCATGCGGTAGCGGTTCGCCGGCATCATGAAGACCTCTCCGACCCTTGCCGAGAACATCCTGCGCTCCGTGAAATCGCTAATGACGCCGTCAAGCTGCAGATCGATGGCGCGCGCCGCGCCTGACGGGGCCACGCCGCTGAAGAGCCCGAGCACCAGGGCACGGGTATCGACCCGTGTGATGCTGCCGTGGGCGAGACGCAGATCGATTCGCTGTTGCCGCTTGCGACCAATTACGATGGGCTCGTCACTGATGAGCTTGTCCGGCGTGACGAGCGGAACCGAGGCAGGCCCGGGGCCGCGGCTCAGCGGTGCTGCGAACTCTTCCACCAAGTGGCGAAGCTCGCTTTGGCTGACGCGCCCGCCCCTGCGGCCGTCGAACGGCTCGGGTGCCAGCTCCGCGGCGTGTGCCTCGCGCAGCATTCCGCCGCGGCTGGGTGTCCAGCTCGTGTCTAGCACCTTGGTCCGCCCGGTTTCGAGCAGGTCGATCACCGCCCGTTGGACGTCGCCATTGTTGGGCAGGCTTCCGTGCACCTCTTCCACGAAATAGGTAGTGACGTTCACCAGCTGCGCAAACGCGAGGGGAACAGTTCCGTCCCCTTCCAGAGAAAGCCCGTACAAGAACTCGTCCCCTTCCCGCCGCACGTTTACGACGGTTTGCTGATTGACGCCCGCGATTAAGATGAAGCGCTCCTGGCCGGGAGCAAGCGCCTCGTGCACTTCGGGTGCCTTTGCCAGCTCCTCGGGGCGCGGCGACATCCCGGAAGGGGGCCAGCTCGCGAGATCGTAGAGGTCTATTCCGGAATAGACAGACCTTGCCGGCAGCATCTGATAAAGGCCGGTGAAGGTATTGAACACCTTGTTGACCAAGTCTTCGTGGCTGTTGGAGAGATCGACCGCGGCAACCTTCTTCACCATGGAGTGGGTGCCAGACAAGGCCTGCACCGGCGAGAAAGAGCCGTTGTTCGGCGTACCCAACATGATCAGGCGGTGGACGCGTTTTTCGTCCTTCCCGCCGCCGTCTGCGAGCCGCTTGAAACCGGCTCGTGCCACCAGCCCTCCCATGGAGTGAGCAACGAGGTAAAGACGCTCCCCGGCGCGTGCGGTCTCCTTACGGATACGCTCCGCCAAGCCTTCGCCGAGAGTCCTGATGTCCTGGCGCCAGTCGTAGGGGTGGAAGTCCGCGTCGAAGCCCGCCACCTTCAATCGCAGCTTGAGCTTGAGATAGGAGAAGAGCAGGACCCCGAGCGCCTGGATATCGGGCGAGCCGCCATCCAGCGACAGATCGGAGAGACGCCCCGCGACAATATCGACAGGGTCGATCCAAATGGTGTCGTCGAACAGGAAGCCTTCGGTGCCGAGCTTCGACCCCATGATGCCCGGGAGGATCAATACCCGAGGTCCGCCACGAACGCGGGCTGTCTGCGCACGCAGTGCCAGTGCCCGCAGGTCCTCGAGCGCATCTTCGCCGAAATAGGCCTCCAGCAGATCCCGATTCTCACCGCTGATCAGATCGCGCTCGATCGCCGCGTCATTCAAGGCATAACCCGAACGTCGCTCCGCTCGCTCCTGCGGGGCCGGACCCGTCGATTCGGCGGCTGCAGAGTTCTGCGCAGGTGCCGCCGGTTGGACTTCGGGCTTCTTGGAGCTGGAACTCGAGGGGGTCTTCTTCTTGGCCATGATGTGCTCCTTGTCCGATCCGCTTCGTTGCCGGGAGGCTGACCAGAGGTTTCGGGTGGATGGTCTTCTATCGAGGGAATCGACAGCGTTTAAGTGTAGCCTAACCCGATGACATTTCCGGGAAGCACCGGCTCACCTGAATCGCCCGCGGCATCGCCGAGAACCCGCTTTCTCAGCGCAACCCGGGGCGAAGTATCTCCCGCTGAATGCGCATTTCCAGACGTTGGCGCTCGAGCTCGCGCCGGGCCTTGAGCTCACGCGGCTGCGCCACCGGCCGCTGCACCTCGAGCCGCCGCCGACGGTTCCGCTCGCTGATTCGGGACTGACGCTGCCGCAGCTCGAGCTCACGCGCCCGGCCCAATTGGCGCTGCTCGAGCCTATCGAGCTTGGACGCCGCTCTCGGCGCCAAGGGCTCGACGCCCTCGCGGAAGGTCTTCTGATCATGCTTCAGTTGGAGCCAGCCTTCCGCCTGCAGCCTCTGCGGCCGCCCAACGCCCCCCGGATCCGCCGCCTCCGCATTGGCCATTGGTAACAACAAGAAGTGGAGCAACGCCAGGATGGGCGTTGCAGAATGAGGCCGGCGCACAGAATTGGTGCAAGATCCGCGCAGATATCCATCAATGGTGCGGAACCCATTCGAGGACCCTGGCCCACTGAATCTGCAAAAGAACTTCAACATTTGGATTTTACTCATCTTTTCCGCATACTGCGCGCTTGGCACGGAGTCTGCTTTATAGACAGTGAGACGGAAACACCCTCTCCTGTATCCGTTCTCTGACCTCCTCAGTGGCTACATAGCCCCGCTCCTTTGCGGGGCTTTTTTTTAGTCCAGAATCTCGGTCGCAAATTCCGGGGCGTTCTGAATGTGCTTCTTGACGGCACATAAATCCATCGCTCTGACGATGCCCGAAAGGTACTTCGGAGGAAAGTCGGCGGGGAGCCCGAGCTGGAGCCGCGCCTTGGCGCGAGCGGCCTTCTTGTCGCCCGATTCCCACAGCATGGAAAGCCGCAGCCCCTCGGTTGAGATCCCCCTGGACTGGCAGAAATTGAGCGCGTAGATTCCGGCGCAGGCTACCATCGACGCCAGAAACAGGTCGAACGGCTCGGGCGCACCGGCTTCGCCCCCGGCCTTTGCCGATTGATCCGTGAGAATCTCGTGCTCGCGGATGCGAACATCCACCCGCTTTCCGCCGGGAAAGAGAACGTCGAGTCGTTCACTCATGTAATTTCCTCCATACTTTCGGATCGACTACCTGAAAACCCACGCCAAATGGCGCCCACACCCGGACTATCAATAACCACCGGATTCGGGCCGCCAACAGTACCAAAGCTCGAGCAAACCCTCATGTCCGAATCACAGAGCGCCCACGATTCCCGCGCCTTGGTGCGCGCCTACCACGAGCAGAGCAAGCACCGCTTCGACGTTTACGCCCCGGGACCCGCCAGCCTCGATTGGAACGCCCAGCCGAATCCCTTTCGCCTCCAGTGGAAACCTGCACCCGGTCGAGGCCTATCTGGCGTTGCCCGCCACAGAGCTGGGGCCCGCAGGTATCTATCACTACGAGAGCCTGAAGCACGTCGTGGAGCTGCGTTGCGCGTTCAACGCCGACTTGTCGGCAAGACTGGCCGCCCTCCTCCCCGCTGGCTGCCTGCTGGTGGGACTGAGCCTGATACCCTGGCGAGAAGCCTGGAAGTATGGTGTACGGGCCTGGCGCTATTGCCGGCTCGACCTCGGACACGCCATCGGCGCACTCGGCTATGCCGCCGCCTGTAACGGCTGGAAGATGCGGGAGCTGCCCGGCTGGTCCTCCGCGCAAATCGCGCAGCTGCTCGGACTGAACCGGGGAGATGACTTCCAGTCAGAGGAGCCGGAATACCCCGCCGCACTCCTGATGCTCGGATCGGGACCATCTGCGCCCGCACCCGGTGACGACCTGCTCCGGGACCTCAGCCGCCAGGACTGGCGGGGCTTGGTTTAAAAGACCAGAGTCTGCAAACCCTGTACATGTTCACCGTCGGTCCGGCGTCCGGGGAGAGAGGGATTGTCGACGAACCGGCGTATCAGCGGCGAAACCCACCTCCGTCCGAACTCACAGGCGACCGCCGAGTCCCGACGCGTTGGAGACGGGCACTGCGGAACCGGGTCTAAATTCGAAGAAACTCGTTCGAAGGACGGACGGCAACGGAACACCCAAGTGCGAGACCCGCACTTGGGGGCGTGTACGAGGTTACCGTCGTCACGCTATGATGCACCGGCAACATATCCGCAGTTAGGCTCGGGCGAGAAAGTCGCCGGACCGAGGGCGTGCGACCGAGACCGCGCGCCCTACCGTTCTTATCCATAGCGGCAGGGGAATTCGGGTCTTCGATGAGTAAAGGTCGTTCCGACGTCCAACCGAATCTCAATCTCCTTCTTGCCGTTAAACGAGGTCGCACTTCATGGAGCTGACAGGCAAGATCGTTGAAATCCTGCTGGAGAAATCCGGTAATTCCGCCCGCGGCGAATGGCGTAAGCAAGAATACGTAATCGAGATCCCCGGCGACTACCCGAAGAAGGTCTGCTTCATGGTGTGGGGCGATCGCATCGACCAATTCGGAATCCAGGAGGGACAAGAGCTCACCGTATCCATCGACCTGGAGAGCCGCGAGTACAACGGCCGCTGGTACACCGACGTCAAGGCCTGGAGAGTCGAGCCGTCGGGTCAACAAGACGCCCCCCGGCCAACCGAGGAACCACCGCCCTTCGACTCTGACGACCTCCCATTTTAGTCGTTCAACGCACGAGTCGCGGCAAACAGCTTCAGAAATCGCGGCGCCGCGACCGCTACCTCACCCAGTCAGTCCCGCCAAAGCGCAGACCGGGCGGCTGGGGCCCAAAATGAGAAGGGAAGGGGTTAACGCGCCTGTCAGGCGGCAGCAGGGTGGAATTCAGTCCAGCGCTCGCGGATTGATGAATCCTGAAAATGCTCCTTCATTGTCCTGGGATCGACGAAAACATCCATGGGCACGTATTCGTGACCCGCTTTACGGTCCATCATCTCCAACTCCGCCACGCCTGCGTGGGAGTACCGGTGCCGGTCTGTAAGGTCTCGGCTTTTGGAGGCGATGGCGTTCCGCATGCTGTTGGTCATGTCCAGGTCCTCTTCGATATTGCTGATCACACGAGCTGTAGAGCTCGCCGGCAGAGAGAGCGGTGGGGAATTTTCACTAAGATACACGAAATATCAATAAATTACATTATATTTCTAAGTTTATAGATGAGATAGATTCGAAAGCGTTTCAGATTCTCGGGCTAGTGCGAAAACCCGCCGCGGTTTGCTCAGGCAAAGATGAAGAAAGAAAACGGGCCTGGACGGTAACGCCCAGGCCCCTGTTGCTCCGCGACCAGCGAGCCTTTAGTCCTTCTTGCTGTCGAACATGTTCATTGGATTGGGCATCTTCTTCATCATGTTCATCGGGTTGAAACCCCCACCCTTGCCGTCATCCCCTTCGGAACCATAGTCTGCGGAATCATAACCTTCGGGGGGGCCATAACCCGCACCGCGAGGAGGTCCGCCGTAGCCGCCGGGTCCCGCACCGTAGCCGCCGGGTCCTGCGCCGTAGCCGCCGGGTCCTGCACCGTAGCCGCCGGGTCCTGCACCGTAGCCGCCGGGTCCTGGGCCGTAGGCACCGGGTCCTGGGCCGTAGGCACCGGGTCCTGCGCCGTAGCCGCCGGGTCCTGCACCGTAGCCGGCGGGTCCTGCACCGTAACCGGCGGGTCCTGGGCCGTAGGCACCGGGTCCTGGGCCGTAGGCACCGGGCCCTCGGGATCCTCCGCCAAAACCACCGGGGCCTCGGGGACCTCCACCGTAGCCGCCGGGTCCTCTGGGATCTCCGCCGTAGCCTCCGGGAGGTCCGCCGTAGGCGCCACCCGCTGGCGCATCAGTCCTTCCGGGAGGCGGCGGCGCGCTGTGCGCGGCAGGTTGGGTTTCGGCACCGGATGGTGCCGCAGACGCGGGCGGCTCGACAGCCGCAGTTGGTGCACCAGGCGCGAGCGGCGCCTCAGACGGCCGCCCCTGCTGGGGAGGCGACCCGGGCGGAGGTGCCCCAAATCCGGGACCACCCGGCCCGCCGCCGAAACCGCCCCCACCTGGAGTCCCCGGACCGAATCCCGGAGCCCCGAATCTCGGCTCTCCCGGCCCCGAAGATCCGCTACCGAAACCCGCACCCTGAGCCGCGGAGCCCAAGGCCAATCCAGTTACCACAAGAGCGGCAGCCGATCTTGTATGAATGCTCATATGTCCTCCAAACTAGTTATTAGAAGCCCAGGACCTGGGCGCAGTCATACTAGTGGATTTGGTTTGCCGCGTATAGAAACCTGGTGTTCCCATCAACCGCCCCCATTAATGCGCAATGCGGGGACGAGATGAAACAGAAAAATGAGCGACCAGGGAATTCTGCAGCGATTGCGAAAGCTGATCGGACGCGACTGCAGGTACCTTGGCAAAAGCTGCCGGCTGGTGGAAATTCTCGCAGAAGACGGGATCCTTATACTGGAGACCCGAGAGCAATTGCCGCCCATACAGACGGATCAGTATGGCCAAGCAGCCTACCGCGCGAACGAAACGATGCAGGTTCCGATTTTCGGCCGAGACGGGACATCCTTTTCGGACGAGATGATGGACCTGTTCGCCTGCCTAAGTGCCCGCGATCAGACCAACGAGCCCAACGGTAACTAGTCGGCACATAGGCCCAAAAACCCGACCACCCTCTGCACGTCCGACGACGTATCGACTCCCGGCCCGGGCTCCTCCGAAGCCCGTGTTACGTGGATTGCCTCACCATGCCAGAGGACCCGCAACTGCTCCAGGGATTCCGCCAGCTCCAGCGGTGCCGGGAGCCAAGCCACGAAGCGCTCCAGGAAAGCGGCCCGGTAGGCGTACAAACCGATATGCCGCAGGAATTCCACCCCTTGCGGCAAGGGCTTGCGCCCGCCCAGGAACTCATCTCGGTGCCAAGGAATGGGCGCACGGGAGAAATAGAGTGCGTACCCTTCCGCGTCGGTGACCAACTTCACGACGTGGGGGTCGAAAAGAGTTTCGGTCTCGCGGATGGGAAACGACAAAGTCGCGATTCCGGCGGAGCCGTGGCTTTGCAGATCCCGCGCCACCTGGTCGATAAGGCCCGACGGCATGCAGGGCTCGTCCCCCTGCAGGTTGACAACGATTGTATCCTGCGGCCAGCCGCGGGCCTCGATGACCTCGGCGATACGGTCCGTGCCGCTCTGATGATCCGACCTCGTGAGGGCTACGTCGGCACCGAAACCACCGCAAGCATCGGCGATGCGGCCATCGTCCGTGGCCACTACCACCTCACCGGCAGCGCTCGCGCACGCACGTTCGTAAACGTATTGGATGATCGGCTTCCCGGCGATTTCGAGCAACGGCTTGCCAGGAAGCCGGCTGGAGCCGTAACGCGCCGGTATAACGACCTTGAATCCGTTTTCCGGCATGGCGATTTCCTGATCAGGGTTGGCGGGCCAGCAGGACTGAGGGGTCAGGACTCGGGGATCTGTTCGTCTGCAGGGAGCTCACGGGCCTCCTCCTCCAGCATCACGGGAATATCGTCCCGAATCGGATAGGCAAGTCGGTCAACCCGGCAGATAAGCTCTACCGCAGCCTTATCGTAGTAAAGGATGCCTTTGCAAACGGGGCACCTGAGGATGTCCAACAGCTTTTTATCCATCGCCAATACTCTTCAGTTTGTCCGGCAGCAAGCCTTCGAGCCCACTGTCCAAGCACGCTTCGACGGGCAAGTACCAATGATTCCGGCGCGCGAAACCCTCGCACTTCACCGCGTCCTTCTCGGTCATGATCACCGGTCCTGCGGGCCAGGAGGCAACCTCCTCGCGGCTGAAGGGGTGATGATCGCGATAGGCACGTTCGTCCAGGTGCAGCCCGCTGTTGCGAAGTAACGCGAAGAAGCGCTCCGGATTGCCGATACCCGCGACCGCCGTGACCCGTTGCCTGCGCAGATCGTTCAAGCTCCGCGTCAGCCCCCGTTCGACCAGGTTCATCAGGGGCCCGGGGGACAGCTGCATGACCAGCCCACCGGGGCAAGGCCCACCGTTGCACACCGTCAGGTCCACTTCGTAACGCCTTGCGGCCGGCTCCCGCAACGGGCCGGCGGGGAGGCAGCGTCCGTTGCCGAAGCCCCGGGACGCATCCACCACCAGGATCTCCAGGTCGCGCTGCAGACGGTAATGCTGGAGTCCGTCGTCGCTCACAATCATATCGCATCCGTAGGTGGTCGCGAGCATCTCCCCCGCCGCGATCCGATCCGGCCCCGCGCCGACCGGACAACCTGCACGCCGGGCGAGAAGAACCGCCTCGTCTCCGACCTCGAAGGGATCGCTGTCCGCGCTCACCAACTGCGGCCACTCGCTCCCGCCACCGCCATAACCGCGGGTTACGATGCCCGGTTTGCGTCCCTGACCGCGAAGAATCTCAGCCAGCCGGAGCACCAAGGGTGTCTTGCCGGTCCCCCCCACGGTGAGGTTGCCTACAACGATCACCGGGACCGGCAAACGCCGGCTGTTCAACCATCCCTTGCGATAGGCGACGCGGCGCAGCCGGACCAGGGCGCAAAAGAGCCAGGAGAGCGGCAACAGCAGGTAGGAGAGCGGATGGCCCTCGTACCAGATCGCTTCGGGTAAACGACTGTTCACGAGCTCCGGCTATTCACGCACCGAAGGGCAGTATTTTTCTTACCACGAAGAACAAAAAGAGCACGAAGGAATAGAGAAAAGAGGCCTGTAGCGCCCTCGTTTGGCAGCCACTCACGCGGATTGGTCAAAAGGCCCGTATTGCGCTCTGAAGACGTCATCAGTCGTCATTCGATCCGACGTGAAACTGCATCCGGTGCAACTTGGCATAGTAGCCGTCGCGCGCGAGCAGATCCGGGTGCCTACCCTGCTCGACGATGCGGCCTTGATCGAGGACGACGATGCGGTCCGCATTCTCGATGGTCGAGAGCCGATGGGCGATGACCAGGGTGGTGCGATGCTGCATCAGCTCTTCCAGGGCCGCCTGAATATGGCGCTCGGCCTCCGTGTCCAGCGCGGAGGTCGCTTCGTCCAGGACCAGGATCGGGGCGTCCTTGAGCATGGCCCGCGCGATGGCGAGGCGCTGACGCTGCCCGCCCGAAAGCAGCACCCCTCGATCGCCGATCAGGGTATCGAAACCCCGCGGGAGCTCGCGAATGAAGTCGAGGGCGTGGGCTGCCTCGGCCACGCGCTTGACATCCTTCGGATTTACCTCCCCCGGCCGGCCGTACGAGATGTTGTTGGCTACCGTATCGTTGAACAGGACCACGTCTTGGGTCACCAGGGAGATCTGATTGCGCAGGCTCTTCAAGGTGAGGTCCCGGACCTCGATTCCGTCGATAAGGATCTGCCCCGAGGCCGCATCGTAGAAACGGGGCAGTAGACTGACCAGCGTGGTCTTGCCACTGCCGGATCTGCCCACGAAGGCCACCGCCTCCCCCGGCTCGATGGTGAGACTGACGTCCTGCAGGACGGCTCCTTTCTCCGGGTCGTAGACGTGTCCCACACTACGGTACTCCACAAGACCATTGGAGCGGTCCAAGGTGCGGGTGCCCGTATCCTTCTCGGTTTCCGTATCCAGCAGGTCGAACAGGCTTTGTGCTGCGATGATGCCCCGCTGCAGATGGGCGTTGACGGAGGTGAGGCGCTTGACCGGCGGCAGCAGGAGCCCCATGGCGACAATGAAGGACATGAAGGTACCGATGGAGATGTCCGCCCGCAGCCCCTGCATGGTCGAGAGATAAACGATCACCGCGATAGCCAGGGCCGAGATGAGCTGCACCAGCGGCACGCTGGCCGCCTCCGTGGCGATCATCTTCATCTGCAGCGAGCGGGTCTTCTCGTTGACGTGGGCGAAGCGGGCGCTCTCCTGCGCTTGACCCCCGAAGGCCTTGACCACCCGGTGGGCGTCGATCACCTCCTGTGCCGCATGCGTGAGCGCACCCACACGGTCCTGGATACGCTGACTTGTGCGGCGGAAACGCTTGGTGGCGTACTTGACCGAGCCGGCCATGACGGGTCCGATCAGCAAGAAGATTGCCGACAGAGCCGCATTGACGTAGAGCATGTAGGCCATCAGGCCAATGACAGTGAAACTGTCTCGCACGATCGTGGTCAAGGCCGTGGTGGTGGCGCTGGCGACGTTCTCCACGTTGTAGGTGAACTTGGACAGGATCTGTCCCGAGCTGTGATTGTCGTAATACACCGTCGGGGCGCGCATCAGGTGATCGAACATCTCCTGGCGCAAGTCTGCCACCACCCTGCGTCCCACCCACTTGAGGAAGTAGGTGTTCACAAACCCGGCGAGACCTCGGACGATGAACAGGGCCACCAGAAACACCGGCATCGCCCGCACTACGTTGATGTCCCGGTCGACGAAGCTACCGTCCAGCAGCGGCTGCATCATGGCGGCGAACAGAGGCTCGGTGGCGGCGTAGATCAGCATCCCGACAATCGCGACGGAGAAGGCACGCCAATAGGGCTTGGCGTAACCGAGCAAACGGCCGTAGATATGACGTGCCGAGCCGGAGACGACTCCGTCGGGCTCGCTCATCGAGGCTCGTCGGGCCGGGTCGCGGCAAAGGCGAACCGCAGCAGACCGAGCTGGCTGGCCGCATCCATGGCGGTCATGACCGCCTGGTGGGGAGTCTTGGCGTCGGCCTTGATGACGACTGGTATCTCCCTGTCCTCACCGGCCGCCCCGGCAATCGCCTTCTTCAGGGTGGCGAGCTCACGGTCCACCACCATGCGCTCGTTCACGTAGAAGGTCCCAGTACCGTCGATGATGATCTCCAGGACCCGGGGCTCCTCGGCCGGCACATCCTCTCCCTGCGCCTCGGGCAGCTGGACCTGGATGCGGGCGTCCTCCTTGAACGTGGTGGACACCATGAAGAAGATCAGGAGCAGGAAAACGACGTCGATCAGCGGCGTCAGGTTGATATCCGGGGGCTCTGGGCGGTTCGGGCGCAGATTCACTTGGCGCTGTCCTCGGCCTGCTCGCGCTCTCCTTTCATGACTTCCACCAGCTTGAGGGCCTGCTCCTCCATGCCGATGGTGAGCTTGTTGACCTTGCTGTTGAAGTAGCGGTGGAACATCAGGGTCGGGATCGCCACCGAGAGTCCGGCGGCGGTGGTGATCAGGGCCTTGGAGATGCCGCCGGCGAGAACCCCCGGGTTACCTACGCCGGCATCCATGATCACGCTGAACACGTCGATCATGCCGATGACCGTTCCCAGCAATCCGAGCAACGGCGCCACCGAGGCGATGGTTCCCAAGGTGTTGAGGTATCGCTCCATTTCCGCCACCACTTGGCGGCCGGTGTCGTGGATCGCCTCCTTCATCACTTCCCGGGAGTGGTCTCGGTTGATCAACCCCGCCGTAAGCATACGCCCGAGCGGGGAGCCGTCCCTCACCTCGGAGATGCGATCGGCGGTCAGCTGCTTCTGGCGGTTCCATTGCCAGATCCGGTTTACGAGATGGTCCGGCATGATCCTCTGCCGGCGAAGGGTCCAGAGCCTCTCCAGCACGATCGCCGTAGCAATGACCGAGCAGGCAACGATCGGCACCATCAGCCAGCCGCCGGCTTGCATCAATTCCAGCACCAGGGATTCACCTCAGTCAGAGCCCAAAATCCGTCTCGGCCCAGCGCTCCCTCGCAACGAGCGCACAAGCCAATCCGTCTTTCTAGGGAACAAGCGTCTTATTTCGCCATGATACTCGAAGCGCGAGCCGGGCTAAAACGGCCTGTCAGCTTCGTTCGCGCGGTGGGTCCAAAGACGGCCCGCTTCCTTTCGGTGCATCCAAGGCCCTGCGACTCCATCGGAACCAAGCCGGAAAACGATGGCACCGGCCCGAGCGCTGCTGATCTCTTCGGCTCCGAAAGCCGCCACCCGCTCACGAACGGCCTCGGCAGGAAAACCGAACCGGTTCGCAAACCCTGCGGCGTAGAGTACGTATCCGGGCGCGACAGCGCTCAGAAACCCGGCCCCCGTGGAGGTGTCGCTGCCATGGTGGGCTGCCACCAGGATCGTACTGCGCAACCGCTCGGGCCGCACTGAAACCAACTCGGATTCCACGTCGGCCCCGATGTCCCCCGTCAACAGGACACTCGCCCCATCCGTGACGACCCGCAGCACACAGGAGCCATCGTTGCCCTCGAGCCCGGTCACACCGGGATGCAGGAGCTCGAAGTCCACGCCGTCCCATCGCCAATCCTCCCCTGCGAGGCAGGGCAGCGCTGTCCCACCGGAGATCTCGGACGGCTCGCCGCTCAAAATGCGTCCGACGGGGACCATGCCCTCCAGACCTTCGAAGCCACCGGCATGGTCTCGGTCCCCGTGGCTTAGGATCAGGGTTTCAACGCTTTCTACACCCTCGTGTCGCAGGTAGGGCAAGACGACGGCGGCCCCCGTGTTGAAGCCGCTCGGGAACCGAGGGCCCGTATCGAACACCAGGGCATGATGACGGGTCCGAACGACCGCCGCTAAGCCCTGCCCCACATCCAACAAGGTGAACAGCGCCTCTCCGTGGCCGGGAGCGGCAGGACGCACCAAGGGCAGAGGCAACAGGAGCACGAGTCCGAGCCAGCGTCCCGGCAGCCCCCGAGGAGCAAGAAGCAAGAGCGAGCCGGCGAAGGCGGCGGCCCAAACCCAGGCCGGGCGCCAGGACAAAGCAGCCGCCGCCCAGGTCCAACCCGAGGCGGCCTCCAGCGCAGCGAATCCCCACGCCAACAGCCGGGCGGAGAAAATGAGCGGCAATTCGAGCCCGGGCACCAAGCCGAGAAGGCTCGACACCAGCACGGCAGGCAACAGCACCAGGCTGAACAGGGGAACGGCCACCAGATTCACCGCAGGAGCGATGAGAGAGGCTCGCCCGAACAAGAGCAGCAGTAAGGGCAGCAAACCGAGAGCGACCGCCCACTGCGCCCTGCCCCACGTGCTCCACAGCCCGCCCGCGCTTACGCGCCGCCCCAGGGCATAGAGCAACGCCGTCACGGCGCCGAAGGAGAGCCAAAATCCATAGGAGAGGACCGCCAGGGGATCGAGGATCAGCACGCCGACGAGGGCCAGGGTAATCCCGCTCAGCGGACGGATGGTGCGCGACAGCAGGACCGCCCCCAGGACTACCGCAAGCATGATGAGCGCGCGCTGGGTGGAGACCGCAAATCCCGCGAGAGCGCTGTAGGCCAGAGCCCCCATCAGGGCACCAATGGCTGCGGCCCTGGGCGCGGCCATCAAGAGGGTCAAACGGGCACTGCGGGACCAGAGCCGGCGAAACAGGAAGAACAAGAACCCGGCCACGATCCCGACGTGCAGCCCCGAGATGGCGATCAGGTGATTGGTACCGGTTCGGGTAAGCACTTCCCATTGTTCGGGCACCAGTCCGGAACGATCCCCCAGCACCAGGGCACGCACCAGCCCCTCCCCGGCAGTACCCCTCAGGACGTCCCCGATGCGGTCGCGCAACCGCTGGCGCCAACGATCGATCAAATAGGGTCCTGCGCTTGGATCCAGCAACAGATTCTCGTCCGATCCGCGGACGTACCCGGTCGCCTTGATACCCTGTTGGAAAAGCCAACGCTCGTAGTCGAAGCCGCCGGGATTGGCGAAGCCATGGGGCGGCTTGAGGCGGGCGTTCAAGCGCCACCGCTCACCGGCCATGAGCCCGGGTGCGTCATGGTACCAGCTCAAGCGAACCAGCCCCGTAAAACCGACTTCCTTCCCATCCGACCGCGCGCTGTCTATCCGGAACAAAAAGCGGCGCGCATCCCTCGCTTCCCCCGGCAGATCTGCGATCCTGCCCTCGAGTTGGAGATCGACCCCGGTCAAGCGTTCAGGAAAAGGATCGCACAGGACCTGGCAAACCTGGATACATCCCCACAGGAAACCTGCGGCACCAAACGCGAGAGGACGCACCAACGCCCAGCGCCACGCGAGAAGAAGCAACATTGCCACTGCGATGAACGGGAGCCACAGGGGCGGAAGTGCACCAAGGTAGAAGACAGAGCCCACGCCGGCTGCGAATCCCAGACCGTTGGCCACCAGTCCCGGACCAGAAGCCCGCCCGAGATCCAGATTCGGGCCACCTCCCGGCTCGGCCGCCTGCATGTTTTTCCGGGTCATATCCCAGCGAGCTTCAGCCGCGCGTCACCTTCGTCGCTTATACTCTGTGGCCGAGCCAGGCATGCACCAACAACAAGCTCGGCACCCTACCCCTGAATGGTAAGGGATGGCGATCGATAAACGAAAGGCAACCGCAAAGCGGATCCTACGCCCATGCGGAGGAGATTATGAAAAGAGTCGGGGAATCGGCGTGAAGCAATGGCTGAAGCGGGTCACGCCGGACCGGGGCAAGATTCGCGAGCATAAGCATCTGCGTGTATTCGGGACCCTGTTGCACGACCCCAATCTTTGGCATCTCAATCGGCGCTCGGTTTCCGGGGCCTTCGCGGTGGGGATGTTCGTCATGTATCTGCCGCCCCTGGGGCAGATGCTCATCGCCGCCGCCGGCGCCATCCTCTTCCGCGTCAACCTGCCCGTCTCCGTCTCCTTGGTCTGGATCTCCAACCCGTTGACCATACCACCCATGTACTACAGCGCGTACTTGCTGGGTTCCTGGATCCTGGGCGTGCCTGTGACAGGCTTCGACCTCGAGTTCTGGCTCGAGTGGCGCAATTGGCTGAACCTCCTCGCACCCCTGACGGTCGGCTGCCTGGTCTGCGCCGCCGTCTGCTCCGCGCTGGGTTACCTGACAGTGCAGGCACTCTGGCGCTGGAAGCTGGCGCGCCAGATCCGCATACGCCGGGCGCGCTATCGGTCCGCGGTCTCCGTCTCCATCTCCGGCGCCAAGACACCCTCGTCCAAGAGCCAGACCTGATCCATGCGCCGCGCCAGCTGGGTGTCGTGAGTGACGATCACGAAGCTGGTCCGAATCTCTGCATTGAGCTCCAGCATCAGCTCGTAGACCCGCTCGGCCGTATGCCGATCCAGGTTTCCGGTTGGCTCGTCGGCAAGCACGCAGGCGGGCCGCGTCACCAAGGCACGGGCTATTGCCGCGCGCTGCCGCTCTCCGCCGGAAAGCTCGGAGGGCTTGTGCTCTGCCCGATGTCCGAGACCTACCCGGTTCAGAATCTCTGCGGCCTGCTCCTTCGCGCGAGCCGGAGCCACCCCGCCGATAAGCAACGGCATGGCGACATTCTCCAGCGCACTGAACTCCGGCAACAGATGATGGAACTGGTAAACGAAACCGAGACTGCGGTTGCGCCGCAGCCCCCGCTCGCGTTCCGACAGGGAGGCAGCGTCTTGGCCTTCCCAGCGAACGGTACCGCCGGACGCCTTCTCCAATCCGCCCAGGCAATGCAGCAGTGTACTCTTTCCGGAGCCGGACGAGCCCACCACGGCTACGCGCTGTCCCTTGCTGATGGTGAGATCCACTCGGCGCAGGACCTCGACGTCTTGCGGGCCTTGACGGAAAGTCTTGGCCAGCCCGACCGCCTCCAGAACCGGAGCCCCGTCACTCATAGCGCAACGCCTCGGCGGGATCGGTGCGGGCCGCGCGCCAGGCCGGGTAAAGGGTCGCAAGCACGGACATGAAAAAGGCCCCGGTGGATATCCGGGCGACGTCGTTAAAACGCAAATCCGACGGCAGCTTGCTGATGTAGTAGATGTCCGGATCCAGGAAATGGATGCCGAACAGGCTCTCGATCCCGCCCACGATGGGCTCCACGTTCAGCGCCAGCGCAATCCCTCCGACGATTCCGAGTAGGGTCCCGACGACCCCGATGGTCGTGCCCTGAACCATGAAGATCGCCATGATACGGGCCGGCGAGGCCCCCAAGGTGCGCAGGATGGCGATATCGGGGCGCTTGTCGGTCACCACCATGACCAGAGTCGAGACGATGTTGAAGGCCGCGACCGCCACGATCAGGAACAGGATGATGCTCATCATGCGCTTCTCGGTGCGCAGGGCTGCGAAGAAGTTCTGATGTTGCTGGGTCCAGTCGATGACCCGGTAGGTTCCGCCCAGGTCGTAGGCGATGTCCCTGGCCAGCATGGGCGCCTCGTACATGTCCGTGAGCTTGAGCCGCACCCCGGTCACTCCGTCGCCCAGGCTCATGAGCCTCGCTGCGTCCTTCATATGCAGAAATCCCGCGTGCCGATCGTAGTCCGACATGCCCACGGAGAACAACCCACTGACGGTGAAGGCCTTGAGCCGCGGCATGATACCGATGGGCGTGGCGCTGACCTGCGGCGTCACCACCGTCACCTTGTCCCCCACGCCGACACCCAGATAGGCCGCCAGCTCTTGCCCCAGGACGATATTGAATTCCCGGTCCACCAGATCGTCCAGATCCCCGCTGATCATGTCTTGGCGAAGCTCCGCCACCTGATCCTCTTCCGCAGGCAATATGCCTCGAAGCTGCGCCCCACTCACGCTGGAGCCGTTCGCCAGCATGGCCTGAAGCTCCACGTAGGGCGCAGCCCCGACCACCGACTGGTGATTTCGGACGCGCTCCAAGACATCGGGCCAGTCCGACATGTCGCCGTAGGGATCCGACAAAGTGGCATGGGAGGCCATCCCCAGGATTCGCTCTTGGATCTCTGTGTGGAACCCGTTCATAACCGACAGCACCACGATCAGGGCGACTATTCCCAGCATGATGCCGAGCATCGAGATCAAGGATATAAAGGAGATAAAATGATTGCGCCGCTTTGCGCGGGTGTAGCGCAGGCCGACGAAAAGGGACAGGGGGCGAAACATGGCGCGCCATTAGAACACCAAAGGCAGTCCGGAGAAAGCCCTGCGGGAAGATCGGGCTCTGCTCCGGAGCAAGGCCAAGCCGAAAACTGTTCGACACCAATGGGAAACCTTCCGTATCTTCCAAATTCCGATTACTACCGGAAACCGGGCAACCTGCCGGGCGCCCCATCCTGCTGACCGCCGAGATTTCCGAACTATTGGAAAATCCCGTAGTGATACGCCCCTTCGATGACACCGCTGGTGTAATATCCATTCAAGCCCATGAAGCCTCCCTTCGCGAAATAGGCCTTGAGATCCGGGTTTTCGCTCATCGCCACTTTGACGTTCGCCACCAATTGCTCATCGGCGTTTCGTACCAGAACGCCGCTGAAACCCGCCGTCAAGGGAAAAATATCGTTTCCGCTGTCACCGCAGAATACAACCTCCTGCTTTTTGGTCTCGAACTCTTCGGCAACATATTCCAACGCGGTTTGTTTTGTTGCGCTGTTTGGCAGGAAGTCCAAGAGCCCTTTTCCATCCATCGAGTCAAAGCTATAAATGATCACTTCATCGTACTTGCCCTCTATGAGGCCATTGATTTTCTTCAGAATCTCGTCATTCCGCTCATGCTCCACGTAATAGCTCTGCTTGAACTGATTGAGATGCTCCTGCTCCTGCTCCTTTATTCCATCGACCCCGACGACCGCGTCTCTTATGGCGGCGGCGTCCCAACGCGGACTCGCTTTCTTAACATGGGCGATCCACCCATCGTCGAACGCCCAACCTCCTGTCTCGTATTTTCGTATGGTAGTACCCACATCACCGACAAGGACATCGGGATGCCTCACGCCATATTCGTTTATAGCATTCTCGGTAAGTTGCAGGTTTCGCCCGGTAACATAGACAACGAGCACGCCCTGCTCTCGCGTCAAATTGTTGAATCTCTCTATGGCCTCACCATCGGCCTCCCAGCTTCCGTTCGGAAGCAGCGTCCTATCCAAATCAGTAGCCAGTATTTTCATACTCTATTTCTCCGCCTTAATGGGTGCCAATCTTTAGCATTGTTCGCATAAATCGCGCCAGGAGCCTCTCTATGCATACGACAGCACGGCTTCCTCGCCGGCACCGTCCTTATGTGAAACGCTGAAGCTATGATCTTTTAGATCGGCATTCAACGTCGCGGAGAAGGAGCCATTCGTCCAAGTCAGCTGCAACTTCTGCTCCTCGGTAGCGGTAACTTCCAGCTCGCCGTCAAAAGCAGGAGATGTGTTTCGCAGTCTCATAAGCCGGAGCTGATCCAGGACTACCGACTGCTTAAGCCCCTGCTCTATATCCACGCTCTTAAGCATTGTGCGGTTGATCTCCTTGTGACCACCCGTACCGCCCTTGTCGGCCGCCGCATAGTCGTTCTTACCCGCAAATAGATCGAGATACCAGACCTGCGGAATCCCGGGCATGAACATCTGAATCGCCCTTGCGAGTCGCAGCTTCTGCTCATCTTCACCCAAGGCGCTAAAAAAGGTCGCATTCACCTGATAGTATGAGATCTTCCTACCATCCGCGCCGTAGAGATTCTTTACTCTGCCTCCTCTTTGCAGGACGTTCTCCATTACTCCGTCGATCTGCTCGTCGGACAAAAGCCCTTTTTTCGAAAAGCCGATGATGTCCACTCCTTTCAAGTCGAGTACGGGTATACCATCATGACACCCGAGCATATTGACCGTTTTAATCTGCTTTTCCGTCAGCTCTCCAATCCAGCGCAGGATATGCTTGTTTGTGCCCCGATCCAAGGCGTCAATTACCAACCCCGGAAAGAAAAAGTCATAAATGGGAAAACCTTCCCCTGCCACTTCCTCGTGAAGCCTGTAACCATACTCAGAATGAATTTCCGGCAAGAGGATCAAATCATACTTTTCCGCTATCTGTTTCAGTCTCTCCAGGTAATCCCAGGTTCCTGGCTTATTGAAGAAATTGACCATTCCCGGCATCTTGTGTAAATAAGCGAAGGCATCGAGCCTGACTAAGGTCGCTCCATAGTCGCGCAGCTTCTTCAATGTTTCGTCATAAAAATCCCAAACCCCTTCGGAATGAGCATTCAGGTCCATTTGCCCGAGGTAAGTACGCTTGCGCTCAACTACCGCAATCACGTCCGCTGCAAACTCCGACAAAACACCGAAATCGATTCTGGTAAAATCCGCCTTCGTGTCTATCGCGTCGTTTACTACGGCGATAATCTTCTTCGCTTGATCATCCGATAGCCCTTCAATAGCCGACAAATCTTCGACGTCTATTTCCTGGTAGTTCACCTCTTGGTAAAAGGTGTTCCAGTAGGGTCTGTCGGTACCATCCGGAAAACGCACCTTCAGTATTGGCAGTCCGGGCTTCCGCATGAAGAGCATGCTGAGATACTCTTCCTTGGGAATCACGTACCCATCCGGCCCCATCTCACCATTCGAGCGCCAAAAATCATTCCAATCAATAAAGAAATTTTTGTATTCCGATTCGTCTCCATGTCTCAGCATATCCTGAAATTGCGGAGAACCTACAGAAAGATGATTCAACACGAGATCGAATTTGAGTCTGATATTCAGCTTTTCGAGATCTTCCAAGTCTCGTCGCGAGACAAGCTCGGAATTGAGATTGTAGTCGATGACCGAGAATCCACGGTCCAAATCGCTGTTAAAAAACGTTGGAAGAATATAGAAAAAGGAAAAAACGTTCTCGAGCTCCGGACGTTTGAGCATGTCAATAATGTCTGCGAGGGTACCCCCAATGCTGTCCGGGTAAGCGTTCAGCATAACCCCTTTTGGTAATTCTTTTTTCATTTCGGTGCCCTTATTAACTATGATGCTTCTATTATTCATGCTCTACGTGGTTCTAGCACCTCGGAACGGCGGAGCTGACGACGCCGCCGATCCCGTACGCATGCGGTTGTCTCATGGCCCACGCAGGTACCGGAACCTTGAGTCTAGGCATTCGCGGCCTTACCCGATATCCGAGGACCGATCAAGAACTTCCGCAGGCATAAACCCTACGTGCACTCTGGGATTGGGGCCCTCTTGCACCCGCAGGATACGTAGTAACGAAAAACAATCATCACATCGATTCCGATCGGCGTATCCGACCATTCAAATCCCGATTGGAAGACGAATGTCAGCCGTGCTTGCCGCGAGCGATTATACTGTTTACTGGAGAAATAAGGCACTGCCCAAAACTCGAGCGGGCAAGCCAATCGAAATAAGCCTAGTTTTTGGCGAAAAATCAATGCATTGACGTACCTTGAAAGGCGTTGAAAAAGAATGCGTGCGGAGAGTGGAGACATGACGACAGAAAGCACAGCTTCGAGCAGCAGCCATGCGTCCGAACAAGCTACGCCCGCGGGCGCGACCCCCGACTCACCGGAGCATGAGAAGCAGACGATTTCTCCGGCGGAGCGCTGGCTGAAAATCCGGGAAAGGGCCTATGCCAGCGCCCAAATGCGCGGTTTTATGGGTGGAAATCCCTACGAAGACTGGAAGTCGGCCGAGCGGGAAATCGATTCCGAATACCATACCGACTTCAGAGGAAAGGCTTCGCTTGCTGATCCGGCGGAGGTCGCCGAGGAGGTCAAGAGCGTACTGTCTGATTTCGGTTTGGGCCACATGAGTGTGAATGCCCTTTTGCGGAAGCATAAAGAAAGCATGGATAAATTGGCCGCATTCAACCGTACGGTGATCGATAGCACGTCTGAGCTGGCACAAAAACAGACGGCGGTCGCTCAGGACGCGTTGAGTGAAGCGGTGAAGACCCTGCAGTCCGTCGCCCAAGGCAAGATGAGCACAGACGGCGTAGCCAAACAGGCTCAACTGTCGATGAAGGCGGTGGAAAACGCCATGTCCCACATCAGGGCCCTGGCGGAGGCGATGACCGGCATCTCACCCGGAGGCAAAAAAGGCGGCTCGTCTCGTTCGTAGCGAGCCTCGCTCAACCCCATGGAGGGAAGCAAACGCTGGCGCGCAGGTCAGCGAAAGGCCCAGACCAGTGCTGCGGTCAGTAGCAGCAGCACGATCGCGTGCGACCTGTAGTCTTTCCACCAGGGTTGCGGCACGTCGGGAGACGCCATGGCCGGAACCCAGGTGCTTAGCGGCGGTGGCTCGAAACGCCGCCCCACCAAGCCCGCTGCCGTCAAGATCAGCAGGCTAATACCGAAACTCAGCCCCGCCACGAGCGTGAAGTGAAGGCTCAACACACCAGTCTGGGTTGACGCGAACAAGATCATTGAGACGCCGTGTCCCCCGATCAGGGTCGTCAAGGCCGCGGCGGGACCCGGCCGACGCCAAAGGGACCCCACGAGGAACAGGGCAGCAACCGGCGGCACCAGATAGGCCAACGCTGTCTGAAGGTAGTGGAAGAGACCCTCGAAGCTGCCAATCAGCGGCGCTACCGCCGCCGAGAGCAACATGAACAGCAAAATTGCGCCGCGGCCGATCCATCCAAGCTGACGCGGCGTCAGCTCCGGGCGCAGCGGTTTGATGAAGTCCAACGTCAAGAGCGCCGCGGCGGAGTTCAGGGTTGAGTCGATGCTCGACATGAGCGCAGCTACCAGGGCGGCCAGCACCAGCCCGCGCAGCCCCACCGGCAACAGCTCGCTGACCAGCGCCGGGAAGACCTGATCACCGTTCTCGAGCGGGGGCAGGATCAGCGTCGCCACCACCCCCGGAATGACCATGATGAAGAGCACGGGCAGCTTGAGCAGGCCAGCGAACAGCGCACCCTGGCGGGCGTCCGCCAGGCTGCGGGCGCCGAGCACCCGCTGGACGATGAACTGGTTCGTACACCAGAAGTAGAACCCGAGCACGGGCACGCCCACCAGCGTACCCAGCCAGGGCAGATTCGGGTCCGAAAGGGGCAGAAACAATTCGAGTTGGCCCGGCTCGGCGGCGGCCACCAGCCGAGACCATTCGAAGTCGATCGCCGCAAAAGCCAAAAAAGTCACGAGACAGGCGCCGATCAGCAAGATGATCGCCTGCAGCACGTCCGTGTACACCACCGCGGCAAGACCGCCTGCGGCGGTGTAGGCCGCGGCGATCGCCGCCAACAGTAGTGCTGCGGAAAATAGATCCAACGCGGGAATGAAGCCGGTCAACACCAGCGCGCCGGCAAACAGGGTACCGGCCGTATCCACGGCGATGTTCGAGACCAATGTGAGCGCGGAAAAATAGCGTCGTACACGATGGTCGAAGCGGCGCTCCAGATACTCCGGCACCGTGCCGATCCGCCCCCGCAGGTACAAAGGAATAAGAATCACGGAAAAGATCACCAGGATCGGGGCTGCCATCCATTCATAGTTGGCCACCGCAATACCCCAGGTGTAGGCCGCTCCCGTCAACCCGATCAAGGTCGTGGACGAGATGTTCGACGCAAATAGAGACAGCCCGATCGGCAGCCACCCTAACCGCCTCCCGGCCAGAAACAGGTCATTACTGTCATGGGTGCGACGGGCGAAGAAAAGGCCGATGGCGAAGACGATCGCGAAATAGATCCCGACGACCACAAGGTCGGCGGCGGCAATGTCGAGCTGTTGCATGTTGTTGTTCATTCCTCGCGGCGGCGATAGTAGAGCGCGCCCTTGTGCCCGACGCTCCTGAGACCCCGACGGCATCCGCCTATTGCAGTCGTCGCTCTAGCAAGTTCGATCCTATGCAGAGCAGCATAACCTGGTGAACGGAGTCAAATTCATAATGGAATTCGACTCGACGACCGCCGCGCGAATCTGTAGGTTAATAGGTGAGGCGAGACCGAGGAGCGCGAAAAACAAATGTATATCCTATTGCTGAGCATCCATGGACTACTACGCGGTCACGAGTTGGAGCTCGGGCGCGACGCGGACACGGGCGGTCAGACCCTGTACGTAGTCGATCTCGCCCGCGCACTGGCGCAGCGTGACGATGTCGACCAGGTCGATCTGGTGACACGCCGAATCGTCGACCCGGCGGTCTCCGAAGAATACGCTCAGCCCATCGAGCCATTGTCGGACAAGGCGCGCATCGTGCGCATTGACGCCGGTCCCGACGAGTACATCCCCAAGGAGCAGCTATGGGACCATCTCGACGGTCTCATGGACAACCTGGTGGCGGCCCTGAATGCGCAGGGGCGGATGCCGGATCTGGTGCATAGCCATTACGCGGACGCAGGCTACGTGGGTGTGCGCTTGTCGAACCTGCTCGGCGTACCCCTGGTGCACACGGGACACTCGTTGGGCCGAGACAAGCGCCAGCGCCTGCTGAGCGCGGGACTGAGCGATGAGGAGATCAACGAAACCTACAACATGGACCGTCGCGTAGACGCGGAAGAGGAGGTCCTGGCAACGGCCGATCTCGTGATCGCCAGCACCAACAACGAGATCGATGAGCAATACGGCCTTTACGACTACTATCAACCCGAGCGCATGGCGGTCATACCACCGGGCACGGATCTGAGCCGCTTCTTCCCGCCCAGCCCGGATGATCCGCCGATCGACTTCGCCGACGACGTTCGGCGCTTTTACGCCGACCCCGAAAAGCCTCTGATCCTGGCCCTTTCCCGGGCCGATACGCGCAAGAACAACCAGACCCTGCTTGAGGCATACGGAGAATCCAAGGCCCTGCAGGAGGTAGCGAATCTCTTGATCGTTGCCGGCAACCGCGATGACATCCGCGACCTCGAAGAGGGTGCGCAAGCGGTTCTGACCGAGCTGTTGATCGGAATCGACGCCCACGACCTCTATGGGCGCGTCGCCATGCCGAAGCACCTGCGCCAAGACCAGGTAGCGGAGATCTACCGCTTTGCGGCCAGCAGCGGAGGCGTCTTCATCAATCCCGCACTGACCGAACCCTTCGGTCTGACCCTGTTGGAAGCCGCCGCCAGCGGTCTGCCCCTGGTGGCGACGGAGAACGGCGGCCCGGTTGACATCATCGGCAACTGCGACAACGGCATCCTGGTCGATCCCCTCGACAAGACCGCAATTGCCGACGCCTTGCTGGAGCTGCTTTCCGACACGCAACGCTACCGCCAGGCACGCGACAACGGCGTCACCAAGGTCCGAGAGGAATACTCCTGGCAGGCACATGCCGAGCGCTACCTGAGTCGGGCCAAGCCGCTGTTGAAGCGTCACGAACCCATTCCGGTGGCCCCCAAGCGCAGAGGGCGCTACCGCGACCGGGCACTGTTCACCGACATCGATCAGAGCCTGCTCGGCGATGACGAACGGCGTGCTGCAGTTTGTCGAGGTGATGCGTGAGAACCGCAAGTGCGCGACCTTCGGCATCGCGACCGGCCGCCGGTTGGATTCGGCCCTGACAGAGCTTCGCCGCCACGGCATTCCGCGGCCTGACGTGCTGATCACAAGCCTCGGAACCGAGATCTACTACGCGCCAGGGCTGGCCCGTGACGAGTACTGGAACGACCACATCGATTACCTCTGGCGCCCCAGCGTAGTGCGCCGGGCCTTGGCCAAGCTCCCCGGACTGAAGTCCCAGAAGAAGGCGGAGCAAACCCGCTTCAAGGTCTCCTACGTCTACGACCCGGATCAAGCCCCTAGTCTCGACGACATCTCATCGCTGCTGCGAAACCAGGACGTGACCGCCAACCTGATGTACGCATTCGGCCAGTATCTGGACATCATCCCCTCGCGTGCCAGCAAGGGCCAAGCAGTACGCTACGTAGCCCAGCGCTGGGGCATCCCCCTTGAGCGCATATTGGTCGCCGGAGGCTCGGGCGCCGACGAAGACATGATGCGCGGCAACACCCTGGCCGTAGTCGTCGAGAACCGTCACGGGGAAGAGCTCTCGCAGCTCGAGGATCAGGAGCGGATCTACTTTGCCGGCCGCCCCTACGCACTCGGAATCCTCGAGGCGATCGATCACTACGACTTCTTCGAGAGCTGCAGACTGCCCGCGGCGCCTTCGAGCGATTGACGCCGGGTCTTCGCACCTTTCCGGCTCACCGCCGGGATACCGCAGGAGGTCCCATGCGGCGTTCTCACCCTATGCCCTTCGGCGCCGAGGTGCGGGAAGACGATTGCGTAGATTTCCGCCTTTGGGCACCCCACGCCCGCCGAATCGATCTGTGTCTGGGAGAGGGCTCGGACGAGACGATCCTGCCCATGGCCGCCCGTTCAGGGGGCTGGTATGGCCTCACCACGGAGTTGGCGGGACCCGGCAGCCGCTATCGCTACCGTATCGATGGCGGACAGCGCGTTCCAGATCCAGCCTCGCGCTTCCAGCCCGAGGACGTGCACGGCCCCAGCCAAGTGATCGATCCGCTGAATTGGCGTTGGACCGACGTCCATTGGAGAGGCCGGGACTGGGAAGAGACGGTCCTCTATGAGCTGCACGTAGGCGCTTTTTCCGCGCAGGGCACCTTCGCAGCGGTGACGGAGCGCCTGGACTACCTCGCCGGCCTGGGTGTTACCGCCATCGAGCTCATGCCGGTCGCCGACTTTCCCGGCGCACGCAACTGGGGCTACGACGGGGTGCTGCCCTTCGCCCCCGACAGCAGTTATGGCCGGCCGGAAGACCTGAAGGCCCTGATCCAGGCGGCGCACGGCAAGGGACTCATGGTGTTCCTGGACGTTGTGTACAACCACTTCGGGCCCGACGGCAATTACCTGCACCTCTACGCCCCGGAGTTCTTCGATCCAGGCCGCCACACGCCTTGGGGCGCAGCCATCAATTTCGACGGTCCAGGCAGCGAGACGGTTCGCCGGTTTTTCATCCACAACGCACTCTATTGGCTACAGGAGTACCACCTGGATGGTCTGAGGCTCGATGCGGTGGATACCATCGTCGACGGCTCATCCCCGGATATCCTGGAAGATCTGGCCACCGCGGTGCACCAGGGACCCGGCCGTGAACGCCGCATACATCTGGTCCTGGAGAACGACAACAACGCGGCGCACTACTTGCACCGAGACGAGCATGGGCGCCCGCTGCATTTCGCAGCGCAGTGGAACGACGATACTCACCACGCCTTGCACAACCTGCTCACGGGAGAGTCGGACGGCTGCTACGCGGACTTTGACGACCGGCCCGTCTGGTACTTGGGGCGTTGTCTGGCCCAGGGCTTCGGCTACCAGGGAGAGCCGTCCGGTTACCGAAAAGGCGCTAGACGCGGGGAGTCCAGCCGTACGCTGCCGCCTACCGCCTTCGTCTCCTTCCTGCAGAACCACGACCAAACGGGCAACCGCCCGTTCGGCGAGCGCATCGGCTCGCTCAGCGCCCCGGTGCCTTTGCGGGCGGCATTGGCCCTGCTGCTGCTGGCCCCTGCGCCGCCGTTGCTGTTCATGGGCGAGGAGTTCGCCGCCCGGCAACCCTTTTACTTCTTCTGCGACTTCGGCCCCGAGCTCGCGGCAGCTGTATCCGCGGGTAGACGCAAGGGATTTGCCCACTTCAAAGGCGTCATAGACGTCGCAGATGCCGAAACATTCCCCGAGCCGAATGACCCGGCCACCTTTCATCAGAGTAAGCTGGATTGGGAAAGCCGCTCGGATGCACCCCATGCCGACTGGCTAGGGCTCTATCGCCGCCTGCTCAGGCTGCGCCATCGCGAGATCGTCCCGCGCCTCGCCGGTGCGCAGGGAAACGCCAGCGAGCTGCGCCGGCTTGGCGAGCGGGGAATGCGGATCGAGTGGCGCTTGGGTGAGGGCTCCAGCCTGACACTATTGGCAAACTTGGACGAGCAGCCCCTCCCCGTCGCTCCGGACGAGATTCCCGCCGACAGACCCCTGTATACCCATCCTCCCCGCGGGACCTCCGACTTGGCCGCCGGGCGATTGCCACCCTGGGGCGTTGCATGGTTTCTGGGCGAGACGATGACCTGATCCGACCTCCAACCGGGTCCTCATCACTTCGATCGGCGTCAGAGGCTGGGGCTACGGATTTCCCATCGGCGGCACCATGGACACCGCGTCCTGCTTACCACGCCCTCGGCGCTGGCCTGCCGGCACACCAAGCCCAATCCGGCCATTCTCTGCCATCGGCCGGTGCTACGGTAAGCCTTAGGTCTTTCCCATCCGGAGGCCGGAAGCCGTTCTCCGGAATAACCACCTCCGTGAGCTCGCCGACCGGCGCGGAAAGCTTCCCCAGCGGGTTGGCAACCAGGGGGGGGCGATCCGAAGCCGTCTTCGGCGGGAGTGCGATCTTGGCCGCGCAGGCCGAGTTGCGCCTTGAATCCGGTGTCGCATCCGGATAGAAGGTCCGTATCCCCTGCTTACGCCTGACGAACACAGCCTTGAAGCGCTTGCCGTCGTCCTGGACAGTCAATAGACAGCCCTCGTTGGAGCGGCCCGAAGCGGGATTCTCCGCGAAGGCGCGGGTTACCACCTTGAGAAGATCTTCGGCGCTCAGAGTCAGACCATAGCCCTTACGCTCGCTTTGCGCCGTCGCTGCGTCGGTACGAATGCGCACCCCCATGCTGTAAACCGCACCGGGCGCGACCTCTTCGGAGCGCCGGTTGTCCGGCAGACGGCAGGCGACACCCTCTCGTTGCAGCTGCAGGTAGCGCCCACGGAAATGCAACCCCCCCACCGAACCACCCCTGCCCGGCTCGCCGCAGAAGATATGGGCGAATCCGCCCGCCCCGAACCAGGCTTCTGTGAGGTCTCTCAGGTAGCCCCCGGCGCCGGTCGGCGGGGAGTGACCAGCAAAGACCCGCCCCTTGGTAAACTCCCGTACCCGCTCCACCACTTCCGGATGCGCAGCGAGCATGGAACTGAATCGAGCCGGTGTGACCTTGGTACCGAACTCTCCGCAAAGCTCGTTGATCGCATGACCGAAGGGTGCGATGTCAGGGGCAGGCGGTGTGACGTCTACCCGGCCCGAGCCCGGCAGTGTGACCGGGTTGTGCTGTTTGTCGAAGAAGGGCAAACAGTCTGAATCGGGGCTTGCCCCGTCGGAGCCGCCTTGCCCTTGTCCTTGGTAGCTCCCGCAGGAGAGGGCGACCCACTTGCGCCGATCGCCCACCTCGATCAGGGCGTGGCTGGCGCCCTCGGGCCTGTTCTCGCCGAGGGCGCGGTAGGCCCGCCCGACGCCGAGGGACACCGGCTCGGTCTGTTTCTTGATCGATGCGTGGGCGCTGCAAGCCTCGACTGGAACGAACATCCGAGGTTCGTCGAACAGCGCCTGGGCCCAAGGAGTCGACACCATGCCCAGGCACCAAATCAAAGCCAAGCAAACTAAATACGGTCTCGTTTCCTGCATGCGCGGAGCCCCCCTATTTGAACGATATGTTATCTCTATCGGGCATTTGGGATGAGATTCGTTTCCCTCATAGGATAAACTGGCTGATTCGGAAGGCACCCTGTGCGACTGCAGCCCTGGCTCTCGCACCTCCCGGCTCTCGCCGCGGAGCAGCATCCCGCTATCAATCTATCCGGAGCGCCTTGTCCATCAGCGGAAATTGAAGTACATGCCCAATAGAACCCATCCTAGAAAAACAAAGATCGTCGCCACCGTCGGCCCCGCCAGCGACAACCGAGAAACCCTGCAGGCCATGCTCCGGGCAGGCATGAGCGTGGCGCGCCTGAACCTCTCCCACGGCACCCTGGAGGAGCACAAGGAACGGGTCGAGCGCATCCGCGAGGCCGCATCCAGCCTCGGCACCCAGGTCGCCATCATGATCGACACCCGGGGCATCGAGATCCGTACCGGCCGCATTCCGGAGGGGTCATCGAGCTGGTCAGCGGGGAGAGCTTCACCCTGTACACCGACAGCCGCCCGGGTGACGAGAACGGCGTGTCGGTGACGTACCAGCGCCTGGCCCTGGAGGTCAATCCCGGCGATACCGTCCTGCTGGACGACGGCGCCATGGAGCTGACGGTGCAGTCGGTGGGCGAGCGGGAGGTCCGTTGCCGGGTCGTGGTCGGCGGTACCCTGCGCGAGAGCAAGGGCGTGAACCTGCCCGATACCGCAGCTCTCCGTGAGTGCGGTCGATCCGGAGAACCGGGACGACGTGGTCCGGGAGCTGACCTTCGCCGCTGAGAACGACGTGGACTACATCGCCGCCTCCTTCGTTCAGAGCGCGGACGACGTCAACCGGATGCGCGAGATCCTGCTGGCCAACGGGGTGAACATCCCCATCATCGCCAAGATCGAGAACCGGGCCGGCGTGGACAATCTGGACGCCATCGTCGCCGCCGCCGACGGCGTCATGGTGGCCCGCGGCGATCTGGGTGTGGAGCTGCCGATGGCGGACGTGCCCGGCATGCAGAAAAAGATCATCCGCACCACGGTGAGCAACGGCAAGCCGGTGATCACGGCGACCCAGATGCTCGCCTCCATGGAACGCAATCCCAAGCCCACCCGGGCCGAGGCCAGCGACGTGGCCAACGCCATCCTGGACGGCAGCTCGGCGGTCATGCTGTCCGGCGAGACCGCGGCGGGCAAATACCCGGTGGAGGCGGTGAGGACCATGGCGGAGCTGGCGGTGCGCGCCGAGGCGTCGCTGCGCGAGTACGGCTACCTGCAGCGCATCCTGCCGCACCCGTCTCGAACGTGGTCACCGAGGCCGTCAGCCAGTCCGCGGTGCGCATGGCCGACCAGCTCGGCGCCACCGCCATCATCAGCTCTGACCGAGACCGGCTTCACCTCCCGGCTGATGTCCAAGCACCGCCCGGAATGCCCCATCCTCGCGGTCACCGGCTTCGCCGAAGGTCGCGCGCCGGCTGTGCATGAACTGGGGCGTCGTGCCGACCCTGTACCAGACGGCAAGCAGACCGACGATGCCAAGATCGCCTTCGCCATCGAGAAGGCCAGCGAGCAGGGCTTCGTGAAGCCGGGGGACATCCTGATCGTCACCGCCAGCCACAGCGAATCGGACGGCGGCACCAACCTGATACGGGTACTGACCGTCGATTCTTGAGGCGCGCAGCTCGCCAAGGAATCAATTCGCAGCGGGAAGCGCGAACTGCCCGCTGTTCACCCAGAAATGGACCAAAATGCTGGACGCATAACCTAACGCGATTACCGGTGTCCAGCGAAGATGGCTGAAAAAGGTGTACCTGCCGCGCGCCTGTCCCATCAGGGCCACCCCGGCGGCCGAGCCGATGGAGAGCATGCTGCCCCCCACCCCGGCGGTGAGGGTCACCAGCAGCCACTGCCCCAGAGACATATCCGGCTGCATGGTCAACACGGCGAACATGACCGGAATATTGTCAACGATGGCCGACAAAATCCCCACCACCACGTTGGCGGTGGTCGCCCCCCACTGCACATACATCACCTCCGACGACAGGGCCAGATACCCGATGAAGCCCAATCCGCCCACGCAGATAATCACGCCGTAAAAGAACATCAAGGTATCCCACTCTGAGCGGGCAATATTCCTGAAGATATCGAACGGCACGATATCGCCGATCTGCAGCTGATTGTAATCGCTCTTGCGCCGCTCCAAGGCAAGCCGCGCATTGAAGGTCTTTTTCAAGTAATACCCGAAAATCTTCAGGTAGGCCAAGCCGGTCATCATGCCCACCATGGGCGGCAGATGCAGAAAGTTGTGGAAGCTGACCGCGGTGGCGATGGTGCAGAGGAACAGGATGATGACCCGCTTCGCGCCACGCTTCATGACGACCACTTCACCGGACGCCGGGCGGGCGCTCGTCGGGCACCACAAAATGCATGATGGCGGCAGGTACGAGCCAGTTGACCACGGAGGGGATGAATAGCAGGAAGAAGGTCCAGAAATCGACGATCCCTTTCTGCCAAACCATCAGCGTAGTGATGTCGCCGAAGGGGCTGAAGGCACCACCGGCGTTGGCGGCCACGACGATATTGATGCAGGCGATGGACACAAACCTGGAATTGTCCTTGCCCACGGCCAGCACCACGGCGCACATGAGCAGCGCGGTGGTGAGGTTGTCGGCCACCGGAGAGATGAAAAAGGCGAGCACCCCGGTGAGCCAAAACAGCTTGCGGTACGAGAAGCCGGACCGTACCAGCCAGGCGCGCAGGGAATCGAAGACCAGCCGCTCCTCCATGGAGTTGATGTAGGTCATGGCGACGAGCAGGAACAGGAACAGCTCCGAGAACTCCAGGATGTTGTGCCGGATCGCGTGCTCCGCGGCATGAGGCAGCCCGTTGTTGGCGTAGACCATCGCGATCATTGCCCAGATGATCCCCGCCGCCAGCAACACCGGCTTTGATTTGCGAAGGTGGGTGAACTCCTCCGCCATCACAAAGCCATAGGCCACGACAAAAATGATCAAGGACGCGATGCCCACCTTGTGCGTGGTCAGGTCCAGGTGCTCCCCGATTCCCTCGGCGGCCCAGGCGGCTTCGGGAAATAAGCCGATCAGGGCAATAAGCGGTAATAGGGCGGTTAGTATTTTTTTCATCATCTCCTCTTCGGGCGATTGGCAGACAACAAATCGCCGTGTGCCTCACGAAACGGGGAACAAGATAGCGCAGGGGGTATGTGCTGTACATGGCCGGAGAGCGGAGCGTCCGGAAAAAGACGCTCGATCTCACCGCTACGCCACACCGGTGTTGCTGGGTTTCCTCTATACGTCTGGTATCCTTTGCCGGTCTCAACTCAGCCATCCAGCCCGGGTGGCTCGCGCTCACAATCGAGGGGGAACAACCCATGGGTCCCACCACGGCAAAGTACGGACCGAAGGCAAAACCGCGCAAGAAGGTCTCTACGACCGATATTCTCGCCCGCAAGCAAGGCGCCAAGATCACGTCCGTAACGGCGTACGATTACTCCACGGCCAAGCTCGTAGACGCCGCCGGCGTGGACCTTATCCTCGTCGGGGACAGCCTCGGAATGGTCGTGCTCGGCTACCCGGACACGACCCGCGTGACCCTCGACGACATGGTGCACCACACGAGTGCCGTAGCCCGCGCGCAGCCCAAGGCCCTGGTCGTCGCGGACCTTCCGTTTCTGACCTCAGGCGTATCCATCCGGGACACGATTCTAAATGCCGGACGCCTGATTCGCGAGGCCGGCGCCGAAGCAGTGAAGCTCGAAGGCGGAGTGCGGGTCAGCGATGAGATTCGCGCCCTGGTGGACTGCCAGATCCCGGTCATGGGGCATGTCGGGCTGACGCCCCAAAGCATCCACGCCTTCGGCGGGTTCAAGGTCCAGGGCAGGACACGGGAGGCCGCGGACCAAGTGCTGCGCGATGCCCTCGCGGTGCAGGAGGGCGGCGCCTTCTCGATCGTGCTCGAAGGCATTCCTGCAGAGCTCGGAGAGCGCATCACACGGGAGCTGGACATCCCCACCATCGGCATCGGCGCCGGCCCGAAGTGCGACGGCCAGGTGCTGGTGTTCCACGATATGCTCCACCTTTTCTTGGATTTCACGCCCAAGTTCGCCAAGGTCTTCGCGGACGCCGGGGCCCTGACCCGCGAAGCACTGGAGCGGTACTGTGAAGAGGTGCGCAACGGCAGCTTCCCAGCCGGGGAGCATTGCTATTAGCGTCCTTGCAAGCCCGGTAAGCTTCGCGCTTTTCGGCGGTTTGCCGGCGGTCCCGGAAGTCTCCTCGAACCCTCAGACCAACTACTCTGAGATGACGAGATGCCTAGGCGGCATCCTCCGGGCCTACTCCGCCCAGCGAAGGTCTCTCTCGACATATTCGGCGAGACGCTCGTTGTGCTCGCGCACCAACCTCTCGGCCAGCTCCGCATCCCGCCTCTCAAGGGCCTCGATGATGTGCAGATGATCCACCACCGGCCCGGTGAGCCTGTCAGGCCCCTGATTGCGGCGATCAAGGATTGCATGAATATGCACGAACAATCCCTCTGCGATATCGGAAAGGAGATCGCACTTGCTCAAGCGGATTACGGCCCGATGAAAGCGGATGTTCACTTCCCGTTGCTCGTCAAGCGCCGGCCTTACACGGTTCGGGTGCTCCGGGTCCACCATGAAGGTTCGCAGGGCTGAGATCTCCTCGTCGCAGGCCTGTACGGTCACCAGCCGCGCGGCGAAACTCTCCAGGGCTCCCAAGACGCAGATGATCTGCAGCATCTCCCGTTTGCTCTTGCGCACGACGAACGCCCCACGGCGGGGTATCAACCGCACCAAGCCTTCCTGCTCCAAGCGTGAGAGCGCCTCGCGGATTGGCGTCCTGCTAACCCCGAGGTCCTCGGCCAGCCGACGCTCGTCCAACTTGGTTTGGGCATCGTCGGTGTAGAGACTCATCGAGACGATGGCCAATCTCAAGGCCTCGTACACCTGGTCTCTGAGCGCGATGCTCGCGTCGACGGGTTTCAAATGTATATCGCGGATGGCCATGGTCACACACTCCGAACCCGATCTCGACGATGGTCGTGGGACGTCGCCGTTGCGCACGAAAAACCTGATCCCTACTCCGGGATCTTCAGCACTTGCCTGATCTCGTCCAGGCTCTCAGGTACGGGTTCCACGATCACCCTGGTCGCGTCATCATCGCCGTAGATATGCCTGAGGATCACACTGGCGAGATCGACATCCTGCGGGTATCCATACCAAGCCCGGCTTACCGACGCCTACATAGCCAGAGCGATCTTGCCGAAATGGACGCTCTCCTCCATGTCCCGATGGGCTCGGGCAGCATCTTCCAGCCGGTAGACTTTATGAATCAGCGGTACCAGTTTGCGCTCCGTCAGCGAAGGCAGCACGGCCTCGGCAAAGCGGGAAACGATGGCCGCCTTCTCCGGCACGGGACGGGAGCGCAGCACGGATCCTGTGATCTGCTGGCGCTTCACCATCATCAGGGCCAGATTCAGGTCCGCTTTGATTCCGCCCATCACCCCGATGACCACCAGGTGTCCACCGACAGCCAGCGACTTCATATTGGACGCCAGATAGGCGCCGCCGATGTGGTCCAGGATGACCTGGACGCCCTTCCCACCCGTGTTGGCCCGAATCGCCTCGGCAAAGTCCTGTGTCTGGTAATCGATGACCAGGTCCGCCCCCAAGTCACTGACCCGCTGGACTTTGCCCGTTGATGCGGTAACGATCACACGGGCGTTTGGAGTCAACGCCTTGCAGAGCTGGATGGCCGCGGTGTTGACGCCGCCTCCGCCGCCGTGCAGCAAGACACTGTCCCCGTCCGTCAGACCGCCGATCATGAAGACGTTGAGGTAGGCGGTGATGTAGGTCTCGCAGATGCAGGCGGCCTCCTGGAAGCTCATGGATTCCGGGATCGGGATCAAGTGACCTGCGTAGGCGAGCGCAAATTCCGCGTAGCCCCCACCACCGACCAGACTCATGACCCGATCGCCAACGGACCAGCCACTCACCTCGGGTCCGAGTGCCTCCAGGGTGCCCGCGACCTCCAATCCCAGGATCTCCGAATCGCCCTTTGGGGGTGGGTAGTTACCTTGGCGCTGAACGATGTCGGGACGATTGACGGATGTCGCGGCCACCTTGACGAGGACCTGCCCGGGGCCGGGAGACGGCTTCTCGACCTCCCCGATCCTCAGTACATCGGCTGCGCCGAATTCGCTGATCAATACCGCTTTCATAATGCCTCCACTCTGGCTGCGCAGAACTTGAGCTCGGGAATCTTGCCAAAGGGGTCCAGCTTTGCGAGCGCATCACGGGCATGTTGGATGTTGGGGTCCGACATGGCAGGGTTCTCGCCCATGATATACATGCCCTTGACCTTGCCCTCGTGGATCGCGTCCATGGTCTCCACCACCGTCGGACCCTTGTTCGGATCCAAGGGCCGACCCCAGACCTCCTCGAACCGCCGCCGCACCTCGGGGCTTTCCACCGGTTGGTAGTTGGGATACATCATCGGGATCAGGCCCGCGTCCTTGACGGCGCCGAAGGGAGCGCTCACGGCACCCGAGCCGATCCCTTCCAGGAGCGCGGCCACTGACGAGGCGTGACAAAGCCTCGTGCAGTGATCCAGGTTGTTGGTGCCGAAGCCGGTACGCACCAGCTTCTGGAACAGATAGGCCTCTTCGTTAGAGCACTTGGCAGAGCCGAATCCCGAAAGGGCCCCTCCCCGTTCCCGGTCGCGGATGACTCGCAGACCCTCGGCGGCGGCGTCCAGCGCCTCGTTCCAGCTCGCCACCCGGTAGCGAGTCAACGGGCTCGAGGGATCCAGATCCAAGGTCGCCGCGCTTGGCGGCGTCGCCGCGCCGAATCAGGGGTTTGGTCAGACGCTGCGGGCTGTGGATGTAGTCCAGGCCGAAGCGGCCCTTTACGCAGAGACGACCCTCGTTGGCGGGTCCCGCCCGCCCCTTCACCCCGACGATCTTTTGCTCTCGAAGCAGATAGGTGAGCTGGCAGCCCACGCCGCAGAAGGGGCAGACGCTGTGGACTTCTTCCAACCCCCCACTGCTCCCCAGCCCATGGGCGTCCACCAGGGTCGTGGGCATGAGGGCACCGGTGGGACAGGCCTGGACGCATTCGCCGCAGCCGACGCAGGTGCTCGCGCCCATCGCATCGTCCTGATCGAAGACGATCTTGGACCGATGTCCGCGGATCGCCATACCGATGACGTCGTTGACCTGCACCTCGCGGCAAGCCCGTAGGCACAAGGAGCAATGGATGCAGGCATCCAGCGCGACCCGCATGGCCGGGTGGCTGGAATCGGGCGCCGGAGGCTCCCGGCACGGGAAACGGCTCTCGCGGACACCGACGCGTTCGGCCTGTTGCCACAGATGCGAGTCGCGGTCATGGGCGACCTCCCGCGCGGGCTGGTCGGTCAGCAACAACTCCATGACCATGCGCTGTGCAGTCCGGGCCCGCTCGTTGGCCGAGCGGACCACCATGCCCGCGGTCGGCTTGCCCGCGGCCTGCCCAAGCCCGCAGATGGATGCGTCGGCCATGGTCCTGGACAGCTCCGACAAGAGGTCCGGGTCCCACCGGTCCCGAGCCAACAGCGCGACCGCCTTCTCGGTGCCCACGCGGCAGGGGGTGCCCTGGCCGCAGCTCTCGTCCTCGAAGAAGCGCATCAGGTTGAGCGCCACGCTCTTCATGTTGTCCCGGTCGCTTAAGACCACCACCGCGGCGGACCCGATGAAGCAGCCGTATGGCTCCAAAGTGCCGAAATCCAGGGGCAGGTCATCCAAGGAAGCGGGCAAAATGCCCCCGGATGCACCTCCTGGCAGATAGGCGTTGGAGCTGTGGCCGTTCTGCATACCGCCGCAATACTCATCGATCAGCTCGCGGATCGCCGCGTACTCGTCGCGCACATAGAGATAGCAGGTCTTCGCCTCCACCACCCGGGCGGCAATCAGCATGCCCTCCAGGAATCGGTGCGGGTGGTGGCGGATCTTCTCCCCCTCTGAGTACGTCGAAGTGAGCATAGAATGTGGCAACCTCGTAGACCTCCGCCTGCGACAAGCGCATCACTTCGGCCAGCGCCGCCAGATGCCGCGCCGACAAATGCCCGTAGGTATCTTGGATAAGATGGAGAGACTCAATGAGGAGGTCCCGGCGCGGCGGCTCGTCGCCCAACAGGGCACGGACTTGCGCCCGGGATTGCGGGTCGACCTGGCGGCCCTTCGGGGTCTTTCCCGTGCGCTTCCTCCCAGCGCCGGGATGGCCGCGCTTGATCACCGGCTTCTTGGAGCCTGTCATGGCCTGACCTATTCCCGCCGATTGTCTCGCTTCCCGCCCTCACACCAGCTGACGGCGATTGGCCGGCAACATACTGGTGCTCCCGGCATTGTTATTCAGGGCACGTTCTGTTGTGCTCGGCAAAGCCGAATCTTGATCACTGAAAAGTATGCAAGCAACGCACGCCAAGCCTCCGGGGCAACCGTGAAAGCTTCACGGCGCCCAAGCGACTTGGCGCGAGACAGTGCAGATGCGCGCTTGCGCAATGGGACTGTTAGGAGGCTGTATGACTTACGACCGTCCTACTGCGGAATCGCGGATGTCGGCCCGATTTCCCCCGCGACCTCGTTAAATAGAGCAGGCTATTCGCCTCGATCGCGGGAAAAATCGGTCTCGGCCCCGCGATCCCTCGCGACCGACGCGCAAGCCAGAAAGCCTCCTAGCCGTCGAGGACTGCCTTCAGAGTCGTACCCAGCTCGGACGGAGAGGCCGAGACGTGAATGCCGGCGGCCTCCATCGCCTCGATCTTTTCCTTTGCACCACCCTTGCCGCCGGCGATGATCGCACCGGCATGACCCATACGGCGTCCCGGAGGTGCCGTGAGACCGGCGATGAAGCCGACTGTGGGTTTCTTGATGCTGGACTGCGCGAGAAACTCCGCGGCCTCTTCCTCTGCGGTGCCGCCGATCTCGCCGATCATGATGATGGACTCGGTCTTGGGGTCGTCCAAGAACAGGTCGAGGCAATCGATGAAGTTGGTGCCGTTGACCGGATCGCCACCGATACCGATGCAGGTGGTCTGGCCGAGGCCCACGGCCGTGGTCTGGGCCACCGCCTCGTAGGTCAGGGTGCCGGAGCGGGAGACGACGCCGACGCTGCCCGGCAGGTGGATGTGACCGGGCATGATGCCGATCTTGCATTCGCCGGGGGTGATGACGCCGGGGCAGTTGGGCCCCACGAGGCGGGTGTTGGAGCCGTCCAGCACGCGCTTCACCTTGACCATGTCCGCAGCCGGAACGCCCTCGGTGATGCAGACCACCAGCGGAATCTCGGCGTCGATCGCTTCAAGGATGGCATCGGCGGCGAAAGGTGGCGGCACATAGATGACCGAGGCATCGGCGCCGGTCGCGTCGACCGCGTCCGCCACCGTGTTGAATACGGGGACACCCAGGTGGGTAGTCCCGCCCTTACCCGGGGTGACGCCGCCAACCATGTTGGTGCCGTAGGCGATCGCCTGTTCCGAATGGAAGGTACCCTGGGCGCCGGTGAAACCCTGGCAAAGGACCTTGGTGTTTTTGTCGATGAGAACTGACATTAGTGCGCCTCCTTCAGGGCCGCGACGACCTTCTTGGCAGGTGCTTATTACCAGCAAGGGGATTGGAGTTTTGAAAAAACTGAAAAGGCGATTATTGATTTATGTGTAAAAAATGATATTTACGGCCATCATCTTAAAACTCAGCGATTTACTCGAAGATAAATGGTGTTCCATGATTCCGGGAGTGTCAGAAAAGTCTGTGAAAGATGTGATCGGTTCGGTGAAAAGGAAACTAAATTATGGAATGGAAGTCCATACAAACCAAAACTATTATCATACCGGACCACATCATGATGACATCATGTTGGGTATTTATCCACACATCAGTCATGAACTAAGAGGTGATTCAAATTCATTTACATTTGGTGTACTTACATCTGGATTTACAGCCGTAACCAATAGTTTCATTAGCGCTATTCTCAGAGATACTAAAGCCTTCATTTTAGATGGTCAAATACAGATGCTCGAATATGCTGATTTTTTTCAATCAGGCTACCAATTAAAAAGAGATAAAGATGTTTATCATTATTTGAATAAAGTGGCTTCCGGGGAGCCGGAGCAGCGAAGAAGAGGATTAAGTCACAGGGTGGTAAGGGATATGGTCGAACTTCTCGAAATTAAAAACGTCGAAGAGTTACTTCTGAAAGTTGACAATATCCTCGAGGTTTTACAAAGCAGTTATGATGGGCAGAAAAATCCAGCTGACATTCAAAAATTAAAAGGAAGAATTCGTGAGTTTGAAGAAGAATTGATATGGGCTCATTTTGGAGTCCAGGTTAAAAACGTAAAGCATCTGCGTTTAAAATTTTATACAGGTGATATTTTTACTGAACAACCAGAAAGAATCAGGGATGTTTTACCCATTTTGGAAGAATTTAAAAGAACCAAACCAACGATCATCAGCCTTGCCCTTGACCCCGAAGGCAGTGGACCGGACACGCATTACAAGGTGCTCCAGGCCATAGCTGATGCAGTAAGGCTTTGGTCGAGAGGAGGAGGATTTAAGCAATCTGAAAATTTATGGCTATCGCAATGTTTGGTATCGATTCCATCCAGCTGAAGCTGAAGTAATTGTTCCTGTTTCATTAAACTCCCTTTTATCTCTCGACAATGCTTTTTCCAATTGTTATTTAAGTCAGGTTGAAGCAAGCTTCCCAAGCTATATGTTAGATGGGCGATTTAGCCAATTGGCTCAACAAATTTGGATTGAACAACTCAAACAAATTCAACTGGTATTGGGCAAAAACTTCTTTTACGAAAATGAAAATCCCAGGTTAAGAGGCTGTCATGGTTTGGTCTATTTTAGAGAAATGAATGTTAAAACATTTCTATTACAGGCCCGTGAACTTGCAAAATCAATGGAGAATATTGAAAAAACTTGATTGCTCCAATGCAAACTAAAAAAGTAAAATGAAAAAACTAATTCTGCTTTTTGGCCTAACCTTTCTATTCATTGCGTATTCGTGCAAATCAATAAAGAAAGAAACGCCACTTGAAAAACCCAACATCATTCTGTTTCTTGTCGATGACCTGGGCTGGCAGGATACTTCTGAACCTTTTTGGACCGATACAACACCCAATAACAAAAAGTTCTATACCCCCAATATGGAAAAACTGGCTGACCAGGGGATGAAGTTTACCCAGGCTTATGCTTGTGCAATCTGTTCTCCAACGAGGGTAAGTTTGCTTTCGGGAATGAATGCAGCCCGGCACCGGGTTACCAACTGGACTTTAAGACGAGGGAAAAATAGTGTTCAGGAGCCAGAAGGTTTAATAATTCCCAATTGGAATGTCAATGGAGTGCAAACTGTCGATTCCATCGAACGCTCAATTTGTGTAACCACCTTACCCCAGATATTAAAAGACAATAATTATTTCACGATACATTGTGGCAAAGCTCATTTTGGCGCCATCAGTACTCCGGGTGAAAATCCGTTAAATTTAGGATTTGACATCAATATTGCAGGACATGCAGCTGGGGGGCCCGGGAGTTACCTGGGTGAAAATAACTTCAGTGCAGCCTGGCGTGGTGGAGGCAACGTTTGGGATGTTCCGGGTTTGGAAAAATATCATGGACAAAACATCAACCTCACCGAAGCTCTCACAAGGGAAGCTATTTCGGCTATGGATAGTGCTATGGTTTCTGGCAAACCGTTTTACCTCTATATGGCACATTATGGCGTCCACACTCCGCTGGAGCCGGATAATCGCTTTTATCAAAAGTACAAAGACCTGGGGTTTGAAGAACCTGAAGCACGATATGCCTCTATGGTGGAATCGGTGGATAAAAGTTTGGGTGACCTTTTAAATTATCTTGAAAGAAAAGAAATTGCAGAAAATACCATTGTAATATTTATGTCGGACAATGGAGGTTTGAGTGCAGTTGCTCGTAGTGGTGAACCACATACACATAATAAACCTCTGTCAAGCGGAAAAGGCTCTGCACATGAAGGAGGAATTCGTGAACCCATGATTGTAAAATGGCCTGGTGTTGTTCAAGCCGATGCTGTTTGTAATGAGTATCTAATAATTGAAGATTTTTTCCCTAGCATCCTTGAAATGGCTGAAGTTGAAGCGTATGAAACAATACAGCATATTGATGGCAAAAGTTTTATCGCCATGTTAAAACAGGAAGTTACTAAAGCGGTTGACAGACCTCTATTCTGGCACTATCCAAACAATTGGGGTCCTACAGGTCCAGGAATAGGTGCATCAAGTACCATTCGATTGGGCGACTGGAAATTGATCTACTACCATGCCAACCGGAAATTTGAACTTTTCAATCTGGCAATTGACATTGGTGAAACAAATAATTTGGCAACAGCAGAAAAAGAAAAACTCAAAGAACTCGCACAAAAATTAACCAATTACCTGGTTTCTGTAGAAGCTCAAATGCCCATAGATAAAAGCACAGGCAAAAAAGTGGAATGGCCAATCAATGCGATAAAATGAACCAAATAAAAATTAGACAAATGCAAATAAAAATATCCCATTTAATCAACAGAAAAATATTTCTTTTTACTATTTTCTTCTTGTTCTTATTTCTGCAAATAAGCAACATATATGCAAATATTAAACTACCCTCAATTTTTGCAGATAACATGGTTCTTCAGCAAAATTTTGAGGCTCCTGTCTGGGGTTGGGCAGAGCCGGGAACTGAGGTGGTTGTTTCAGGAAATTGGAGTAGAATGCCAGCAAGATCAACGATAGCGGATAAAAATGGCAACTGGATGGTGAAATTAAAAACGATTGATGCGGGAGGCCCATATCAGCTCTCTATTAATGATATTATTATTCAAAATGTTATGATTGGTGAGGTTTGGATTTGTTCCGGACAATCCAATATGCAATGGGCATTGAGTAATACCGAAAATGCAGAGCAAGAATTAATGAAATCCGATTTGCCTTCCATTCGGTTGTTTTATGTAGCCCGGGATCATGCTGACGAACCTAGCAAAGATTGTTTTGGAAAATGGGAGATATGTACTGAGGAAACCGCGAAAACCTTTAGTGCAGTAGCCTATTATTTTGGGAAAGAAATTCTCAATGCATTAGATGTTCCGGTTGGATTGATTCACGTCAGTTGGGGTGGTTCAACTGCTCAAGCATGGACAAATTACAATATTTTACAATCGACACCCGAAGGACAATTTTATATCGAAAAATACAATGAGAAAATTAAAAATTCAGCTCCGGGTATTGTTCCGCGTAATCATCAATCTCCTGCCGGGTTATACAACGGGATGCTTAAGCCGCTCATCCCTTTTGGGATTAGAGGAGCTATCTGGTATCAGGGAGAGTCGAATACCAACGAACATTCCATGTATAAAAACCTGATGAAAACAATGATTATGAGTTGGAGAAATGAGTGGAGCCAGGACGATTTTCCCTTTTACTTTGTTCAAATTGCTCCTTTTAATTATCAGAAAGAATTTATTGGTGCAGCCTTAAGAGACGAACAGCGCAGGTCTCTTGAAATTTCAAATACCGGAATGGCTGTAACAATGGATATTGGAAATCCTGATGACATTCACCCACTGAATAAAAAGGATGTTGGTAAGAGATTGTCGCTTTGGGCATTGGCAAAAACCTATGGAATCGAAGACCTTGTTTATAGTGGTCCACTCTATAAATCAATGCAAAAGGAAGGGAAAAAAATCAGGGTGACTTTTGATCATGTTGACAATGGGTTGATTTGCAAAGGAGAAGAATTATCAGACTTTACAATTGCTGGTGAAGACAGGAAATTTCATCAAGCTGAGGCTATCATTGATAAGAACACAATTTTAGTTTCATCAAAAGAAGTTAAAAATCCGCTTGCTGTACGCTTTGCTTTTAACAATGGGGATGAACCCAATTTATTCAACAAAGAAGGATTGCCCGTTTCCACTTTTAGAACTGATGACTGGACAATAATTACTGAAACAGCCTCTGTTAAAAGTGAATATGATGCCAACACAGAGAGTTTTCTAATTTCGATTGAATTAATTGAAAATGCGGAAGCAAGATTTACCCTGGATGGAAAGGAACCAACGGTCAAGTCTGAGATATATTCAAATCCATTTAATATTGCTGATGATGTGATCATCAAAGTAAAAGTTTTCGTTGAAGGTGAACCATCCTTATTAACAACCGAAACAAAGGTTGAACGCCATTTAGCGACCGGTAAAAAAGTTATTTATATAAATCAATACCATGAACGTTTTACGGGAAGTGGTGATTTAGGATTAGTGAATGGTTTGTTTGGTAGTACAAATTATGCTGATGGCAACTGGCAGGGATTCCAGGGAGACGACCTGGAAATTGTTATCAATTTGAATCAGTCCACCAATATTTCATCGGTTGGTGTTAATTGCCTACAAGATGTTAACTCATGGATAGTACTCCCAAAACAACTCAAGGTGTTTGTTTCAGAAGATGGTAAAGAATACCAAAAGATAGTCACGGTTGATCAAATAATTCCCGCCAGTGTCACCAAAGAATTTATTCATGAGCTTATAGCTGAATTTGAAACAACAGAAACAAAGTATATAAAAATTACAGCCACGAATTACGGACCTTTACCCGATTGGCATCCAGGTGCTGGTGAAAATTCCTGGTTGTTTGTTGACGAAGTTATCGTGAAATAATTGACCAAAATACCAACGATGAAAAAAATACCCTTTTTCGTATTTTTCCTGATTTTTATCAGTGCATGCAATCCTCTTGAATCGAGAAAAAAAACTGAGTCAAGAGATTTTTTAAAAATTGAAACCCTTGCGGAAAAAGATGCCCGTATGGAATGGTGGCGCGATGCAGGTTTCGGAATGTTTATTCATTGGGGTTTGTACGCTGTTCCTGCTGGTCAATATAAAGATGAAAAAAACCACGCTGAATGGATACAGGAAACTGCTGATATCGAAGTTGAGGAATATGAAAAATACGCGACCCGGTTTAATCCTGTAAAATACAATGCTGATGATTGGGTTCAAATGGCAAAAGACGCAGGAATGAAGTATATTGTTATTACTTCCAAACATCATGATGGATTTTGCCTTTGGGATTCTGAAAGTATCGGATTATGATGTTGTCGATCGCACATCCTATCAAAAGAGATTTGTTAAAAGAATTGGCAGAAGCTTGTGAAAAGGAAAACATAAAATTGTGTTTTTACCACTCCATAATGGATTGGCATCATCCACATGCCCAGGGAATCAACCATCCCGACTATAACTATGGCAAAGGTCCAAATCCTGATTTTTCGAAATATGTAAATTCCTATTTAAAACCACAACTTAAAGAATTATTAACCCAATATGGATCTATTGGAGTATTGTGGTTTGATGGCGAATGGATAAATGAATGGACGGAAGATCAGGGCAAGGAACTCTATAATTATTTGCGAAACATTCAGCCCGACTTAATTATCAATAATCGTGTAGGAAAAGGCCGTCAGGGAATGGAAGGAATGAATGCTTATGAGGATGCTGCTGGAGATTTTGGAACACCAGAACAGGAAATTTTGGAACAGGCCAGTAATTTGGATTGGGAATCGTGCATGACGATGAACGATACATTGGGGTTTTAATCAATTTGATACAAACTTTAAATCTACCAAAATGATGATCCACAATTTAGTTGACATTGCGGCAAAAGGTGGTAATTATTTATTGAATGTGGGACCAACTGCCGAAGGTTTATTCCCCAAAGAAAGTATAAATCGTCTGCACGAAATAGGTGAATGGATGAAGGTAAATGGTGAGGTTATTCATAATTCAAGAGGGACAGCTAATTATAAAGAAAACGAATCAATTTATTACATCCAAAGCAAGGATCACAAATACCTCTATGCGGTCTTAACCCAATGGCCAGGAACATCCATTCAATTAAAGTATGCAATCCCCGAAGCCGGATCCGATATCACGCTATTGGGATATGATAACGCCTTAGGATCAAGGACATCTGAAGCGGCGGGTTTAATTATTGATTTACCAATGGAATGGAAAACTGAGGAAAAAAGGCCGGTAAAATATGCCTGGGTAATTAAAATAATAGGGCATCAGGCTAAGGTGGCAAAATCTCCAGAATTTTATAGCGATAATAAATTGATCAAAAACAAAGTGCTTTTTTCTGATTCAATAGGGATTACCTTAAAAAGTACGACCGAAGGCTCAAGTATTTATTATACAACGGATGATTCTGAGCCAACTCCACTATCCAAAAAATACAACAAGCTAATTATGCTAACCAAGTCTGCCACGATTCGTTCAATATCTGAAAAAGAAGGCTACGTAACAAGTCCCGTATCATTTACTTCTTTTCTTCAGTCAACTACTTTTCAATCTATAGAATTTGAAAAACCATATAGTCCAAAATATTCCGCTCTAGGAAATTTAAGCCTGGGTGATGGTATTTTTGGAAATGAAGATAATTTTCATGAAAACTGGCTTGGTTTTCAAGGAACTGATATGGTAGCAAAAATTGATCTGGGAGATAATAGGACGATACACCAGGTTAGTGTTAATTTTTTGCAAGCAACGAAAAGCTGGATATTTCTACCAGAATTCGTTGAATTGAGTATATCAGAAGATGGAATTAACTTTAAGACCATTGCAAAAGTTGAGAATACGATTCCTCTCACCGAAAATGGGAATAATGCTCATTTAATAAAGATGGATTTTAAGACGGTTCAGGTGCGCTTTATTAAAATAAAAGCAAAAAGCATAATAAAATGTCCTGAATGGCATACAGGCGCTGGAAACAAAGCCTGGTTGTTCGTGGATGAAATAATAGTTGAATAATCTTGTGAATCATAGGGAACATGAATAAAACAAAACTTCTGTGCTCACATAATATTTTTAATTTTTGAACTTATAGATTGACATAAAAAGAAATTATGACCCGTTTACTTTATTTTATCCTATGCCTGATTGCACTTCATACAAATGCACAAAACGAATCCATAATTTCACCTACACCACCAATGGGTTGGATAAGCTGGAATTTATTCGAGGGAAATATCAATGAAACGCTGGTGAAGGAAATAGCAGACGCATTGGTAAGCTCAGGGATGAAGGAATCTGGATACGAATACCTGATCCTGGACGATCTTTGGCATGGTGGCAGGGATGAAAAAGGAAATATTTACCCAGACCCTCAAAAGTTTCCTTCAGGAATGAAAAAGCTTGCTGACTACATACATGGCAAAGGATTAAAATTTGGGATTTATACAGATATTGCTGAATATACCTGTGCTGGAATGCCCGGTAGTTTTGGCTACGAAACCCAGGATGCAAAAACCTATGCTGAATGGGGTGTAGACTATATTAAATGTGATTATTGCTCAGCTCCGAAGGATTTATGGTCAGCTATTGAAAGATATGAAAATTTTATCCGGGAAGTGCGTAAATATAAACCCGAAATGGTTTTTGCCATCTGTGAATGGGGACAACGAGCACCCTGGTTATGGGGAAAGGAAATAGGTGGCAATTTGTGGCGAACAACTTGGGATTTGCGCGATACCTGGGAACACCATAAATATGATAGTGGTCATACGGGTATAATGGAGGCATTGGATCGCCAGGTTGGGCTCGAACGTTTTGCTGGCCCAGGTCATTGGAATGATCCTGATATGCTGGTCATCGGGCTTTATGGTAAAGGGAAGTCAGCCTCAAATGCAGGTGCATCTGGCTGCACAGGAACAGAGTATGAAGCACAAATGGGCTTATGGAGTTTACTTGCTTCACCCTTGCTCGTTTGTTGTGACGTTAGAAAATTGGACGAGGATACCAAACGCATTTTAACAAATAAAGAAATACTGAAAATTAACCAGGATAAGTTGGGGAAACAAGCCAGCCGGATTTGGAAAGATGGTGTAATCGAAATATGGGCAAAGCCACTTTCCGACGGCTCCTATGCCATAGGTCTTTTAAACAGGGATGATGAAGATGAAAAAGAAATTATTTTGGATCCTAAAATTCTTGGTTTTGAATATCCCGTTGAAGCAATTGATTTATGGGAAAATAAATCCATGGGAGTTTTCTCTAACCCAATCAAAGTAAGTGTTTTATCACACGAATGTAAAATCTTAAAAATTCAGGTCGATAAAAAATAAAGATCATAAAATGCAACAATCCAATACGAAAAAATTTATTCTCAACAGTAATCCTAAGCTACAACTATACATCATTGTAATCTTATTTTTATCATCCTTACAAGCCTGTAATTTTCAAAAGACAGAACGCACTTTAAAACAGCCAAATATCATTTTTATCATGTCCGATGATCATGCTTACCAGGCCATAAGCAGTTATGGGAGCACCTTAAATCAAACGCCAAACATTGATCGTCTGGCTGAAGAAGGAGTCCGTTTTAATGCCGGGTTTTGCACCAATTCAATTTGTGCTCCCAGCAGGGCCGTGATGCTAACCGGTAAATACAGTCATATCAATGAGCATATTGATAATTTTGCAACCTTTAATGGCGATCAACAAACGTTTCCGAAATTACTTCAACAAGCAGGTTATAAGACGGCGATGATCGGAAAGTGGCATTTAAAAAGTGAGCCTACCGGCTTTGATTATTGGAATATTCTGCCCGGTCACGGACATTATTACAATCCTGATTTTATTGAAAATGGTGTCACCAAAAAAATAACGGGATATGTTACTGATATTACCAATGATATTGCTCTAAACTGGTTGGCAAACCGTGATAAGGAAAAACCATTTTGCCTGCTATTGCATCACAAAGCACCGCATCGCAACTGGATGCCAGGGCCCGATTATTTAAATAAATATGATACTGTTGAATTTCCTCTTCCTCAAACATTTTTTGATGATTATTCAACCCGTGGCGCTTCGGCCCATGATCAGAAAATGAAAATTTCGGATGATTTATTAATGGCTTATGATTTGAAAATTCCCTCCTCATACAATTCTTCTCAAAAATCGAAAAAACAAAAAGTTGACAGCGATTATTGGTCAGCGGATTATAAACGGATGAACACTGATCAAAAAGAAGCGTGGGATAAAGCATATAAATTTAAAAACGATGAGTTTATCAATGCAAACTTAAAAGGGGAAGAACTGGCCAAATGGAAATATCAACGGTATATCCAGGATTATCTTAAGCTGCATTGCTTCCCTTGATGATAATATTGGCAAACTGTTAGATTACCTTGATCAGGAAAACCTAAGTGAAAACACCATTGTCGTTTACACTTCTGATCAGGGCTTTTATTTGGGAGAACATGGTTGGTTCGATAAACGATTTATGTACGAACAGTCGCTTCGTTTGCCTCTTATTATTCGTTATCCGAACGAAATTTCCCCAGCCGTAAATAACAATAATTTGGTACTCAATCTGGATTTTGCTCCGACCTTTCTTGATTATGCAGGTGTTAGCATCCCTGATGATATTCAAGGTCAATCCCTGCGACAAGATTCTTTCGGCTGACACGCTTGCCCCCTGGCGCGATGCTGTTTACTACCACTATTACGAATATCCCGGAGAACACGCTGTTAAAAGGCATTATGGAATCAGAACGAAACGATATAAACTCATTCATTTTTATTTTGATGAGGACTACTGGGAATTATATGACCTCGAAATTGACAAACAGGAAATAAACAATTTATACCTCCACCCGGAATACTCAGAACTGATTGACAGCCTGAAAAATAAACTCCTTGAGCTTCAAACACAATATAAGGACACTGACGGTGATCAGTATTTGCCTCAACCCGATATCGAGCTTGTTCACCTTGCAAAAGGTTGTGAAGTACATCACACTTATCCTTTTAGTGAAAAATATACCGGAGGTGGAAACAATGCACTCACAGACGGAATGAGAGCAAATGATAAAACTTTGGCCCGATACGGATATGATGTTTGGCAAGGATTTGAAGGGCAGGACTATGGAGGCAGTTATCGACTTAAAAGAATTTCAGGAAGTGGACAGTATTTCTTGCGGATTCTTGCAGCGCACGGAGTCATGGATTTTTCTACCTAAACAGGTTTCATTTTATATTTCGAGTGACGGAGTAGAATTTACTAAATTGACCGAAATAGAAAACAAAGAAAATTACAAAAGCACCTCCATCATTCGAAAAGAATTTAAAGCCGGGATTAACCTAAAATCAGTGAGGTATATTAAAAGTGATGGCGGAAAACGTTGGCATATGCCCAGATTGGCATGTAGGATCAGGTAAAAAGGCCTGGCTTTTTGCTGATGAAATTATTGTTGAATAAGCAACCTACAAATAAGCAAATAAAAATGATTGTGAATACAAGATTATCAATATTCCTGATGGCATTGGTTAGCATGTTTATTCTTTCTTTTTCATCGTGTAGAATGTCCTCTGGCGATGAGGAGAGAAACCCAAATGTAATCCTTATCATATCAGACGATCAGGGGTATGCCGACCTGGGTTGTGCTGACCTTGCTCCTGATGTAAAAACGCCAAATATTGATAAACTCGCTGCCAAATGGAATTCGTTTTACACAGGCTTATGCCACTTCACCAATCTGCAATCCATCACGGGCAGGAATTATCACGGGTTGTTATCAACAACGTTGGGGAACTTTTTGGTACGGTGGCCAGGGCATGAATGATGTAAAATATCAAACTATTGCAGAGGTATTAAAACAAAACGCTTATGCTACAGCTTATATAGGCAAAGTTCACTACGGCTCATTTGATTCAGATACAACAAACCGAAATTTTCCATTAAACCATGGCTTCGACTATTTTTTAGGTTTTACTTCGGCACGCAAACATTATCTTCATCATAAGCAAAAACTGGAGGATGATTTTCAGGATGTAAAAAAAGCCTACAACAAAAAAGGACAAAGCCTTCGCCAACAATCCTTATGGGAAAATTTCAACAAATTGGATACCCTAGCTTTTTCGACTGAATTGTTTGGAAAAAAGGCTTGTGACTTTATCGATTTAAATAACGATAAGCCATTCTTTCTTCTGTTATCGTTTAATGCGGTACATAATTTCACCCATCAACTTCCCAGGGACTATTTAGATGAAAAAGGACTAAAGGGCTGCGAGGATTGGGATCCTTCAAAAGAAGAATACTATGATTGGTATCAAAAAGCACGATATCCAAACAATCCTGAAGGTCGTGCTTTATATCTTGGGCAATTAAATTACCTTGATCGGGAAACCAG
>CAWDLA010000039.1:0-45812 GCA_963802975.1 uncultured Gammaproteobacteria bacterium
TGCCTGTGCCGGCTGGTCCTCAAGATCGCGCCCGAGATTCGCGCGTCCCAATCGCCGACGCAGCTTTTGTTTGTCCGCGCCGAAGAAGTGCTCTGCCACGTTGTTGGTGCGCTCCACCACGGAGATGATCTTGCCGTCATCGTCATGCCTTGCGGGGTGCCCGAACAGGTGCTTGGCGTAGCGATCCAGGTACTTGAGTATGACGGCCTCGGCAGAGGAGGAGCAATGGCTGTCTGTCACGCGTTTTCGGATCTGTTGGTGGTAGGCCTTGGTTGTCTTTTCGATCTCGCGCAGCCGCGCCATCTCCAACTCCGGAAACTCCCGTGTCGAGAGATAGCGCAGGTCCCCGCGGGGGAGTTCCGCATCGGTGAGGCGTAGGATGTCGCGCAGCTCGGAGAATGCCTGCCAACCACTCTCCAGCTTGGGTACCACCCAGGCCAGGCGTGGTAACTCATCGAATTGGGTAAGGACCTTGGCGAGCTGCTTGAGGGCGCGTCGCTCGACGTGCGAGCGGGGTAACGGCAGCCAGCGCTCGGCCCGTTGCGTCGCCTCTCGGCAGCGGCGGAAAAAGTCCAGGTGTGGCAGAGAAAAGGGATAAGGAAGATCCTTTCGACCCTCTCCTTCCAACACCCAATAGAGCAGGGCGAGGAGATCCTCACGTAACCGTCCGTGTCCATACTTTCCCTCGTAGACTTCCGCCGTCGTGTGTTGGCGCAACTCCCGCAGCAGACTCTCGCAGTTGGGTGCGCACCTTGCTCTGGCGCAACAGATTGCGCAACACCGCATAGGGGTCATCGAAGAGCTTCTTGCCGATGGCGCCGAGGAAGTGATAGTGGCAGAGGAGGTCTGGAATGCCCTTTTCGCGCAGGCCCTCCACGGCACCGGCCTCGGCAGTACTCAGGTCGCGCACGACGGCAATGGGATCGCCGAACCGGCGGATCGTCTCTTCGATGCAGGGGCGCAACTCATCGGCGTTCTCCGAGGCGATCTTCACCGCGTGAAGCACCCAGCCACGCCAACCGTCCAGGCAGACAAACAGTCCACCCTTGCCGTGCTCGCTGGTGGCATCGATGTGCAGCGGATAACCACCGCTCATGGCGGCACGTAACGCCGGGGCGCGACGGCGGTGAAGCCCCTCGAGCAACCGCAGGAAGCGGTCACAGAGATTGGTAATGGAGCCATCGGAGACGACGATACCGTGCTCACGCAGCAGCTCGGTACGGATCTCTTCGCGCTGCAGATTCCTCAGGTAGCGCGCCAGACCGACCTGTACGATGAGATCGTAACCATACCCCTGTCGCGGGGGAACCAGGCAGGAGAGCTGCTCGGAGACCAGCACCGGATGGGTGCTGTCGCTGGCGCAGCGCTTACGGACCTCCCTGGCCACAAAGGCGCCCGCCTGCACGGTCACGACGAGGCGCCGCTTGCTCTTTTGTGCCTGCACCGCCTCACCGCAGACCGGGCAGTGTTCGGCCTCGGCAACGAAATCGATACAGGGGAGGCGCTCGGGAGCGCCCGCCGTCGCCCGCACCACCTCGGGTGCCGACCACCCTGCCAGGCGGGCATGATGACGGAGCAATCTCAGCAGTTCGTAGGCCCCCCTTTTTTGCCGACATCCTCCAGATCGTATCGGGCAAAAATGTGAACCACCTGTTCCAGCACGATCGGTGGCGAGTGCCCGCGCAGGGTGCGCACCACATCCGCAGGCCCTGAACCGGGATGACGGATCAGGGTCAGCAGGACCTGGATAATGACCGCATCATCGACACCGACCCGCTCTTCATCCCCGGGTTGCCGGGCGGCAATCCGCTCCTGGCGTCGCTGCAGCTGGATCTGCCCAATGGCCGGATCGCTATGCAGGTACAGATAAAAACCCGCGACCCGCTCCCTTCGGATCTCATCGTGGCGCACCGCCTCCAACAGCAGCACCTGAACACGCACCCGCAGCAACTCCTGAAGCTCGCGCTGGGTCCATCCGGCCTGCGACTCGCGTACCAAACGCCTGAGCGTATCGCCCAGTGTCCCGTCGCGGGAGAAATGGATATCCCCGCGGGAATACAAACCGAAGCGATCGAACAGCGCCGGATCCCGGTACGTGTAATAGCGCCCGTTATGGTTGTAACTGCGCAGGTATTTGACCCGCTTGAGGTAGCGGAATGTGGTCGCGCGCGACGCACTGCCCAAGGCCTTCTGGAGGTCTGAAAACGTTACGACCCCTTTGGTCTTGAACAGATCGATCAGCATTTCCGGGGAGCGCTCAGCCATGATGATACTCTATGCCTTATGCGTCGATCACTTAAGGCATACAGTATCAATTTGAGCCTTGTTTCACCACACAATTGGCCAATTGTTGGCCATTTTTCGGGGAATAGAGGGTAAAATCGCCTGGAAACTGAGACGGTATGTCTTTCTCGCCCCGCGTGGACGCCTGTTAATTCAGAGGCTTATGAGGCGATAACTGAAATCTGACGCGGTAGCCGAAAGCACCATTATTTAGTTTAAAATCAATCGGTTAAATTTAAAAAAGTAGAACTAAGGACGCGCAAGAAATGCTGTCAAAAAAGCTGTCATTATGAGCGCAAAAGCAGGCAAAATGACGCCACTCCAGAGCCCGGCTGGCTCTGTAGGTGGCTGATAAATAGGGAAAATATTGGTGGAGGCGGCGGGAATCGAACCCGCGTCCGCAAGTCCTCCGCCTTTGGCTCTACATGCTTAGCCCAGTCTATTGTTTTTAACCTTCCGATGCCCGACGGGCAGGGCGTTCGGTCGGCGATTCCGAGTTGGGTTTTAGCGGATCAGGTCCGGACTCCCGTCACCGCGATCCCATGTGATTTGACCCCTGGAATCCGCCACCCACAGGCAAACAGCGGTCAGAGGCTCGCCGGATTAAGCGGCGAGAGCGTAGTTGTCGTCGTTGGCAACTATTAGTTTGCGGATGGATTTACGAGGTACCCCGCACCTCGGCATGCACCACAGGTTTCGCAACCCACGTCGAAGCCAAGTCGCCCCCTGTGTGTGAGTATTCGGGCAGTATACTTGGGGGAAAGTTCCGCCGGCAAGCTCAGTGCTGCTTGAACAGACGCTCCTTCTCCCGCTGCCAGTCCCGGTCTTTTTCCGTTGCGCGCTTGTCGTGGAGCTTTTTGCCCTTCGCGAGCCCGATCTCCAGCTTGGCGCGGCCCCGCTTCCAGTACATGGCCGTCGGGACCAGGGTGTAGCCGGAACGCTCGGTCAGTCCGATCAGTCGGTTCAGCTCCGAGCGCTTCAGCAGCAGCTTACGGGTGCGAATCGGATCCGGGTTGACATGGGTGGAGGCGGTCGGAAGCGCGGAGATGTGCGCGCCGAGCAGGAATGCCTCGCCGTGCAGGATCTCTGACGTAGCTCTCTTTGAGCTGTACTCGCCCGGCTCGCAGGCTCTTGACCTCCCAGCCTTCCAAGGCGAGCCCGGCCTCGTATCGTTGCTCGATGTGGTAGTCGTGGCCCGCTTTCTTGTTCAGCGCGATGGTGGAGCCGCCGTGCTTGGGTTTGTTCTTCTTTGCCATCCGGCGAGTGTAATGCAAAGCGGGATGCGGAGGACAAGCTGCGCGTGCTCCTATTATTGATTTTCGTCGGGGTAGACGCTATCGTAGCGGGCTCTTTAGATGAAGGAGGTAAGTATGCGTCAGCCTTTGGTCGCGGGTAACTGGAAGATGAACGGGTCTGTCGAGAGCGTGCGTGAGCTACTCTCGGGCGTGAAGGCCGGGATCGGCGATGTCGGCAAGTGCGAGGTCGCGGTTTGCCCGCCATACGTGTTTATCCCGATGGCGCAGGCGGAGCTCTCGGGCACCTCCATCCCTTGGGGCGGACAGAATCTTTCTACGGAGCAATCGGGTGCCTTTACGGGTGAGATATCTGGCTCGATGCTGACGGATTTCGGATGCACCTATGTCATCGTCGGCCATTCCGAGCGCCGCACGCTCTACGGCGAAGACGATGCGCTGGTTGCCCAGAAGTACGCGGTTGCGCGCGCCGCCGGTCTCAAGCCGATTCTCTGCGTTGGCGAGACGCTGGAAGAGCGGGAGAGCGGAACGACTGAAGAGGTTGTCGGGCGACAACTCGACGCGCTGATCAATCTGGACGGGGCCGGTGCCCTCGCAGACGGGGTCGTTGCCTACGAGCCGGTCTGGGCCATAGGTACAGGAAAGACTGCAACTCCTGAGCAGGCTCAGGATGTGCACGCGTTCATTCGCAACCGTGTGGCGCAGCACGATAGCGCCGTAGCTGACGGTCTGCGAATCCTCTACGGTGGCAGCATGAAGCCGGGCAACGCCGCCGAACTGATGGCCAAGGCAGACATCGACGGTGGCTTGATCGGAGGCGCCGCGCTGAAAGCCGAGGATTTCCTGGGTATATGCAAGGCCGCGGGCGCCAGCGTCTGACGCCGGTCCCGAGCCCGTCCGTCTCGGATGCTCTATCCGCGGGCGAACGGTCGTGATTCGGGCAACCCCTAAAGAAAATGCAAACCATACTTAACGTCCTCCATCTCTTTCTGGCCATAGGACTCGTCGGGCTGGTGCTGATTCAGCATGGCAAAGGGGCCGATGCGGGGGCGGCTTTCGGAAGCGGTGCTTCCGCTACCGTGTTCGGTGCCCGCGGCTCCGGGAACTTCCTATCGCGAGCTACGGCAGTACTGGCGACCCTGTTCTTCCTCACGAGCATGGCTCTGGCCTATTTCGCGAGTCAGGTGGGTGAGCCCGAGGGTCTTATGGAGGGCGTAGAGGTGGCGCCTGCATTTGCACCTGCGGCCGTCGAGGTGCAGAAGGGCGTGCCGGTCGTTCCGGGGACAGGTGGTGGTGGAGGAACGACAGATGTACCAGCGGTTCCTCCGCCTGCCGCTTCCGCCGAGAGCGAGCCGCCGGCCCCGGTGCCAGCGACACCGCAAACCGAGGCGGAGCCCCTCCCGTCTCCAGCTCCGGAAGTGCCTGCCGTAATGGAGTCGCCATCACGAGTGCCCGCGGCAGCGGTACCCGGAACGGAGGTGCCCCCAGTAACGGCACCGTCAGTGGGAGCGCCCATCCCGACCGAAGCCGGAGATCAGCAGGGCGGGAACTGAGATAGCCCCGCGCTTCGTGGACGCGACGTATCCTGCGGAGAGCGGGGAAGCGCACCGGGGAACCGTTCTCTCCCGGAAAGAGGGGCGGGCAGGAACGCCAGCAACGCATGGCCGCACGAAAGGTTTTGCCGACGTGGTGGAATTGGTAGACACGCTATCTTGAGGGGGTAGTGGCGTAAGCCGTGCCGGTTCGACTCCGGCCGTCGGCACCAACTCTTGACCGAAGACTCGCGTCTAGCGCAGTTGAGCGAATCTTCGCGTCAACTTGCATTTCTGAATGATCGCACGCTCGCGGCGCAATGCCGCCGGGCCATCTAACTCCCGTAGCGGTACACAGGCGCGTCTTCGTTGCGCTCGCGGCACCGACATCCTCAAGCTTTCGGGGGGTGTGGTTATATTGTTCTTAGAGTCCGGCGTGGGCGCAATAGAGCTTGCTTTGTGCGTTTACTCGGATTCCGCGCTTACCCGCACGGGCGGATCCGAGGCCTGCCCGCCTGTTTTTGTATATTGTATACAATATATGCCGATTTCTGTCGTGATCATGCATAACTCATTGAAATATATATAGAATGTTGCCTGAGAGTCTTCTTGACAGTTTGGTGTCAACTGCAATAGACTCCCGTCTCGCGCCTCGATTTCGAAAAAAACACATACAGCGGAGAGGACGAAGTGCTCGAAAACTATCTGCCCATCCTGATATTCCTGGTCCTCGGGATTCTGGTGGGCGGCGGTGCGATGGCAGCCGGTTTCCTGCTGGGAGAGCGGCGCCCCGGTACAGCAAAAGATTCCCCCTACGAGTGCGGTTTCGAAGCCTTCGAGAATGCGCGCATGAAGTTCGACGTGCGCTACTACCTCGTCGCTATCCTCTTCATCATCTTCGATCTGGAGATCGCCTTCCTGTTTCCCTGGGCCGTCGTGTTGGATGCTCTCGGGATCGTCGGCTTTGTCGCCATGTTTGTATTCCTTGGAATACTGGTCGTCGGTTTCATCTACGAGTGGAAGAAGGGGGCCCTGGAGTGGGAGTGATGAAGCTGCGCGTGTCCTCTGCGGCGCCCGCGTTACTTGGTATCCGCGAGGTCAGTCATGGGCGTTGAAGGGCTCCTTGAGCAGGGGGTGGTCACGACCACGGCTGATAAGCTGATCAATTGGGCCCGAACTGGGTCCATGTGGCCCATGACCTTCGGATTGGCCTGCTGCGCCGTCGAGATGATGCAGGCGGGTGCCGCGCGCTACGATCTCGACCGTTTCGGAATCATCTTTCGCCCCAGTCCTCGCCAATCCGACGTAATGATCGTAGCCGGGACTCTCTGCAACAAGATGGGCCCGGCAATACGCAAGGTCTATGAGCAGATGGCCGAGCCGCGCTGGGTCATATCCATGGGCTCCTGCGCGAATGGCGGCGGCTACTACCACTACTCTTATTCGGTGGTGCGCGGTTGTGACCGCGTAGTCCCGGTGGACATCTACGTGCCGGGTTGTCCCCCGACAGCGGAGGCGCTGCTGTACGGCATCCTCCAGCTCCAGAACAAGATCCGTCGTACCAATACCATCGCCCGCTGAGCAGTCACCCCACATGTCACAACAGGAATCGAGAACCGGCGACGCCAGGCTGGACTCGCTGGCAGATGCGCTCACCCAGCACTTCGCCGCGATGGGTTGCGAGACGCTGACGGCCGTAGGGGAAATCACCCTCGTGACTCCCGCGGAGCGCTGGCTGGAAGTCGCCGGTACGCTACGCCATCACGAGGACCTCTGCTTCGAGCAGCTCATCGACCTTTGCGGTGTCGATTACGCGGCCTACGGTTGTTCCGAGTGGGCGACTGAGGACGCGTCCAGCACCGGCTTCGGGCGTGGTGTCGAGCGCGGCTTCGAACTCGACGAGATCGATGACCCGAAGCGTTTCGCCGTCGCCTATCACCTGATGTCGATTCGCCACAACCGGCGGATGCGGGTTCGCGTTTACGCGGGCGCGCCGCAACCCGTTGTGGATTCGGTGCTGGATATCTGGACCTCTGCCAACTGGTTCGAGCGCGAGGCCTTCGATCTCTTCGGTATTCTCTTTCGCGGCCATCCGGACCTGCGCCGCATTCTCACCGACTATGGCTTCGTCGGGCATCCCTTCCGCAAGGATTTTCCGCTCAGCGGCCATGTGGAGATGCGCTACGATCCGGAGGAGGGGCGCGTGGTCTACGAGCCGGTGAGTATCGAGCCGCGTACCCTGGTGCCCCGCGTGATCCGCGCCGACAGCCGCTACGAGAGAGAGCACGCCGAGTCCAGGGACGTCCCCGATGCCTGAGATCCGCAACTACACACTGAATTTCGGCCCTCAGCACCCGGCGGCCCACGGGGTCTTGCGTCTGGTGCTGGAGATGGACGGCGAGGTGATCGACCGCGCCGATCCCCACATCGGGCTGCTGCACCGCGGCACCGAGAAGCTCGCCGAGACCAAGCCATTCAACCAGAGCATCGGTTACATGGACCGGCTCGATTACATGTCCATGATGTGTAACGAGCACGGCTATGTGCGTGCCATCGAGAAGCTGCTCGGCATCGAGGCGCCGGAGCGCGCCCAGTGGATCCGTACCCTGTTCGACGAGATCACGCGCATCCTCAATCATCTGCTCTGGCTCGGCTCCCACGCCCTGGACGTGGGTGCCATGACCATGTTCCTGTACTGCTTCCGCGAGCGCGAGGATCTGATGGACTGCTACGAGGCGGTCTCCGGTGCGCGTCTTCATGCGGGCTACTATCGCCCGGGCGGGGTTTACCGCGATCTGCCCGACCGGATGCCAAGCTATCCAGAGGTTTCCACCAAGTACCACAGCCAGAAGGACATGGAGCGCAAGAACGCCGCCCGCGGCGGCTCGCTGCTGGACTTCATCGAGGACTTCACCGAGCGCTTTCCGGGCTACATCGACGAGTACGAGACCCTGCTCACCGACAACCGCATCTGGAAGCAGCGCACCGTCGGCATCGGCGTGGTGTCTCCGGAACGCGCCCTGCAGCTCGGCTTCACTGGCCCCATGATCCGCGGCTCCGGCTTTGCTTGGGATCTGCGCAAGAAGCAGCCCTACGCGGCCTATGACAAGGTCGATTTCGACATTCCGGTGGGCCAGAACGGCGACTGTTACGATCGTTATCTGGTCCGGATCGAAGAGCTGCGCCAGTGCAACCGCATCATCAAGCAGTGCGTGGACTGGCTGCGCGCGAATCCGGGCCCGGTAATGGTCGATGATCACAAGATAGCGCCGCCCCTCGCGCTCCGAGATGAAGGACGACATGGAAGCCTTGATCCATCATTTCAAGCTCTTCACCGAGGGCTACTGCACGCCGCCCGGCGAGGTCTATGCGGCCGTGGAGGCGCCGAAGGGCGAGTTCGGTTGCTACATCGTCTCCGACGGTGCCAACAAGCCCTACCGGGTCAAGGTGCGCGCACCGGGATTCGTCCACCTCTCTGCCATGGACGAGATGGCCAAAGGTCACATGCTGGCGGACGTGGTCGCCATCATCGGCACCATGGATATCGTATTCGGGGAGATCGACCGCTAATGAGCTTCAGAACGGCACCGCTCAGCGTCCCGTCCGACCGCGACAAAGAGACCCTGTTTACGCCGGAGATCCGCGCCGAGATCGATCGCCACATCGCCAAGTATCCGCGCGCAGTGGAAGCAGTCCGCGGTCATGCCGGCCCTGACCCTGGTGCAGGAGGCCAACGGTGGTTGGCTCAGCCGCGAGCTCATGGACGACGTGGCCGCCTATCTCGACATGCCGCAGGTCTCGGTCTACGAGGTCGCCACCTTCTACGGCATGTACGATCTGGAGCCGACCGCCAAGAACAAGGTCGGCATCTGCAACAGCGTCTCCTGCATGCTGTGCGGCTCCGAGGAGCTGATCGAGCATGTCGAGAAGAAGTACGGCGTCAAGCCCGGTGAGACCACCTCCGACGGCAAGTTCACCTTCAAGGAGGTGGAGTGCCTGGGTGCCTGCCGCCATGCCCCCGCGGTGCTCATCGGCAAGACCTACCACGAGAGCCTGTCCGCCGAGGAGCTGGACAAGCTGATCGAAGGGTTGGAGTGAGAGGCAATGGTTGAGAATCAGAACACCGTCTGCTTCCGCACCCTGCACCTGGATCAGCCCTACACCCTGGAGAGCTACCGCAGCGTCGGCGGCTATGCCCAGTGGGAGAAGATCCTCAAGGAGAAGCCCGATCCCGAACGGCATCATCGACGATCTCAAGCTCTCGGCGCTGCGCGGGCGCGGCGGCGCGGGCTTTCCAACCGGACTCAAGTGGAGCTTCATGCCGCGTAACGCACCTGGCCAGAAGTACATCGTCTGCAACTCGGACGAGGGCGAGCCCGGTACCTGCAAGGACCGGGATATCCTGCGCTACAACCCGCACCAGCTGATCGAGGGCATGGCCATCGCCGGCTATTGCATCGGCGCCACCGTCGGCTACAACTACATCCGCGGCGAGTTCTACGAGCCCATCGAGCGCTTCGAGGCGGCCCTCAAAGAGGCCTACGAGGCGGGTCTGATCGGCAAGGACATTCAGGGCTCCGGAATCGATTTCGACATCTACACCCATCTGCGGCGCCGGCGCCTACATCTGTGGCGAGGAGACGGCCCTGCTGGAGTCCATCGAGGGCAAGAAGGGGCAGCCCCGCTACAAGCCGCCGTTCCCGGCCCAGGCGGGCCTCTACGGCATGCCCACGACCATCAACAACACCGAGACCCTGGCCTCGGTGCCCGTGATCCTGGAGAAGGGCGGGCAGTGGTTCCTGGAGCAGGGGCGGCCCAACAACGGCGGTCCCAAGCTGTTCTCGGTGTCCGGCCACGTCAACAAGCCGGGCAACTTCGAGGTCCCGCTGGGCACGCCCTTCAAGGACTTGCTGGAGATGTGCGGCGGCGTCAAGGACGGCAAGGCGCTCAAGGCGGTGATCCCCGGCGGCTCCTCGGTGCCGGTGGTCCCGGGTGAAATCATGATGGAGACGGACATGGACTACGACTCCATCGCCAAGGCCGGCTCCATGCTCGGCTCCGGCGCCGTGATCGTCATGGCCGAGGGCACCTGCATGGTCAAGGTCTTGGCCAATCTATCCCATTTCTACGCCGCCGAGTCCTGCGGTCAGTGCACGCCCTGCCGCGAAGGCACCGGCTGGCTGTCGCGCGTGCTGCACCGCATCCTGCACGGGCAAGGTCGGCCAGAGGATCTGGATCTGCTCGATGGGGTTGCCGGACGCATCGGCGGGCGCACCATCTGTGCCCTCGGCGATGCCGCTGCCATGCCGGTGCAGAGCTTCCTCAAGCACTACCGCCACGAGTTCGAGTACATGATCGAGCACGGCAGGAGCATGGTCGAGGCCGCCTGAAGGTTCCGGCCGACCACAGAGAAACCGCAATGACGGACAAGGTCACCATCGAGATCGACGGGAAAGCCTGCGAGGCGACGCCCGGGCGAGATGATCATCGAGGTCGCGGACCGCGAGGGCATCGCATATCCCGCGCTTCTGCTACCACAAGAAGCTCTCCATCGCCGCCAACTGCCGCATGTGCCTGGTGGAGGTGGAGCAGGGCGGGCGGCCGTTTCCCAAGCCGTTGCCCGCCTGTGCCACACCGGTGGGCAAGGACATGAAGGTCCAGACCCGCTCGCCCGCCGGCCCTGGAGGCCCAGAAGGGCACCATGGAGTTTCTGCTCATCAATCACCCGCTGGACTGCCCGATCTGCGATCAGGGCGGCGAGTGCGAGCTGCAGGACGTGGCCATGGGCTACGGCGGGGACGTCTCTCGCTACACCGAGCGCAAGCGGGTGGTCAAGGACGAGGACCTCGGTCCACTGATCGCCACCGATATGACCCGCTGCATCCACTGCACCCGCTGCGTGCGCTTCGGCGCCGAGATCGCCGGTATCCGCGAGCTCGGCGCCACCGGCCGCGGCGAGGACATGCGGATCGGCACCTTCGTGGCGCATACGGTTGCCCACGAGCTGTCCGGCAACATCATCGACCTGTGCCCGGTGGGTGCCCTGACCTCCAAGCCCTATCGCTACAAGGCCCGCGCCTGGGAGCTGACCCAGGCGGACGGCATCGCCCCCCACGACGGGGTCGGTTCCAACATGCACTTGCACGTCCGCGGCAACCGTGTCATGCGCGTGCATCCCAGGGACAACGAGGCGGTCAACGAGACCTGGATCTCGGATCGGGACCGCTTCAGCTACGAGGGGCTCAACTGCCGAGGACCGCCTGCTCCAGCCGATGGTGAAGCGGGACGGGCGGTGGCAAACCGCCGAGTGGCAGGACGCCTTGGTGCTGGTCGCCGAGAAGCTCAAGGCCGCGGGCGGCGACGGGCTGGGCGCGCTGATCTCGCCGAGCGCCACCCTTGAGGAGATGTATCTGGCACAGAAGGTCGTCCGTGGTCTCGGCGGAAACAACATCGATATCGCGCCTGCGCCAGCAGGACTTCCGCGGCGACGCCGCCGATGCCCCGTTGCCCTGGCTCGGGGCTGCCGATTGCGGAGCTCGAGGAGCAGGATGCGATTCTGCTGATCGGCAGCGACATCCGCCAGGAGCAGCCGCTGCTGGCCCATCGCATTCGCAAGGCCGCGCTGACTGGCGCTTCGGTCGCCCTGGTCAATCCCGTTGGCTTGTCGCTGACCTTTGAGGCCACGCAGCTCGTCGGCAGCCCGGCGGAGATGCTCAAGGACCTGGCAGCCATTGCGAAGGCTCAGGGTAAACGTGGATCGGGGGCGATAAAAGACCTGATTGCCGAGGCCAAACCCGGTGACATTCACAAGCAGACGGCGGAGCTGTTGAAGGCAGCGGGAACGAAACGCCGCGCCCTGATTCTGCTCGGCGCTTTGGCTGCGGCACATCCGGACTACACCCTGCTCAAGGCCCTGGCCCAGGTGATTGCCGAGGCGACCAAGGCGAAGGTCGGCTATCTGCCGGCCGCCGCCAACAGCGTCGGTGCCTACCTGGCCGGCGCGCTGCCGCATGTGGTGCCCGGTGCGCAGCCCGCCGAGTCCTCGGGCGTGGCGGCCATCGAGATGCTGGAGAATCCCCGCAGGTCTTATCTTCTCTGGGGAATCGAGCCGGCTTACGATTTGGGCAACCCGACGCTGGCGGCCAAGGCACTGGGACAGGCGCGAATTCGTGGTGGCCTGTACCGCTTATCGCAGCCCTTCCCTGGAGGAGGTCGCGGATGTCATGTTGCCCATTGCGGCCTTTGCCGAGACGTCCGGCACCCTGGTCAATGCGGATGTGTGCTGGCAGTCCTTCCGCGGTGCGGTCGCTCCGCCCGGGGAGGCACGGCCCGGATGGAAGGTGCTCAGGGTGCTGGGCAATCTGCTGGATCTCCCCGGCTTCGAGTATGCGAACTCGGCGGACGTCCTCGCGGAGCTTGCGAGATCTCTGCGAGGACGCCAAGCCGGACAACCACCCGCGCGGGGACCTCAAGGTGGAAGCACGCGGCCCCGGAGATGGGCTCACCCGGATCGGCAACGTGCCTATCTACGCGATCGACTCCCTGGTCCGCCGGGCTCCGGCCCTGCAGCGCACGCCCTCTGCGGGTGGTTTCGGCGTATTTCTGAACAGTGCGGAAGCGGCCGCGAACGGGATCGCCGAGGGCGATACCGTAGAGGTACGCCAGAACGGCTCCGCTGCCAAGGCGCAGGTGAGCCTAGATGATGCGGTACCCGCCGGCTGCGCTCGAATCCCTGCCGGGGTGCCGGGCAGCGAGGCTCTCGGGGATCAGATCGGCCCCGTGTCGGTAACCAAGGTGTGAGCGGATAGATAGACGATGATAGAGCTCTGGAACTCGCTGCCGGTGGTGATTCAGATCTTGCTCAAGATCGTGGTCATCCTGGCGCCGCTCATGGGCCTGGTGGCCTACTACACGCTGGCCGAGCGCAAGATCATCGGCTATATGCAGGTCCGCATCGGCCCCAACCGGGTCGGTCCGCGCGGGGCTGCTGCAGCCCATCGCCGACGCGGTCAAGCTGATGTTCAAGGAGATCATCCTTCCCACCAAGGCGAACACGGTGCTGTTTCTGATCGCACCCATGCTGACGCTGGCGCCGGCCCTGGCCGCCTGGGCCGTGTTTCCGTTCGACGACGGGCTGGTGCTGGCGGACATCAACGCCGGTCTGCTCTACATCCTGGCGCTGACATCGCTGGGCGTCTACGGCGTCATCATCGCCGGCTGGGCGTCCAACTCGAAGTATGCCTTTCTCGGTGCCATGCGCTCCGCGGCCCAGATCGTCGCCTACGAGATCGCCATGGGCTTCGCCCTGGTCGGTGTGCTGGTGGCCGCCGGCAGCCTGAATCTGGGCGACATCGTGCGCGCCCAGGAGGGCAATCTGCTCACCTGGTTCTGGCTGCCGCTGCTGCCCCTGTTCGGTGTCTACTTCATCTCCGGCGTGGCCGAGACCAACCGCGCGCCCTTCGACGTGGCGGAGGGCGAGTCGGAGATCGTGGCCGGTTTCCACGTCGAGTACTCGGGCATGGCCTTCGCGGTCTTCTTCCTCGGCGAGTACGCCAACATGATCCTGATCTCGGCGCTGTCCGCGCTGATGTTCCTCGGCGGCTGGCTGTCGCCGTTGCCGTCGGCCTGGGTCGACGGGGTGTTTCTGCTCGACGACGGGTTCCACTGGCTGCTGCTGAAGACCTTCTTCTTCATGTTCCTGTTCCTCTGGTTCCGCGCCACCTTTCCCCGCTACCGCTACGACCAGATCATGCGTCTTGGCTGGAAGGTGTTCATCCCCATCACCATCGTCTGGATCCTGGTGGTCGGGCTCGCGGTGGTCTACGAGCTGCCCCCCTGGTGGTCGGCCTGACGGGAGGCTGAATCAGATGCTGCAAACCATGCGCGACTACGTGAAGAGCCTCTTCCTGCTGGAGCTCTTCAAGGGACTGAGTGTCACCGGGCGCTACCTGTTCAAGCGCAAGTTCACCGTCCAGTACCCGGAGGAGAAGGCGCCGATTTCGCCGCGTTTCCGCGGCCTGCACGCGCTGCGCCGCTACCCCAACGGCGAGGAGCGCTGCATCGCCTGCAAGCTGTGCGAGGCGACCTGTCCGGCGCTGGCCATCACCATCGAGGCGGAGCCCCGCGAGGACGGCTCCCGGCGCACGACGCGCTACGACATCGACCTGTTCAAGTGCATCTTCTGCGGCTTCTGCGAGGAGTCCTGCCCGGTCGACTCCATCGTGGAGACCGGTGTCTACGAGTACCACTTCGAGAAGCGTGGCCCGGAGGTCATGACCAAGGAGAAGCTGCTGGCGTTCGGCGACAAGTACGAGGAAGAGATCGCCGCCGCCCGCGCCGCGGATGCGCCTTATCGCTAGGAATTGTTCTGTTCCTGTCGACGCGACTTGATTGGGACTGTGATTTCCGAGAGCTCTGTGGCCACGACATAATCTACTGGAACAGAACATGGGCTTCGAAAAGTTTCTCTTCTACGTCTTCGCGATCATCGTGTGGTCGCGGCGGGCATGGTGGTCACCCGGCGCAACCCGGTGCATGCGGTGCTCTTCCTGGTGCTGGCCTTCGTTGGCAGTGCCGGGCTCTGGATGCTGCTGGAGGCGGAGTTCCTCGCCATCGTCCTGGTGCTGGTCTACGTCGGCGCGGTGATGGTGCTGTTCCTGTTCGTGGTCATGATGCTGGATATCGACGTGGCGGCGATGAAGGCCCAGTTCATCCGCTATCTGCCGGTTGGACTGCTGATCGCCGGCGGTCATGCTGGTCGAGATCTTCCTGGTGGTGGGGCCGGGCACCTTCGGGCTCGAGCAGTTCGCCAAGCCGCCGGCCCAGCCCGCGGACTACAGCAACACCGCGGAGCTGGGCATGGTGCTCTACACCGTCTACATGTACCCGTTCGAGATCGCCGCGGTGATCCTGCTGGTGGCCATCGTCGCCGCCATTCGGCTGACCCTGCGCCGGCGTCCCGATACCAAGTACCAGGACCCGTCGAAGCAGGTGCGGGTCAGGAAGGGACCGGACCGGATCCAGGTCGTCAAGATGGCCGCGGAGCCCAGGGTGGTGGCACCCGTCAAGGTCCAGACAGCGCCCGCAGAGGGCGAGGTGGAGGCGGAATGATCTCCTTGTCCGACTACCTGATGCTCGGCGCAATCCTGTTCTCCATCAGCGTGGCCGGGATCTTCCTGAACCGGAAGAACGTCATCATCCTGCTGATGTGCATCGAGCTGATGCTGCTGGCGGTGAACATGAACTTCATCGCCTTCTCCCACTTCCTGGGCGACACGCGCGGGGCAGGTGTTCGTGTTCTTCATCCTGACCGTGGCCGCGGCGGAGGCGGCCATCGGACTGGCCATCCTGGTGGTGCTGTTCCGCGCGCGGCAGACCATCAACGTGGACGATCTGGATACCTTGAAGGGGTAGGTTGGGCATTGCCCAACAGATGATGCGCTGGTAACGGTGGGCCGCGTCCACACTACGGATTTGTCCTATTCGAGCTTCGATGCGAGGCAACGATCGGACACGGGCGAAAGAATAATGGCAAACATCTACCTGACCATCGTACTGGCACCCCTTGTCGGGGCCATCATCGCCGGCTTCTTCGGGGGCAGGATCGGCCGTGCCGGGGCGCATTGGGTCACCATCCTCGGCGTGGGCGTCTCCACCCTGCTGTCGCTCTACGTGGTGAAGCTGTTCGTCGTCGACGGCCAGGCGGTGTTCAACGGGGCCGTCTACACCTGGATGGTCACGGACGGTATCAGCTTTCAGATCGGCTTCCTGGTGGACAAGCTCACGGCGCTGATGATCACCGTGGTGACCTTCGTCTCCCTGATGGTGCACATCTACACCATCGGCTACATGGCCGACGACGAGCACAACTGGCCGAAGGAATCCCTGGCCGGCGAGAACAGCTACCAGCGGTTTTTCAGCTACATCTCGCTGTTCACCTTCTCCATGCTGATGCTGGTGATGTCCAACAACTTCCTCCAGCTCTTCTTCGGCTGGGAAGCGGTGGGCCTGGTCTCCTATCTGCTGATCGGCTTCTGGTCGGTTCGCGAGTCGGCCATCTTCGCCAACCTCAAGGCCTTTCTGGTCAACCGGGTCGGGGACTTCGGGTTCATCCTGGGGATCGCCGCGGTGGCCATGTACTTCCAGTCCATGGACTATCTGACGGTGTTCGGCAAGGCGCCGGAGTTGGCCGACACCCAGATCCAGGTCTTCGGCGACAGCTCCTGGAATCTGATGACCACCATCTGCGTGCTGCTGTTCATCGGCGCCATGGGCAAGTCGGCCCAGGTTCCGCTGCACGTGTGGCTGCCGGATTCCATGGAAGGTCCGACGCCCATCTCGGCCCTGATCCACGCCGCCACCATGGTCACCGCGGGTATCTTCATGGTGGCGCGCATGTCGCCGCTGTATGAGCTCTCGGAGACGGCGCTCGCGTTCGTCATGATCATCGGCGCCACCACGGCCTTCTTCATGGGCCTGATCGGCTTGGTGCAGAACGACATCAAGCGGGTGGTCGCCTACTCGACCCTGTCCCAGCTCGGCTACATGGTGACCGCCCTGGGTGCCTCCGCCTACGCCGCCGGCATCTTCCATCTGATGACCCATGCCTTCTTCAAGGCCCTGCTGTTCCTGGCCGCGGGCTCGGTCATCATCGCCATGCACCACGATCAGGACATCCGCAACATGGGCGGGCTGCGCAAGTACATGCCCATCACCTGGATCACCTCCCTGATCGGCTCCCTGGCGCTGATCGGATTTCCGGGCTTTTCCGGCTTCTTCTCCAAGGACGCCATCATCGAGGCGGTGAGCGCATCTCACGTGGCTGGCTCCGGCTACGCCTCGGTGCTGCTGACCATCGGTGTCTTCGTCACCGCCCTGTACAGCTTTCGCCTGTACTTCCTGGTCTTTCACGGCAAGGAGCGCATGGACGAGCATACCCGGCACCACCTGCACGAGACCCCGGCGGTGGTTACGGTACCTCTGGTCCTGCTGGCGATTCCGTCCGTCTTCATCGGCTGGATGACCGTCGAGCCCATCCTGTTCGGTGAGTGGTTCAAGGGTGCCATCTTTGTGGCGCCCGAGCACGACGTGCTGGGTCACATGGGCGAGCATTACCACGGGCAGTGGGCCTTCGTGCTCCACGGCTTGATGGCCGCGCCCTTCTGGCTGGCGTTCGCGGGCTTTGCCGCTGCGGCCTACGTTTTCTGGTACCTGTTCTCGAAAGATCCCCGGATCGAAGATAAGCTGCGCGCCAAGATTCCCTGGTTCTACAATGTGTTGGACCGCAAGTATGGCTTCGACGACTTCTATCAGGCGTTCTTCGCCGGAGGCAGTCGCGGCATCGGCAAGACCTTCTGGTTCGTGGGGGACCGCGGACTCATCGACGGGCTGGTGGTGAACGGCTCCGCGAAGACCGTGGCCTGGTTCGCCGAGCGTGCGCGCAAGATCCAGACCGGCCGCCTGTACAACTACGCAATCGCCATGATCCTGGGCTTGGTGGTCCTGGAAGCGATTTACGTGGTCTTCTGACTCCGAGGGAGACGGACACAAGCATGCAATCACTCCCCATCCTTTCGCTGACCATCTGGCTGCCCGATTATCGGCGGTATTGCCGTGCTCGGCAGCGGTGACAAGGCACCCAATGTCTCCAAGTGGGCGGCATTGGTGTTCGCTGTGCTCACCTTCCTGGTCAGTATCGTCCTGTGGACCGGCTTCGACTCGACGACCGCCGCCATGCAGTTCGTGGAGCACGGACCCTGGATCGAGTCGTTCAACGTCTACTACTACCTGGGTGTCGACGGCATCTCCATGCCGCTGATCATTCTGACCACTTTCATCAGCATTTTCGTGATCATCGCGGGATGGGAGGTGATCCAGTACAAGCCTTCCCAGTACATGGCCGCCTTCCTGATCATGGAGGGCGTCATGGTCGGGGTCTTCTCGGCACTGGACGCCATCCTCTTCTACGTCTTCTGGGAGGCGATGCTGATCCCGATGTTCATCGTCATCGGGGTTTGGGGCGGGCCCAATCGGGTCTACGCCACCATCAAGTTCTTCCTCTTTACCTTCTTCGGCTCGGTCTTCATGTTGGTCGCCCTGATCTACATGTACTTCCAGTCCGGGACCTTCGAGCTGGTCGCCTCTCAGCCCGGTCTGTCCAGCTTCCACAACATGCAGCTCGGTATGAGCGAGCAGGTGTTGATCTTCATTGCCTTCCTGATGGCCTTCGCGGTCAAGGTGCCCATGTGGCCGGTCCATACCTGGCTTCCCGACGCCCACGTGGAGGCCCCGACCGGCGGCTCCGTCATCCTGGCGGCCATCATGCTGAAGATCGGCGGCTACGGCTTCCTGCGCTTCAGCCTGCCCATCACGCCGGATGCCAGCGCCTCCCTGGACTGGCTGATCATCGCCATGTCCCTGATCGCCGTCGTCTACATCGGTTTCGTGGCCCTGGTCCAGCAGGACATGAAGAAGCTCATCGCCTACTCGTCCATCGCGCACATGGGGTTCGTGACCCTTGGCTTCTTCATCGTGTTTATCATCCTGGGCAAGGATGCGGCCACCAGCAGCGGCGTCCTCGGGATGTCCGGCGGCATGGTGCAGATGGTCTCCCACGGCTTCATATCAGGCGCGCTCTTCCTGTGCGTCGGCGTGCTATACGACCGGGTCCACTCGCGTGAGATCTCCTCCTACGGTGGCGTGGTGAACACCATGCCGCTGTTCGGGGCGTTCATGGTCTTTTTCGCCATGGCCAACGCTGGCCTGCCCGGGACCTCCGGGTTCGTCGGGGAGTTCATGGTCATCCTGGCGAGCTTCCAGGCCGATTTCTGGTATGCATTCCTGGCGGCGACGACTCTCATCCTGGGCGCCGCCTATACCTTGTGGATGGTCAAGCGCGTGGTCTTCGGGCCGGTGGCCAACGACAACGTGGCGGAGCTCAAGGATGCCAACGGCCGCGAGCTGTTCGTGCTCGGCAGCCTGGCCGTTGCGGTGCTCTTGCTCGGCCTCTGGCCGGCGCCGCTGGTGGAGGTCATGGACGTCACCCTCCAGAACCTGGTGCAGCAGATCGCGGTGTCGAAGCTTCCCGTCGCCGTGGCGCCGGTCGCGGCTATACAGTTTTAACGGAACATGCCCATGTCCTTCACCTTCGATATCGCGAACCTGATACCCATCCTCCCGGAGATTGCCATTCTGGTGCTGGCCAGCACCGTATTGGTGGTGGATCTCTATCTCAAGGAGGATCAAAAGGGCATCAACCACGTTCTGACTATCGTCGGGCTGCTGATCGCCATCGGGCTTACCGGCTTAGTCGGTGGCGGAGAGCGCCAGGTGGTGTTCGACGGCAGCTATGTGCGCGACGGCATGAGCGACGTGCTCAAGGTGCTCATCCTGGTCATCAGCCTGTTCGCCTTCGTCTATGCGAAGGACTACCTGCGCGACCGCGACATGTGGACGGGCGAGTACTATGTGCTGGGGCTGTTCGCGGTGCTCGGCATGCTGATCATGGTCTCCGCCAACAGCCTGCTGGTCGTCTATCTCGGGCTGGAGCTGCTGGCGCTCTGCCTCTACGCCCTGGTCGCCTTCGACCGGGACTCCGCGGGAGGTGCCGAGGCGGCTATGAAGTACTTCGTGCTCGGGGCGCTCGGCTCGGGCATGCTGCTCTACGGCATGTCCATGATCTACGGGGCCACCGGCTCCATCGAGTTGGGGACTGTCGCCCAGGTCGCGGCGGAGCAGGGTATGCAGAACAAGGTCCTGGTGTTCGGACTCGCATTCCTGGTCATCGGCATCGGCTTCAAGTTCGGTGCAGTTCCTTTCCACATGTGGGTGCCGGACGTCTATCAGGGCGCGCCGACGCCGGTGGTCCTGTTCTTGGGCAGCGCCCCGAAGATCGCTGCCTTCGCCCTGGCGATCCGGCTGCTGGTGGACGGACTCGGCGGGCTTGCATGCGGACTGGCAGGGGATGCTGATGATCCTTGGCGGTGTTGTCCATGGGTCTGGGTAACCTGATCGCCATCGCCCAGACCAACATCAAGCGCATGCTGGCCTACTCGACCATCTCCCACGTGGGCTTCATCTTCCTGGGTATCCTGGCCGGTACCGCCCAGGGCTATGCTTCGGCGATGTTCTACGCCATCGTCTACGCGGTCATGGCGGCCGGTGCATTCGGCCTGCTGGTGCTCATCAGCCGCAAGGGATTCGACGCGGAGAACCTGGAGGACCTCAAGGGACTCAACGAGCGTGACTCCTGGTACGCGGCCATGATGGCGCTCATCATGTTCTCCATGGCCGGTGTGCCCCCCACCGTCGGCTTCATGGCCAAGCTGCTGGTGCTCGAGGCCGTCGTGCGTATCGACCTCTGGTGGCTGGCCCTGATCGGCGTCTTCTTCTCCATCATCGGCGCCTTCTACTACCTGCGCATCATCAAGCTGATGTACTTCGACCAGCCGGTGACCTCCGAGCCGCTGACCGCGGGTGCTGGCGCCAGGGTTGCCCTATCTGTCAATGGGTTGGCCATGCTGGTGCTGGGTATTTTCCCCGCCTCCTTGCTTTCAGTTTGCCAGGCTGCTTTTTCCTGACCGGCAGCAGGGAGGTCAGCCCGTGCGTGTCATGTTCCTCGTCTTGTGTTCCCTGCTCCTCTCGGCCGGCCTTTGCGCCTGTGAGACCGTCAAGGGCGCCGGCAAGGATATCGAGAAGGCTGGCGAGGCCATCCAGCGGGCAGCAAAGTAGTCCATAGAGCGGTATTGAGTTGATTTTGGCGGGGAAGAGGGGTTGGTCATTCCGGTTGCGCTCGGCTTCGAGGTGTTGTGAGCCCGTCCATTTCGTCTCGGACCGCGCGTGCCAGGGTTTCAATGGAATAAGGCTTCCGGACGTAAGTGACGGCGCCTTGCGCTTGCGCTTCCTTCACCCGGGTGGTCTCGGAAAACCCGCTGGCGATAATGGCCTTCTGGCCCGGCCGGATCGCAAGCAGCTCTCTGTAGGTGTCGAGGCCGTCGAAGCCTTCTTCCAACATCATGTCGAGCACAACGAGGTCTGCCGCATTTCGTCGGATATATTCAACGGCCTCCGCGCCGCTTGATACGGCCGTAGCGCGGTAGCCGAGCCTCTTGAGCATTCGGGAGGCGATCTCTCGTTGCTCGAAGACATCGTCGACGATCAGCACGGACTCTCCGCTCCCCATGTATTGTTCTACGTCCGTGGCCGATGGGGTCTCGGCGACGGCCTCTCTGCTTGCCGGGAAGTACAGCGTGAAGGTGGTGCCTTCTCCCTCCCGGCTCTGCACGTCGATTTCACCGTTGTGGTCTTCCACGGTCCCCCAGACAACGGCCAGGCCCAGGCCGGTGCCGCTGCGCCCCATGACCTTCCTCGTATAGAACGGCTCGAAGATCCGTCCGATATCTTTTTGGGAGATGCCGTGACCGGTGTCGGTTATCCGAAATACTGCATACCGTTGGGATTCGTGACACCTCGGCCCGGTCTCTTGGATGAGCCGGTTTTCCGTCGACAAGGTAGTAATCCCGCCACCTGGCATGGCCTCCTCGGCTTTCTTGCGCTCGCGCACGTCCCGGACCAAGGTCAAAATGGCTTCTTGGCCTGCCAGAACGATACTGTTGGAATGGGTCTCGACATCCACGGCAGATCCGTCCCTTCGAGCGTCCCGGATCGGGTATCCGCGGTCATTGATTTGCGGCCAGTTTCTGCGACGCTCGTCCAGCAACCTGCGGTCATACCGGTAGATTATTTCCATTACGTCACGACCTATCACCTCGCTCTTGTCGGTGTAGCCATGAAGGCGAAGCCAAGCCGGGTTGACGTCGAGAAGGCGTCCGTTCTGGGTGAGGCTGAGAGCGTCGATGGATGACTCGAACAAGGAGCGGTACTTGTTCTCCGACTCCGCCAGTTTCCGGGCGGCCCGCTTGCGTTCGGCAATTTCCGCTATCAAATCCGCATTGGCACGGGAAAGCTCGGCGGTTCGCTCGTTGACCCGCTTCTCCAGATCGTCGCGGGCTTTTTCCAGACGCTGCTCTGCCTCGCATTTTGCGCGAACCAGCAATGAAAGCTCTTCGGTTTCCTGCAAGCGCGCCCTTCCGGCGATTTGGGCAATTCTGCGGTAGTAGTCGGATTCCTTTCGGGATTCGTCCAGTTGTCGGAGCAGATCGTCGTAGGATGGTGGGTTCATTGGTCTTTCACCGGGCGAAGACTGTTAGAACCCCGGTCCAATCCAGGCCGCGGCTGCGTCCCAGCAAAGGGGCGACTTCGACGCCCGAGTAAAAGCCGAGAAGGGGGATTTGGTGTCGGTTCAGGGCAGCGACAATTTCAGACGCCTCCTCTTCCAACGTGTCCGAAAAGCGAGCGTTGCGTCCGGCGCAGTCGAAATACAACGCGAAAAAGGGGACTTTTCCCTGGTCGCAGATCTCCGCCAACAGCTCTCCGGCGTTGTTCCGCCCAATTCCATTCCTGCGCTGTATTCATCTCGGTCCACGCTGCCGGCGGATGCCCACCGAATCGAGAGATTTTCCGCCAAAATAATGGCGGCACCCGCAGGGTGGCCATCATAGGAGAGGTTGTTGTTCGTGATGAGGCCAACCGCCGATCCCCCGATAATTGGCACCTGGCGGCCAACCACGGATTGCAGTCCTCTGAAGAAACGACCGTGATCCAATTCGCCCCCGCAAAAGGCAAGCACGAGATCCATGCGTTGCAGGGAGCCATGCGCGCGGCTGTTCGTGCGTCGAAGCATCGGACGCGCCGTCGCGTCTTCGGCCTGCTTTACAGGAATCGTTTCAGAATCTCGCGCGTTTCTTCCGCACTGATCCGCGGCCCCAGGCTGGTCACCAGCTTGGCCGATGCCGCCGCCGCCAAGTCGCCTGAGCGCTTGTGGTCCCAGCCCTGGGTCAGCCCGTACAGGAAGGCCCCGGCGAACATGTCTCCGGCACCGACCGTATCCACCGCCTCAACTTTCACCGGGTCGATCTCGATCAGGTTCGTACCGTCGTAGATTAGCGCTCCCTCTGGCCCGCGGGTGACTGCGAACTCCTTGGCAATGGTCTTCAGGAATGCGATCGCTGCGTTCAGGTCGTTCGTGTCCGCCATACCCATGGCCTCGGACTCGTTGGCGAAGACCAGATCCATGCCGCCGCCGATCATGTCCATCAGCCCGTCCTTGAAGTAGCTCACCATGTTGGGGTCTGAGAGGGAGATAGCGGTCTTGACCCCGGCCTCCTCGGCGATCCCCTTGGCCGCGATGGACAGTTTACGTGCCGAGTCGGAGGTGACCAAGTAGCCCTCCGTGTAGAAGTAGTTCGAGTCCCGCAGGGCCTCCGGGACCAACTCCTTCTCCGACAGGCCGCCGCTGACCCCGAGGTGTGTCACCATGGTCCGGTCGGTGTCCGGCGTGACGAGCACCACGCACCGGCCGGTGTGGCCGTGATCCTTGTCGGTGTGGTGGTTGGTGTCTACGCCGCCGGCGATCAGGTCGTCCATGTAGAAGTGTCCGAGTGCGTCGTTGGCCACCTTGCAGGAGTAAAAGCCCTTTCCGCCGAGCTGGCTGACCGCGATCACCGAGTTGGCCGCAGAGCCACCGGACCCCCTCTGGTGATGGTGCTCCTTGAGGTACTCCATGATCTCGCTCTGATGGATCTCGTCGACCAGGGTCATGACCCCCTTGTCGATCCGGAGTTTCTCCAGGTCGCCGGCGTCGACCTCGTACTCCATATCCACAAGTGCGTTGCCGATGCCGTAGACGTGGTATTTGCGCATGCTCGCTTCCGATTCGTTTTTTTGATGCGCGCCATTATACGTGGAGCCCGTCCGAGGCTCGAATCTCGGCCTCAAGCCCGGCGGCGGGCTCATGAAATGAGCCACCCCCGTCGGTAAGCTCCGGATACGATTAAACCGGGGGATAGCGTATGGCAGGGCAACAGGCGGTATTGCGTAAAGAGATCGAAGACGATCGGCTCGAGCGGCTGATCGAAGGGCTCAAACGGCGCTACGGGGGACGCATCACCGGCGAGCTGGCCGTGCCGGCCTCCGAGGGGCATTTCTCCCAGCTACCCCTGGACATGCAACCGGGGTTGAGAAAGGCCATGGAAAGGCGCGGTATTCACAGGCTCTATTCCCATCAGGCCGAGGCCTGGGAGCTGGCGCGGTCCGGAAACAACCTGGTGATCGCCACGCCGACCGCCTCGGGCAAGACCCTGTGCTTTAACCTGCCGGTGCTCGACAGGGTGTTGTCTGATCAATCAAAGGCACTGTATCTGTTTCCCACCAAGGCCCTGGCCCAGGACCAGGTAGCGGAGCTATCGGAGATCAACCGGGCGGCCGACCTTGGCGTCAAGGCCTTCACCTTCGACGGCGACACCCCCGGGGACGCCCGCAAGGCGGTGCGCACCCGCGGTGAGATCGTCGTCTCCAACCCGGACATGCTGCACCAGGCCATCCTGCCCCATCACACCAAGTGGGCCCAGTTCTTCGAGGCCCTGGCCTTCGTGGTGGTGGACGAGCTGCACAGCTACCGGGGCGTGTTCGGCTCGCACGTGGCCAACGTCTTTCGCCGCCTCAAGCGTGTCTGCCGTTTCTACGGGGTCTCGCCCAAGTTCATCTTCGCCTCCGCGACCATCGCCAATCCGGGTGAGCTGGCCGAGAGGCTGATCGGCGAGCCGGTCCAGACCCTGACCCGCAGCGGGGCTCCCCGTGGTGAGCGCCAGCTGTTTCTGTGGAATCCGCCGGTCATCAACCCGGACTTGGGGATACGCGCCTCCGCCCGCTCCCAGACCACGCGTATCGCACGGGCGGCCACCAAGCTGGGCCTGAAGAACATCGTCTTCGCCCGCTCCCGGCTCATGGTGGAGGTCATCACCAAGTACCTGAAGGACGTATTCGACCGCGACCCGCGCAAGCCGCCGCGGGTGCTGGCCTACCGCGGCGGCTACCTGCCGAGCGAGCGGCGGAGCTCCGAGCGGGCCATGCGTGCCGGCCGGGTGGATACGGTGGTCAGCACCTCGGCCCTGGAGCTGGGGGTGGACATCGGCGCCCTGGATGTGGCCGTGCTCAACGGCTATCCGGGCACGGTCGCCGCCACCTGGCAGCGTCTGGGACGGGCCGGGCGCCGGCGGCGGCCGGCCCTTGGAGTGCTGGTCGCCACCAGCGACCCGCTGGACCAGTACATCGTGCGCCATCCGGAGTTCTTCCTGGGCGCCTCGCCGGAGCACGCCCGCATCCACCCGGACCAGCTCCTGATCCTGCTCGATCACGTGCGCTGCGCCGCCTTCGAGCTGCCGTTCTGTGACGGCGATTCCTTCGGTGGCGAAGATCTGGGCGAGATGCTCGCCTATCTGCAGGCAGAAGGCATACTGCAGCGCCAGAGCGGGCGTTGGTACTGGGTCGGGGACAGCTATCCCGCCAATGCGGTCTCACTGCGCTCGGTGGCCGAGGGCAACTTCGTGGTCGTGGACATCGGCGGCGGGGCGCAGAAGATCCTGGCGGAGGTCGACTACACCAGCGCCCCCAGGACCCTCTACGAGGGGGCCATCTACATGATCCAGTCCCAGCCCTTCCAGGTGGAGCGCCTGGACTGGATCGGGCGCAAGGCCTTCGTGCGCCGCACCCGCGCCGACTACTACACGGACGCCATCGACTACACGCGCCTGAAGATCCTGGACCGGTTCGAAACCAGGGCCGCCAGGCAAAGCGCCGCTGCCCACGGCGAGGTGCACCTGGTGCGGCGTTATCCCGGCTACAAGAAGATCCGCTACTACAGCCACGACAACATCGGCTACGGCAACATCAACCTGCCGGACCAGGAGATGCACACCACGGCCGTCTGGTGGCAGGCCGACCCCGATGCCTTGGAGGCGCTCGTGCCCAAGCGCCAGCAGGCCATGGACGGTTTTCTCGGCGCGGCCTATGCGCTGCACCATGTGGCTGCCCTGCAGGCCATGGCGGAGATCAGGGACCTGGGCCGTGCCGTCGGGGACGGGCAGGGGACCTGGTCCGCGGTGCTGGGCCCGGATGGGCGTGGCCGGATGCGGGGCTCGGACCCGGGTGCTGCCGAGCGCTTCGCACCGACCCTTTTCCTGTACGACAACTATCCGGGAGGTGTCGGCCTGTCGGCGCCCCTGTTCGACGCTGCAGCGCGCCTGGTCGCGGACGCGCAGGAGCTGGTTCGAGACTGCCCCTGCGGTGCTGGATGTCCCGCCTGTGTGGGGCCGATCCTGGCGGGGGACTATGCGCGGGAGGCCACGCCCAAGGAGCTGGCCCTGGGGGTGCTGGGGATGCTCGATGAGGCTTGATCAGCGCTTGCGGCTGCTACGGGGCGAGCGCGCGCAGGCAACGCTGGTGCCAGGCAACTTGGCGCAGCGCCTGCGCCGCCTCGCACCGACCGCAAGGCTTCAGGAACCAAGGCAGGTTGCGGACGAGATCGCGCTTGCCGACCGCCTAGAGGCCGAGCGTCTTGCCCCCGGCGTTCTGCGGGTGGTGCGGCGTTTCGCGCTCGAGGAGCCCCACGGGCGCGCCAAGCCGAGTGAGTGTCTGTCATCCCTGCCCGATCTGATGGACGAGCCCGCCGGCCAATCGAACGCTTGGCTGTTCCTGGACACCGAGACCAGTGGTCTTGCCGGTGGCACAGGTACCTGGGCCTTCCTGTGCGGGTTGTTGCGATTCGACGGCCATGGGCTGCTGTTGCGCCAGTATCTGCTCGCCCGGTTGGACGCGGAGCATGCCTATTTGGAGGCGATCGGAGAAGAGTTTCGGACTGCCGGACTCCTGATCACCTATAACGGAAAGTCCTTTGACGCACCGCTGCTGACTACCAGACTGCGGCTCGCGGGCCTCTCGACAACCCTTGATGGCAAGGGGCATCTAGACCTGTTGCACCCGGTGCGGCGCGCCTTCGCGCGCGTGTGGCCGGACTGCCGTTTGGTGACGGCGGAGCAGCGGCTACTCGGATTCGCGCGTCAAGGCGACCTGACCGGTGGCGAAGCCCCCGCCGCATGGCTCGCTTGGTTGCGGCGAGGCGCGATGGAACCGCTCGCCGGTGTGCTTAGACACAACTGTTGGGATTTGCTGTCTTTACCTGCTCTGACGCTTCCCTTGAGCCGGAGCTTTGTCGATCCTGCGTCGACCGGAGCGGATGCTCATTCCGTAGCACGCTTCCATCTTGCCCGCGGTGACAGGGGATTGGCGTTCGAGCTTCTGTGGGCCAATCGGGGCGGCCTCGGGCCCGCAGCGCTTATGGAGTTGGCGCGGATGCACCGTCGGCGCGGCGATTGGTCGGCTGCTGGCACAATCTGGGAACGCCTGGCAGAACAGGGTGTCCCTGAGGCTCTGGAGGCGCAGGCCAAGTTCCTGGAGCACTACAAGCGGGACTACGCGAAGGCCTTGGAGTGGACGAACCGGCTGCCGGTGGGCCACGATCGTGAGCGTCGTCAACGGCGTCTCGAGGGCAAGCTTAGGGCGCAGGCGGCGGGGCTACGACCGGGAGATCCTGGACGCCGTCTTGGCTTCGGATGATGTGTGCAGCTTCATCCCGGCTTTGGGTTGTAGCTACGCCGCCAATCCTACGGAGATCCTGCTCGACTGTAACGTGGGCGCGGCCGGTGAGCCCAAGTTCCCGCTCTATGAGCTTATCGAGCTCAACATGCGTCTGATTGCGGGCTTCTCTCCGATTCCATTGCGGATATTCTCCCTGGTAGGTATCGGAGCCGCGTTGGTTTCCTTCTTGCTCTTCTTTTTTTCTCGCCGGTGTCGTCCTCTTTGCTATAGGCCTTCTGGGAGAATACCTGTCGCGCCTCCTGGAACGGTCCTGCGGGCGTCACGGATATCCCGTGCGTGAGCATCTGCGCTCGAGATCCGATTCGGCAGCCGGTTAAGGCTTTGACTGATCCTACGTTTTCTGTATCATTACCTGTTTACCCAATTCTGGTAACTCCTTGCCTCACCGCGTCGACGGGAGGCTGCTGAACCGAAAGGAGCATTCATGCGACACTACGAAGTTGTTTTTCTGGTGCATCCGAGCCAGAGCGAGCAGGTCCCCGCCATGATCGAGCGGTACCGGGGCAATCTCGAGAAGCGCGGCGGCGTCATCCACCGCCTGGAGGACTGGGGGCGGCGCCAACTCGCCTATCCGATCAACAAGGTCCACAAGGCCCATTATGTGCTCATGAACGTCGAGTGTGACCGCGAGGCGCTCGATGAGCTCGAGAGTGCGTTCCGATTCAACGACGCGGTGCTGCGCAACCTGATCATGCGCCGTGACGATGCGGTTACCGATGCGTCGCCGTTGGCCAAGATGGATGATGAGAGGGAGCAGTCCGAGGGTGTTTCGGGCGATGAGCCCAGAGAACGCCGGGCCGCATCTGAGGATTGAGTGCACAGGATTAAGAATCGGAGGGTCTCATGTCACGTTTTTTCCGCCGTAGACGCTATTGCCGTTTTACCGCAGAAGGCATCACCGAGATCGACTACAAGGACCTGAATCTTCTCAAGTCCTACGTAAGCGAGTCAGGTAAGGTCGTTCCCAGCCGCATCACCGGGACCTCGGCCAAGTATCAACGTCAACTGGCCACGGCCATCAAGCGGGCGCGCTTTCTTGCGTTGCTGCCTTACACCGACGGCCACTGAATCCTGGATTTTACTCAGGTAGTGCCGGGCTAATCCGTCCGGTTTGTCCTGCGTATGCTGACTGACGAGGCGGTTTCCCGTGCGAGCGCTGGCGAACTTTACCGTGCGCGGACGGTCTCAGGCCGCGCTAGTCACGGCTGTGTCCGCGGTTTTGTCGCTGATCATCCCCTTGATCGGGTTGATCAGCTCCGCGGCGGTAGCGCTGGTAACCCTGCGCAAGGGCGTTGTCGAAGGTCTAATCGTGGGTGTCTTCGCCGGACTTGCCAGCGGTCTGTTGGCGTTTGCCGCCTTCGGCAGTCCGGTTCCGGCCATGGGTTTCGCCTTGGCACTCTGGTTGCCGGTCTGGGTGCTCAGCGTGGTGCTGCGCCAGAGCAGGTCTCTGGACTTGACGATACAGCTCGCGACCTTGTTCGGCCTCCTGATAGTCGTGGCGATCCGTTTGCAGCCACTCGATCCGGCGGTTTACTGGGCGGAGCTATTGGAGCCGATCCGCGAGAATCTCGTGGCGGGGGGCGTCGTCGACGCCGCAATGAGCGAGGAGCTGGTTGCAAGGATCTCGCTTTGGATGACCGGGGCCTTTGCCGCGACCTTTTACTTCCAGCTTCTGCTCGCCCTGTTCATCGGGCGGTGGTGGCAGGCACAGCTTTTCAACCCGGGTGGCTTCGGTGCAGAGTTTCGCGCGTTTCGGGTCCAATCGGGTGTTGGTTACCTAGCCCTGGGACTGCTGCTGTTGGTCTTGCTGATGGACCGGCCGTTGTGGGCGGTGGAACTGTTGCTGCTGTTGGCGCCTTTGCTCTTTTTTCAGGGCGTGGCGATCATGCACAGCGCGGTCCATGCCTTGTCCGCCAACCGCGGCTGGCTGATCGGCTTCTACGCGCTGTTGCTGCTGATCATGCCCCACGCCGAGGTCCTTGTGGCGGGGGTCGGCCTGGCGGACGTGTGGGTGGACCTGCGTGCTCGCCTGGTTGCGCGCGGCAAGGGCCAAAACTAATTTGATCTGGCGGAATGCCCCGGCCGCCTCGGGGCGTACCGGAAAACTGAAAACGCTAGGGGGTACCCAAGTGGAAATCATCTTGTTGAAGAAGGTCGGTCACCTGGGCGAACTGGGAGAGAAGGTCTCTGTGCGCGCCGGTTATGGGCGAAACTATCTGATTCCTTCAGGCTTTGCGGTGCCGGCAACCAAGGCCAATATGAAGGCCTTCGAGGAGCGCCGCGCAGAGTTGGAGAAGGATGCGGCGGAGACTCTGGCCGGGGCCGAGTCCCGGCGTGAGCAGCTCGAAGGTTTGACGGTTACGGTGGCCCGCAAGGCCGGCGACGAGGGCAAGCTGTTCGGCTCCGTCGGCACACAGGATATTGCCGCTGCAGTGCAGGAGATGGGCGCGAAGCTTGAGAAGCAAGAGGTGCGCCTGCCCGAGGGGCCGTTTCGCGCCGCCGGTGAGTACGAGGTGTCGCTGCATTTGCACGCGGACGTGGACGCCACGATCAAGCTCGAGGTTATTCCCGAGGAGTAATCCCGGCACGCGGACCCACTCGGCCACGCGCGCGTCCTTATCGGGCCGCGCGCGGGAAAGGCCCGCCATGTCATACCCGGGAAACGACATTCGAGTCTCGTGGCGCGCCGTCCTGACCCCCTTGCAACGCCCCTGACTTGATACGAGAATCAGGGCTGTTTCCGAGCGGCGTTTCCCGGGTATGAAGACCTGATCGGTTTTTGGGCGATTTGACAGAAATCGCTTTGTCTCCCAGCTGATTGCAGCGTCCCGCGCCGCGCTCTTATCCGATTCCCGAATGCCAGATCCGCAGTGGGGGGATATGTCAGAACCGCGCGTCTCCGCTTTCCCCGAAGAAGCCGCCTACGGGGCGGAAAACTTACGGATTCCGCCGCATTCGATCCAGGCCGAGCAATCATTGCTCGGCGGACTGATGCTGGACAATCAGACCTGGGACAGCGTCGCCGACAAGGTGGGCGAGGGCGATTTCTACCGCCGCGAGCACCGGCTGATCTTCGCCGCCGTGCGCAAGCTGGCGGAGGAGGAGCAGCCCTTCGACGTGGTCACCCTGGCCGAGACCCTGGAGCAAAACGCCGAGCTGGAGGACGCCGGCGGGCTGCCCTACCTGGGCTCCATCGCCAAGGACACCCCGAGCGCCGCCAACATCCAGGCCTACGCCAAGATCGTGCGCGAGCGCTCGGTGCTGCGCCAGCTGATCTCCGTGGGCACGGACATCGCCGACAGCGCCTTCAACCCGGAAGGCCGCGATGCCGCCGAACTGCTCGACGAGGCCGAGCGCCAGGTGTTCGAGATCGCCGAGCAGGAGGCCACGCGGCGGCGGCGGCTTCCAGCCGATCAAGACCCTGCTCAGCAAGGCCGTCGACCGCATCGAGACCCTGTTCGAGCGCGACGAGCCCATCACCGGCCTGGCCACCGGCTTCACCGATTTCGACATGATGACCTCCGGGCTGCAGCACTCCGACCTGATCATCGTCGCCGGGCGCCCGTCGATGGGCAAGACCACCTTCGCCATGAACATCGCCGAGAACGTGGCCATCAAGCGGCCAAGCGGCCGGTGGCCGTGTTCAGCATGGAGATGCCCGGCGACTCCCTGGCCATGCGCATGATGTCCTCCCTGGGCCGCATCGACCAGCACCGGGTGCGCACCGGCAAGCTGGAGGACGACGACTGGCCGCGCCTGACCTCGGCGGTGAGCATGCTCGCCGAGGCGCCCATGTTCATCGACGATACGCCGGCCCTGACGCCCACCGAGGTGCGGGCCCGCGCGCGGCGCCTGAAGCGCGAGCAGGGCGACCTCGGGCTGATCGTGATCGACTACCTGCAGCTGATGCAGGCGCCGGGCTCGGCGGAGAACCGCGCCACCGAGATCTCCGCCATCTCCCGCTCCCTCAAGGCCCTGGCCAAGGAGCTGGACGTGCCGGTGATCGCCCTGTCCCAGCTCAACCGCAGCCTGGAGCAGCGGCACCAACAAGCGGCCGGTGATGTCGGATCTGCGCGAGTCCGGCGCCATCGAGCAGGACGCGGACCTGATCGTGTTCATCTATCGCGACGAGGTCTACAACGAGGACAGCTCCGGACAAGGGCATCGCCGAGATCATCATCGGCAAGCAGCGTAACGGCCCCATCGGCACCACCAAGCTCACCTTCCTGGGCAAGTACACCAAGTTCGAGAACTTTATCGCCGATGTCTATCAGGATGGGGCTACTAGTACCTGATGTCACCTTGGCGCGAGCAAGCTCCAAGAGTTGTCGTACCGGCGGCACGTCGGTTTTCGGCTTCGTGGGTTGGACTTCAGTCCGACAAAGCCGGGCTCGCGGATGAGCGGCGACCGAAAACCCAAGTGCGAAAGGTATAAATGGATTGCGTGGGACCCAGGGCTGTCATCGACCATCCGGCCTTGAGGCACAATCTCGGTGTTGTAAGGCGCCATGCCCCGAGCAGCCGGGCCTGGGCGGTCATCAAGGCAAACGCTTACGGGCATGGGATGGAGCAGGCTGCAGCGGCGCTCGATGCGGTCGCGGATGGGCTTGCCGTGGCCAGGGTGGAGGAGGCGGTGCGCCTGCGCGAGGCAGGGACCGCTCTGCCCATCCTGGTCTTGGAGGGGGCGCTGTTCGCGGACGAGCTCGCCGTGGCCGCCGAGTACCGGCTGGAGCTGGCTCTGCATCGGCAGGAGCAGGTGGCGCTATTGGAGCAGACGCCCCTATCCGCTGCCCTGCGCGTCTGGATCAAGGTGGATACCGGGATGCACCGGCTCGGATTCGATCCGCAGGATGTGCCGACGATACTCGAGCGCCTCGAACGCAACCCGCAGGTCGAAGGACCGCCGGCGCTCATGACCCACCTGGCAAATGCAGACGATCGTGCAGGACGGGCTCACGGATGCGCAGTGCGAGCGCCTGCGGGCTCTCGACCCCGTAGGCGAGCGTACGCTGAGCATCGGGAACTCGGCAGGTATTCTCGCTTGGCCCGCGTCGCGCACCCACTGGGTACGTCCGGGCATCATGCTCTATGGCTCATCGCCCCTGATCGGCCGAACTGCTGCCGAGCTCGGACTGCGTCCGGTCATGACGCTGCAGACCCAACTCATTGCCGTGCGCTCCTTGCGCCGTGGGGACGCCATCGGTTACGGGGGGACCTACGTCTGCCCGGAGGACATGCCGGTGGGTGTGGCGGCCATCGGTTACGGCGACGGCTATCCGCGTCATGCACCCGCCAACACGCCGGTGCTGGTCCGGGGGTTGCGGGTGCCGTTGGTGGGGCGGGTATCCATGGATACGATCAACCTGGACCTGCGCTCGGTGCCTGCCGCTACGGCGGGCGACACGGTTACCCTTTGGGGTGAAGGGCTGCCGGTGGACGAGATCGCCGAGCATGCAGGGACCATCTCCTACGAGCTGCTTTGTCATGTCACCGCACGGGTACGGATGGAGCAGAAGTGACTGGCATCGAGCGTCTGGACGCCGCGAGCACCCGCTGGGAGCCGCATCATGCTCCTACCCTATTCGCCTGTCTATGCCCAACCTGGCAGGTTGGTTCCTCACGTTTATGTTCTTCGCCGTGTCGCTGGTGCTGTTTCGCTCGGAGGACTTCGCCGTCTCTGACCAGATGTGGACCGCAATGTCGGGCATCGATGGTGTCGATTGAGGGGCGACGGGATGAACCAGAACGACTTCCTGCTTATCCTCGCGCGGCCGGGTCGGAATAGCAGTGCAAGCGCCTGAACTAACGGGGCCAAGACAGCCCTCGCGCAGGACAAGGCGCATGACTTCCCCTCGCTCCGGCCCCTTGTTCCGCCGAAGATTCGTGAAGTCGACGGGGCGGTCAAGGTCTCGCCGAACAATTTGACTGGCCTAATCGGAGTCGGGTGGGACTTTTAAGATGCCTGGGTAGGAATCAATTGTCCAAACGTACAACCAAGGGCCGTAGCGCCTATGTCTGCAGTGCCTGCGGCGCGCGGCTGCCTAAGTGGAGCGGTCAGTGCCCGGACTGCAGCGCCTGGAACGCGGTAGAGGAGATCCCGGACTTGCCACCGGCCGGCGGGCGCTCGGGCTATGCGGGGGCTGCGGCGCGTGCGGCCGAGGCAGTATCGCTGGCGGCCGTCAGTCCCCGGGACCGCGTGCGCTCGGGCAGCGGTATCGACGAGCTCGACCGTGTGCTGGGGGGCGGGCTCGTGCAAGGATCGGTGGTGCTCATCGGCGGTGACCCCGGCATCGGCAAGTCCACCCTGCTGCTCCAGGCATGTGACTCCCTGGGGCGCGCGCATCCGGTGCTCTATGTCTCCGGTGAGGAGTCTCCGCAGCAGGTGAGCCTGCGTGCCCGCCGGCTCGGGCTCGCGGGGGAGGGAGTGCGCCTGTTGCCCGAGACCTGTGTGGAGTCTGTCCTGGCCCTCGCCGCGGCGGAACGACCCCGGGTCATGGTGGTGGATTCCATCCAGACCCTGTACACGGAGCTGCTTGCAGTCGGCGCCGGGCTCCGTGTCCCAGGTGCGGGAGTCGGCGGCGCAGCTGGTGCGCTTCGCCAAGCAGGCGGATACCTCGATCTTCCTGGTCGGACATGTCACCAAGGAGGGTGCCCTGGCAGGTCCGCGGGTGCTGGAGCACATGGTGGATACGGTGCTCTATTTCGAAGGGGAGGCGGGCAGTCCCTTCCGGTTGATCCGCTCCATCAAGAACCGCTTCGGTGCGGTCAACGAGTTGGGCGTGTTCGCCATGACCGATCGGGGCCTGCGGGAGGTAAAGAACCCGTCGGCTATTTTTCTGTCCCGCCACGCCGAGCCGGTGCCGGGCAGCGTGGTCATGGTCACGCGGGAGGGCACCCGGCCGCTGCTGGTCGAGGTGCAGGCCCTGGTGGACGAGAGCCCGTTGGCGAATCCGCGGCGGGTGACCTTGGGATTGGAGCAGAACCGGCTGTCCATGCTGTTGGCGGTGCTGCACCGTCACGGGGGGGTCGCTATGTTCGACCAGGACGTGTTCGTCAATGTGGTGGGTGGGGTGCGCATCACGGAGACCGCCGCGGATCTGGCGGTGCTGCTGGCGGTGCTCTCCAGCTACCGCGACCGGCCCCTGGACGCGGATCTTGCGGTCTTCGGCGAGGTGGGACTGTCCGGTGAGATTCGGCCCGTTCCGAATGGCCCGGACCGCTTGCGTGAGGCGTCCAAGCACGGGATGCGCCGCGCCATCGCCCCGGCGAAGAACGTGCCCAAGGGGGGAGTCGACGGGCTGGAAATTTTACCTGTTCAGACCCTTCGGGAGGCGATCGATGCGATCGGCTGAGGGGGCCAGCGGATGAGCGGACGGATCCCCGGACGGGGCGCTGCGAACGTATGCATGAAAGCCTGGCGCCAGCTTCCATCCAAGCGGCACCGGCGGAAATGCCGCCTCTGCCATGGTCTCGTCAGTCACCTTCGGCGATTGCCTGACCCTTGTTGCGTCTATGCGCCCTTGCCCGGCGTTCCGGGGACGTACTTCACCGTCTTAACCGCGCTGTCGGCGGTGTGCATGATCTCCAGCGCACGCCCGTGCAGCTTGAGGCCGGTTCCCGGCTCCGGGATGGTTTCCATGTACTCGAGTATCAGGCCGTTCAGGGTCTTGGGGCCGCCGGTGGGCAGCTTCCAGCGAAGGGCGCGGTTGAGCTCACGGATGCTAATGCAGCAGTCGATCAACAGGCTGCCGTCCTCTCCTCGGTGGATCTCCCGGATGGTGTCTGACGGGTCCGTCGCGAATTCCCCGACAATCTCTTCGAGCAAGTCCGTCAGGGTGACCAACCCCATGAAGTCGCCGTACTCGTCCACGACGAGTCCGACGCGGCGTTTCTCCCGCTGGAAGTTGAGCAGCTGCTGATACAGGTGCGTACCCTCAGGGATGAAGTAGGGCTCGCGGGCGATTTCGCGCAGGTACTCCTTCCCCAGTCCCCGGTCGAGTAAGGCATGGAGGGCGTCGCGGGCATGAAAGATGCCGATGACGCTGTCGATGCCGCCGTCGAAGAGTGGAACGCGGCTGTAGGCGGAGTTCCTGATGGCATTGATGATCTCTTCTTGGGAGTCTTGGATGTCGATCCCGTCCACCTCGTTGCGGGGGATCATGATGTCCTCCACGGTGGCGTTCTCCAGGTCCAGGATCGCCAAGAGCATGGTCTGGCTGCGCTCGGGGATCATGGCCCCCGCCTCGCTGACCACCGTGCGCAGCTCCTCGCGAGACAGAGCGTTGCCCTGATCGTCGTCGAGCCGCACGCCCAGCAGCCGCAGCAGACCGTTGGCCACCCAGTTTACGGCCCAAACGATGGGATAGAGGATCTTCAGCAGCGGGGTATAGACGAATGATGCCGGATAGGCCAGGCGCTCCGGGTGCAGGGCGGCCAGGGTCTTGGGCGAGACCTCGGAGAAGATGAGTATGACCAGGGTCAGTATGCCGGCGGCCGCGGCGATCGCCCCCTCGCCGCCGATGCGCAGCGCGATCACGGTCGCCAGCGACGAGGCCAGGATGTTGACGAAGTTGTTGCCCAGCAAGATCAGGCCGATCAGGCGGTCCGGGCGGTCCAGCAGCGAGCGCGCCAACATCGCGCCCTTGTGACCCTGCTCCGCCTTGTGCTTGAGCCGGTAGCGGTTGAGGGTCATGAGCGCCGTCTCCGAGCCGGAGAAGAAGCCCGAGAGCAGGATCAGAAGAAGCAGGAACAGGAATAGACCCGCGAGTGGGAGATCGTTCAATTTCCGCCCTCTACTCGGCGAAGGAATCGGTTCGATAGCACTGGATTTCGATAGTCTTGGACCAGTGATCCGGGCTCAGGCCTGCCTTGGTCTTGAGATGGCGCAGGAACTTTTTCGGTTCGGGCAGGCTCTCCCATACCGTGGGCAAGAAGGTCCCGCGGGCGCTGCCGTCCGTCAAGATCAGCCCGTCGACGCCGGGCTGGATGATCTCCAGGAGCTCGGCTTCGGAGGCGAAACGCAAGGGCACGGGTGGGCTCAGAACCGAGATCTCAACGGCCAGATGTGGAAGCTCCGCTGGTCGCAAGGGCGGAAACCTGGGGTCGCGGAATGCGGCGCAGAAGGCGTTCTCCGCCACGTCCTGCACCAGGGGCTGTATGGCCTCCAGGTGTCCGATGCAGCCACGCAAGGTGCCATGGGTATGCAGGGTCACGAACGCGGCCCGCCGCTTTTGCAGGTCGGCGGGATAGCTGTTCGGGTCCACCGGAAATGCGCGGCCGTGGCTCAGTCCGTGTTCGATGGATTGCCGGGCCAGCGTGAGGAGCGAACGGCGGTGCGATTGGTCGAGCAAGCCAGATTCAGCAGAATTCATACGCCCCGTAGCCTACCACCTGAGTGCGCGGACCGGCAGTATCTCCGGAATTTCGCAGATCCAGGGTTCGTGCGTGCAGCCCGTGGCGCTTCGCCTCCCGCAGCAGGCCGTTCAACGGGTTGCAGCCGCAGGCCTGGTTGTGGGAAATGGCCTCCGGACGCAGGTTCTCGATGGCGCGGCTGGTCTCGGTATCGATGGCCCGGGCGCTATCGTAGTCCAGGTAGTGGCTGAGGTCGGAGCTGATGACGATCAGCGTCTCATCTCCGCCCCACAGGCGCTCCATGACCTGTGCGACCTCGACGGCCGGAGCGTCGCCCACCAGGAAGGGGACGATGCGGAAGCTCTTCAGGGTCATCTGCAGGAAGGGCAGCTGCACCTCGAGGCAGTGCTCGCCGTTGAAAGGCGCTTCGTACCGTCTCACCTGGGGCAGGTCCTGGACCGCCGCGAACGACGCTTGGTCCACCGACACCGGGCCAAGGGGCGTAAGGAACGTCTCGGCGGCGCTGTAGGCCAGTCCGCTGAAGGGGACACGGTGAGAGGGACCGAGCAGGACGACCCGCGAAATATCTTGCGCGCGTGGTACCAGCCGGGCGTACGCGCTGCCTGCGACGGGCCCGGAGTAGATATAGCCGGCATGGGGGGCGACGATGGCCTTGGGCGCCCCGGCCTGCGACGCCTTTGCATCCTTGAGGAACGACAGGACCTCGCGCCGCAGCTCCTCGGCGTCCGCGGGGTAGAACATCCCGGCCACTGCTGGTTTTCGAATGCTTGTCATGTCGGTTCTCCAGGTTTGTGTCTTTCCCTTGTCTAATATTCTAGATGAACGGGAATCCGCTGAATAATCCGGCGTGCACCGCGGTATAGTGGAGCGGCGCCGAAGTCGAATGGAAATGCGACACACCGGCGCTTTGCCGGATCGGCAATGGAGAGGCGATCATGAAAGTTCAACCGAGTCACCACCCGACGCGTTACTGGCATCGCCTGGAGGACGGCCGCATCCAGTGCGACGTTTGCCCGCGGGCCTGCAAGCTCAAGCCGGGCCAACAGGGCCTGTGCTTCGTGCGGGCCTGCGAGGACGACCAGATCGTGCTCACCAGCTACGGGCGCTCGAGCGGCTTCTGCGTGGACCCCATCGAGAAGAAGCCGCTCAACCATTTCTATCCCGGCACACCGGTGCTTTCCTTCGGCACCGCTGGCTGCAACCTGGCCTGCAAGTTCTGTCAGAACTGGGATATGAGCAAGTCCCGCGAGATCGACACCCTGGCCGCGAGCGCCTCGCCGCAGGCGATCGCCAACAAGGCCCGAGAGCTCGGTTGCCGCAGTGTGGCCTACACCTACAATGATCCGATCATCTTCCTCGAATACGCGTGCGATACCGCCCTGGCCTGCCGCGAGCTGGGCATCGAGAACGTGGCCGTGACCGCCGGCTACGTCAGCGAGGGCGCGCGGGAAGAGTTTTTCTCGGCGATGGACGCGGCGAACCTGGACCTGAAGGCTTTCACGGACGATTTCTACCATCGTCTCTGCGGCGGCCACCTGGAGCCGGTGTTGGAGACCCTGGTGTATCTCAAGCGCGAGACGCGCGTCTGGATGGAGCTCACGACCCTCCTCATCCCTGGGCACAATGATTCGGATGCCGAGCTGAACCGCATGACGGCCTGGGTAGTGGAGCATCTGGGTTCGGACGTTCCGATGCACTTCACCGCCTTCCATCCGGACTGGAAGATGCGCGACGTCCCGGCCACGCCGCCGGCGACCCTGACACGGGCGCGAGAGATCGCCCGCCGCAACGGGGTGCGCTACGCCTATACGGGGAATGTCCACGACGCCGAGGGCGGAAGCACTTGGTGCCACGCATGCCGGGCCCTGCTCATCGAGCGCGACTGGTATCAAATCGGTGCCTGGGGGCTCACCGCGGAGGGTAGGTGCGCATCCTGCGGAACGGCCTGCGCCGGGCACTTCGATCGGGAAGCGGGCACCTGGGGTGCGCGGCGCCTGCCTGTGGGTATGTCCGCCTGATGAAGGCCCTGCCGCAAGGGCTGGCGCCATGAGTGTCGCACCGGAGCAGAAGCCGGACAGCGCCTTTCCCGATGGGGAGCTCGACACAGTGACGGGCTCCCTGCCGGCGAGCGGCCCTGTGTCCCGCGACTGCGTCCAGCGTATCCTGCGCCGCCCGGGGCGCTTCGCCCTGCAAGTGCTGTCCGCGTTCAAGCGCAATCAGGGCATGTTGCTCTCCGGTGCCGTGGCCTATTACATGCTGCTGTCCATCATCCCGTTGATCGTGCTGCTGCTCGTGGGCCTATCCAAGGTGCTGCCCGAGGACCAGCTCATGGCCACGGTTCAGCACGACCTCGCCCTAGTGGTCCCTGCGGCGGCGGACACGGTGGGAGAGCATATCGAGAGCTTCCTGGCCCACCGGCATCTGGTCGGCTGGGTCGGCTTCCTGATCCTGATCTTCTTCTCCACCATGTCCTTCACCATGTTGGAGAACGCGATGTCTGTAATCTTCTTTCACCGGGTGGCCATTCACCGCCGCCACTTTCTGGTCTCCGCCCTCATTCCATTCCTGTTCATCGCCCTGATCGGGGCCGGCTTGCTGCTCATTACGCTGATCAGCGGGGCACTGGAGACTTTGGACGACGAGCAGCTAAGCTTGTTCGGCCGCGAATGGGCGCTGCACGGCCTATCGGGAACCTCCCTTTACCTCCTCGGGGTCGGGGGGCTGGTCTTGCTGCTCACGGCCCTCTACCTGGTCATGCCCACGGGGCGTATCGCCATATCTCATGCCTTGATCGGTGGCCTGGTGGCGGCCGTGCTCTGGGAGATCAGCCGCCATCTGCTCGTCTGGTACTTCACGACGCTGTCTTTCGTGAACCTGATCTACGGGTCACTGGCCAGCGCTGTCGTCGTGCTGCTGAGCTTCGAGGTCGCCGCCCTGATCCTGCTGCTCGGTGCTCAGGTCATCGCCGAGTTCGAGCGCTGCACCCTGGGCAGGCGGGATGAGCAAGATTCCGGTTTCCACACCTGAGGACGGCGCATTTCTTGTTGCGTCCACCTTCGCCCTGTTGTCCTAAAAGTCGCTGCAATCCGCGGGCAAGTGTGCGGTTTCTTCTTCTTAGGCTCGACTCCCCCCTCTCGATACGAATGCGAGCCTATCGTCGGAGACGTAAACGCTGACGCAACGGTAAACTCTGGCGCGGAGCGCTATCTCAAGGCGACCAGCGGCATCGCGACTCAATCTCCGGAAGGGGGATAAAAAGAATGCCCGGCACAAGTACCGGGCCAGTTTTATTTTATTTAGTGTAACCATCATCCTCGTACGAGTCTGATGGGAAAGGTACTACCGTCCCTCGCGACATTACCTCGTTGTTGTTCTTGCTGCCGATTTCGGCGGCAATTCACCGATTCGGCGACTGTAATCTTGCCAGCTTCGTTCTTAGATTCAGGGAACTAGCGCACAAATCTTCAGGTTACTCGGGCAAGCGTCCGTCAAGCCGCGGCAAGATCGGGATCCGGGAGGCTGGAGCGAGCTTGAGCCAGGTACTGATGGTTCGGCAAACCGGTCACACAGAAAAGGGCGGCCGACTATTTCTGCGTTTGCTGGCTCCCGGATCAGAGGCGGTCGGCCCTACGCCGCCGCGGCCATTCGCTCGCGACCAAGTCTCACCAAGAATGCTGCTCCTCTGCCTCGTACTTCCGCATTGGACAGTTCCTGAGTAATTTCGCCTAAATCGCATTCGCTGAGTTCCTCGACTTCCTCGTCACGGAGGATGAATGTCTTCGGGGAGATTCTTCCGAAAACGTTGCTACTGAGATGTTCCCCCTCGCGGTCTCCGACTCGCCCTGCTTCGGAGTCTTTGAACATGTCTGATTGACGAATGATTCTTAGTAGATCTTGAGGGCTTAGCTCCTCCACTTCATAGTTTTGGAGCGTGCTCGCAGGCGAGTAAAAGCCGGGGGGGGTGCTTTCAGTCGCGGCGGTGCTGGAGGTGTATTGACGGATTTTCATCTTGCCCTCGTCTGTACCCGGTTTTTGGTTGTTTGCGACGGCGATCCTGAGCAGCAGTGAGGCCGTTAGGAAGCCACTAGACAGTCTTTTGCGGGTTCAAAAAGACCGGCGTGATCATTTTCTAAACTATTTTCGAGGAAAATGCAACAACTATTTGGAATGTTTACGTAAAATATGGCTCACCTGACTTTGCACACCGTTTTGGCCTTGCGATCATCCGGTAACATGATGCGTTTCAATGGGCACCGATTTATTCGGGTGTGCTGGCAGCACGAGTTTTAACCCGTTTGATACCGGCACCGGGACACAGACGCGGCGCGGACGTTTACGATGGCCCCTTGCAACTGCGATGGGGGTCCGGATAATGGCGCCCCTTTGCCGAAGGCAAGGGAGAATAACGTGTTCAAGAATGCTCGCCTCTACCGACTGGATGACCCCGCGGCTCTCGACGCGGAAGATCTAGAGAAACGGCTCGCCGAGCACCCGTTTCGCACCTGCGGTCCCCTGGAGACAGCGACGCTCGGTTGGTATCCGCCCCTCGGTGTCCAAACAAGGGCCTTGGTGCACGCCGGCAGCGGTTGTGTCGCCTTGTGCGCAAGGCGCCAGGAGCGTCTGCTGCCCTCGGCCGTCGTCGCAGAGGCTGTGGATGAGCGGGTGATAGATATCGAGGATCGGGAGGCGCGTAGCGTCGGGCGCACGGAGCGCCGGCACTTGCGCGAGGAGGTAATGCTCGATCTGTTGCCCCGAGCCTTCACGCGCTCGCGTAAGATTCGCGCCTACCTGGACCTGGTGGGAGGCTGGATGGTGGTGGATGCCGCCAGTGAGAAGGCGGCGGAGGAACTGGTGGGGCTGCTGCGGGAAACCCTGGGTTCCTTTCCGGTTCGCCCGCCGCGCCCGGAGCATTCTCCGACCAGCCTCATGACGCAATGGACCACAGCGGGTGAGACACCCTCCGGCCTGAATCTGGAGGACGAGTGTGAGCTGCGCGATCCCCGCGACGAGCGCTCGTTGGTGCGCTGCCGCGGGCAGGATCTGGGCGGAGAGGAGATATCCACCCACCTGCGTGCCGGGAAAGAGGTGGTCAAGCTCTCCTTAAGCTGGCGGGAGCACCTGAGCTTTCTGCTGCAGGAGGATCTGTCTCTGAAGCGCCTTCGGTTCGCCGACGAGCTGATCGAGGAGGCCATCGATGCGGACATCGAGGACGAGGCCGCCCGTTTCGATGCCGAGTTCGCTATAATGGCGCTCCAATTGCGAGAGCTGATCGCGCGCCTGGACAAGTTGTTTTTCATGGCCGGCAAGGCCTGATCTCCCGCACTACCCAAACAGCATCGGGAGATATCATGTCCGCATCCGGCGCGTCAGAGGACAAGGGGCCAGCAATATCCAGCCTGCTCGTGGACGAGGAGACAGCCGAGAGTCTGCGTCAGGCGTCCCTGGCCTTTCCCTCGCTAACCCTGAGTACGCGCCAACAATGTGACCTCGAGCTGTTGATCAACGGGGGTTTTGCCCCGCTGACCGGATTCATGGACCGAGCGCTATACGACTCGGTGGTCGCCGGTTGCCGCCTGCCCGATGGCTACCCCTGGCCCATGCCAGTGGTTCTGGACGTCGACACGGAGTTTGCGCAGAAGCTCGAGCCCGGCCGGAAGATCGCCCTGCGCGACGCCGAGGGCTTCATGCCGGCGGTCCTGACTGTGACGGAGATCTGGGAGGCAGGCAAGGCGCAGGAGGCCGAGGCCGTCTACGGTACCAGGACAGCGGATCATCCCGGCGTGCGTTACCTCTATGAGCGCGTGGGCTCCCACTACGTTGGGGGGACCCTCGAGGGGATAGGGGTCCCGGCGCACCACGAGTTCGAGGATCTCTGGGACACGCCGGAGGAGCTGCGCCACCTTTTCCGCAAGATGGGTTGGCGGCGGGTCATCGCCTTCCATACTACGGACGCGATGCACAAGCTGCACCGGCGCCTGATCCTGGACGCGGCCAAACGGCACCAGGCACACGTGTTGGTGCATCCCGCCGCGGGGGAGACCAAGCCCGGCGACCTGCACCACTACGCGCGCGTGCATTGCTACAAGGCCGTGCAGAAGCACCTCCCGCACGAGCTGACGGCCTTGTCCCTGCTGCCCCTGGCCATGCGCATGGCCGGACCGAGAGAGGCGCTTTGGCACGCGATCATCAACCGCAACTTCGGCTGCACCCATTTCATCGTGGGGCCGGACCATGCCTCGCCGCCGAGAGAAGGCGAGGAGCGTTTCTATGACAAGTACGCGGCCCAGGCGTTTGTTAAAGGCTACGCCGATGAGATTGGGATCCAGGTCATCGAGCAGCCCGAGTACCGCTACGTCCCCACCCGCCGCGCCTTCATGTCGGACGTGGAAATCGAGGCCGAGGGGCTTGAGAGCACCGCGATCAGCAAGAGCGCGCTCAAGACACTGCTCATCCAGAACCGGGAGGTACCCGACTGGTTCAGCTACCCGGAGGTGATCGAGCAGCTGCGCCGAGTCTACCCGCCGCGCAGCCGCCAGGGCATCACCCTGTTCTTCACCGGTCTGTCCGGCTCCGGAAAGTCCACGCTGGCCAACATCATCTTCGCCAAGCTGATCGAGGCGGGAGGGCGGCCAGTCTCGCTGCTGGACGGCGACATCGTGCGCCAGAACCTGTCCAGCGAGCTTGGATTCTCCAAGGCCCATCGCGATCTGAACATCCGCCGGATCGGCTTCGTCGCCAGCGAGATCACCAAGAACGGCGGCGTCGCCATTTGCGCGCCCATCGCACCCTACACGGAGACGCGGCGCGCGGTGCGCGATCTCATCGAGCAGCACGGGGCCTTCATCGAGATCCACGTCTCCACCTCCCTGGAGGTCTGCGAGTCCCGGGACCGCAAGGGCCTCTACGCGAAGGCGCGCAAGGGGATCATTCCGGAGTTCACCGGTATCAGCGATCCCTACGAGGTGCCCGGAGCGCCCGGAGCTGCGCATCGACACGGGCGAGCTGGCACCGTCCGAAGCGGCACAGGAGATCCTGCTCTACCTGTTCAAGGAGGGCTATCTGGACGAAGATGCGTGAGCCTATAAGCGGAATGTAGCCGCATCGGATAGGACCGCTGATCATTGACTTGCGTCATGGCACCGAATCCCGGAATACGATAATTTCCTTTTAGACTGTAATGGTCGTTTCCGTGGAAATGTGCTAGTTGCGGGTGCTCCTATCTGCTGCTCGAAGTCTCTGAGCAGTGATGTGGCCACCCGCTTCTTTTTGCTCCCCTCCAGGAGCCTATCTGGCTTACGCGGTTTGCTCGAAGAACCTCGCCGTCTCGAAGACCTGCCGCGGGAAACGCCGCCCCTGCCACTCCAGGTTACGCTTCAGCGCCAGATCGAACAGCAGCGGATTGTACTTCTGGACCTCGAAGATCACGGACGCCGCGCGCGGCTCTATGAGACCGAGCGCCTGAAGCTGGGATTGCGAGAACAAGGGTAAGATCCCGGTCAAGGGGTAATCCGAGCCGTTCAACAGGCGGTGATGGATGTCGTCGGCCAGCAGCAGGGTCTTCAGCGCCTTTGGGGCCCGGTTGATCTGGGTAATCGCGGAGGCATCGCCGTACAGCAAATCCTGGTATGCCGGGTCCCTCATCATTTCCATGAAGACCTGAAAATTGGTCTGCTTGCTTTGCGTTTTCCCGCGTTCGCGAAAATCCCTGACCGTCCCGAATGATGCGCAATGGGCCACGATCACGCGCACTCCCAGGTCCAGCGCCCTGCGCAGAAGCAGAGGATTACCGAGGTCCTGGTGCCCGTCCCCTCGGACCGCCAGCTCGTGCCCACCATGGGTCAGCAAAGGCAGGTTCAGGCTCTGCATGGCCTCGTAGAACGGGTCGCAGCGCGGTGAGGAGGGATCCATGCCCATAGCCGGCGGCAGCCATTTCACCGCTCTGGCGCCATGCTCGGCCGCCCACTGCAAGGCATCGACGGCATCGCCACGGTATGGGTGAACGGAGCATATCCATTCCCATTGGGGGTGACTCGCCGCGACCGCCTGCGCGTACCGGTTCGATATGAAGAAGGTGCTGAGCTCGGGTCTGCGCCGCCCTGCCTCGTCGTAGTTGTAATCGAAGGCCATCAACAGGAGGCGCATGCCGGTTTTCGGCTCCATCAACGCCTGTAGCCGGTCGACGTAGGCCGCATCACGGTCCTGCTGATCCGAGACGCAGGACGCATTCATGTAGAGTCGTTTTTGCACGAGCTGCAATGGATGCCGGATGCTGTCCAACGCGGGATTGATCCACACTTCGCCGGGTTCACTGTCCCCTGTGCCCACGAGATGTACGTGACAGTCCCAAACCTTCGATAGATCGAGCTCCTGCGTGGCGCGTAAGATGGCGGGGTGGCTGGCGATTTCGTCCGGTAGGTGCGGTACATGGCAGGGGTTGAACAGGCCGCGCACCGGTAGCCAGTCACGGTACCGCCACAGGGCGCCACCACCTGCGGCAAAGGCGAGCGACCATAAGAGTATGCGGCGGTTCATCAGACCAATCCGACTCGCGTGCCCGGCACGCGAATCGCTACCTGGCAACGCAGCCCTCGCGGAGCAATGCCTCGGAAACCGCGTTCGCGACTTCGTCCGGGAATCGCGTCGAACAGTTTCGGTAAATCGGTGGGTATCACAGATGTGAACAGGGCATCACTGAAAGGATTGCGGGTTAGCGTCCTGTGTTGGATCTTGACGGACTAAATCCTGTTGCATCCAGAGCCAGTTGCCATCGTAGGGGGTACGGTCGCCCGGGTGCAAGATATCCGGGCGCGGGGTTTTCTTG
>CAWDLA010000040.1:0-61736 GCA_963802975.1 uncultured Gammaproteobacteria bacterium
CGAACGATTGCTAGAGCAGCTTCGAGGTGGTGGCGATGACGGGATAGGGCTCGTCGTTGTCGATGAAGTAGGAGAGCTGGGCCTTGCCCTCCTTGTCGTCGCCGGTGATGCGCACGACGTAGCGGCGGTTGCTCGCGGCTTCCGGGATGAGCTTGACCAGTTCCTGGCGCATGCGCTCGGCGTGGGGTTGGTCGTCGCAGAAGACGATGGTCTTGGCCATCGGGTCGGTGGCTTCGAGGTATTCCCAGACACGCCTGGCGACCAGCTCGGTGCGCTTGGTGAGGATGAGATTGCGGTCGAAGTCCTTGGTGTTGTATTGGCGTTGTTCGACGAGCTGGCCGTCCTTGTCCGTCTTGCCTTTCTCCGGGGTGTAGCCGAGGGCGTCGGCGTCGGTGACGACGCGGATGACCTTGTAGGGGGCCAGAAAGCCGTCTTCGATACCCTGCTTCAGCGAATAGGTGTAGATGGGGTTGCCGAAGTATTTGAGGTTGAACTCCGGGTCCTTGATCTGCGTCTCGCCCTTTTCGGGCCGCTTTTCCTTGGGCGTGGCGGTCATCCCCAGGTGGGTGGCGTCCTGGAAGTAGTCCAGCACCTCGCGCCATGCGGAGTCCTCGTTGGCGCTGCCGCGGTGGCACTCGTCGATGACGACCAGGTCGAAAAAGTCGGCGGGGAACTGGCGGTAGATCTGCTTCCATTCTTCGGTTCCGGTGACGGCCTGATACAGGCAGAGGTAGATCTCGTAGTTCTTCTTGACGGTGCGGTTGGTGATCTTGTGCATGACCTCGCCGAACGGGGCGAAGTCCTGCCGGATGGTCTGGTCGATGAGGATGTTGCGGTCGGCGAGGAAGAGGATGCGTTTCTTCTTCTTGGCCTTCCACAGTCGCCAGATGATCTGAAAGGCGGTGTAGGTCTTTCCGGTGCCCGTGGCCATGACGAGCAGGATACGCTGCTGGCCTCGGGCGATGGCTTCGATGGTGCGGTTGACCGCGACCCGCTGGTAGTAGCGGGGCTCCTTGCCGCTGCCGTCCGTGTGGTAGGGCTGGACGACGAGTTTTCGCTGGGGCTCGGACTCGATGCCCTTCCATTGCTGATAGATCGCCCAGAGGTCGTCGTAGGCAGGAAATTCTTCGAGAGAGAGCTCGCGCTCCGTGGGCTGGGTGATCCCGGTGCGGTCGTGCAGGAGAAACCCGTCCCCGTTGGAGCTGATCGCGATGGGGGCGTCGAGCATCTCCGCGTAATCCAGCGCCTGCTGCATGCCGTGGCCCAGATCGTAGATCGCGCGTTTGGCCTCGATGACCGCGATCGGGATACTTCCTTTGGCGTATAGGACGTAATCTGCTCGCTTCGGACCTCCCTTGGCCGCTGGATTCTGCAGGCGATACGCCAGCTTTCCACGGACGATGACCCGTCCGTCCGTCAGCTTGACCTCTTCGCGAAATCGACTGTGCGTCCATCCAACCCCCACCAGTGCCGGGGTGATGAACTTGGTGCAGATGTCGCGCTCGCTGAGATCCTTTTTATTCATGCGGCTCGCAATGTCAGCGCCTTAATGACACTGGTTGATTCTAAGTCCTAAAGGGCAGAAGCGCGCAAATCTGGAGAGCATCGAGCGATTTTCGATCCGGTCGTGGTCCACGGACCAGTGGCGGACGGTCCTGTCCCTGCTGGTGCCGGCAGCATCGCGAATCCGAATCTCCCGGACCCCGGGGCCCGGGGCCTGATCGTTGCCATCGGCTTCCGGAGGTCGCGTCCGATCAGCGGGCCGCGTTCTCCAGGTTCAAAAAGACCGCGCGCATTCCCAAAAGCTGCGCGGCCTTGTTCAGGCGCACATCGAAGCAAGCGAAGTCGACGATGGTCTCGGAGATCTGCCCAGCCTCGAACGCCGCCGCCAACTGCACGCTGTCGTAACCACGCAGGGCGAAGGTGTCGGCGTAGTCTCCGGCACGTTCGACTACTGACTGACTCACTTCCAGCACGACGTAATGCGGCCAGTCGCTCGTCAGCGCTGCTTTGGCCGCCTCGATGACGGGCCGGTCTTCCGGCACTTCCCTGGCGCGGCGCGCCAGCGCGGCCTGGGCCTCGGCCCACGCGATGCGGCACACCGCCACGGCATCCGCTTCGGCGACTCGTGACTTGAGCCTATCGCCGTGTGCTTCTTCGATGTACAGCTTGAGCAGGGCGGAGGTGTCGCAGTAGAGCATCAACCGCGATCTTCCATCACCATTTGGGAAACCGGTGTGCCTTTGGCGCTCAGGCGAAAACTCGCACCGGCGGGTTTGCCGCCGGCCCAGGTCGCCGCTCCGCCGGCCACCAATCGAACAAGACCCTGGTCCGATGGGGCAGGTACTCCGATGATCCGCGCCACGACCTTGCGGTGTGAGGTGATTTCAAGGCTTTGTCCGGCCTGTGCCCGACTGAGGTATTGGGATAAATGTGCCTTTAATTCTCGAATTGATACTTGCATTGCGAACCCATTAGGCGGTATTTCTCCTGAATTGTGGTCACTTCTTTCGGGGCCGTCAATCAGCGAATCGGCGAAGACCATAGGTTGATGATACCCATTCAATCCCTCGTGACACCGCTCTCCCCCAGGTGTCACGCATCTCTTGGCCGCTCTCGCGGTGCGCAAGCCGAGTCGATCCGACTTGCCCTCGCGGCCGACCTCCGGTGGCCACCCACCGGGCTCACACCAGATTACGCAAATCCACTGAGAGACCGAAACCAAGCGCGCTGGGCATGCCGGGCGCAGGAGCGTCCAAGAGACCGGTGACACCGCAGGAGCTGTGTCACCAAGACGCGCGCCTTTTTGCCGTTAAAATGGCGAGTCGGTACCTGTTGAGCGTCCCAATAACTTGAGCTATCCTCACCATCGCCTGGTCCATGTGCGCGGCGGCGAGCTTCATGCTCGGCCTGTTGCACCTGTTGCTGTGGTTCAAGGACCGGCGCTCCCACGTCTATCTGCTCTCGGTGCTCATGGCCTTCAGCGCCGGCGCGGGCGCCATGACCGAGCTCGCCCTGATGCACGCGCAGTCGATCGATGCCTACCGGGTACTGCTTCGGTGGGAGAACCTGTTCGTCTTCACGCTCCTGGTGCCCATGGTCTGGTTCGTCCGGGCGCGCCTGCCGACGGCACGACGCTGGCTGGCCGTCCTCATCACGACCCTCTGGTCGGTCGCGATCCTGGCAAACTGGCTATCGCCGTACAGCCTGGTGTACTCGCAGATCACGGCCCTCGAGCAGATGCCGACCTTCTGGGGGGAGCAGTTCACGCTGGCCGCGGGACAGCCAAACCCCTGGGTTCACTCTGGCGAACCTCGCCTCCGTGCTGATCGTCATCTACGTGGTCGATGCGGCGGCGAGGGTCTGGCGCGGGGGCGATCGGCGGCGGGCGGTCCTGGTGGGCGGCAGCGTGGCGACCTTCATCGTGCTCGGCGGGATCCACGCGCCTCTGGTCGACGCGGGGCTGATCGAAACACCCTACATGATCAGCTTCGCCTTTCTCGCCATCGTGCTGGCCCTGAGCTACGAGCTTGTCTCGGAGGCGGTGCTGGCATCCCGCTACGCCAAGGAGGTCCGCGCCAGCGAGGCGCGCTGGCGTTCCCTCCTGACCGAAGTTCAGCTGGCGGTGATCGGCATCGACTCGCGAGGGACGGGTCAACTACGCCAATCCATTCCTCGAGCGGCTGATCGGCTATCGCGCGCAAGACCTGATCGGGAAACCCATGAGCGCGTTGGTTCAGGCGTCCGACCAGGCGGAGCTGACCGAACGCCTCGCCGCGGCGTCCCGAACCGGCCCGCGTCCGCACAGCCGCTGGGATCTGGTGTGCGCCTCGGGCGCGCTGCGATCGCTGGTCTGGTCGACGGTGCGCCTGAACGACGGGGACGGCAGCTACGCTGGCCTGCTCAGCATCGGCGAGGACATCACCGAGCGGCTCGCGGCCGAGCGCGAACCTGGAGCGCACGCGCCGCGAGCTGGAGCGCCTCGGCCGCGCCAATGTCCTCGGCGAGCTGGTTTCCGCGCTCGCTCACGAGCTCAACCAGCCCCTTGCCGCCATCCTGAGCAATGCCCAGGCCGCGCGCCGATTCCTGGAATCGGGAAGACTGGGCACCGAGGAGCTGCGCGAGATCCTCGACGACATCGTCCGTGACGACAAGCGTGCGGGAGAGGTGATTGCAGCACCTGCGCGTCATGTTGCGCAAGGGCGAGGTCGCGCGCGAGCGCTTCCAGATCCAAGACCCGGTCCGCGAGGTGCTCGGCCTGATGCGCGGCGAAATCGACGCCCAAGGAATCGCCGTCCACGAGGAGCTCGACCCGGACCTGCCACCGGTGGAGGCGGGGCGGGTGGAGACCCTGCAGGTGATCATGAACCTGCTGGTCAACGCCGCACGCGCCCTGTCCGAGGTTCCGCGCGGGAGGCGCAAGATCGGTATCCGCGCCGAGCGCCAAGGCCAGGATGCCGCGCTGGTCACCATCGAGGACAGCGGTCCCGGCATCGCCCCTGATGAGCTCTCAAAGGTCTTCGAGCCCTTCTTCACCACCAAGTCGGGCGGCCTGGGGATGGGGCTCGCCATCTGCCGGCGCATCCTGGAGGCCCAGGGCGGGCGGATCTGGGGCGAGAACGGCACCGACGGCGCGAGGTTTTGCTTCACTCTGCCGCTGGCCGAGCCGGAGCGGAGCCATGACTGACTTGGAAGAGGTCGTCTATGTCGTCGACGACGACCCCTGCGTGCGCAAGGGACTGGCGCGGCTGCTGCGTTCAGCGGGTCTCGCGGTCGAGACGTTCGCCTCGGCCGCGGAGTTCCTCGGCCAGGGGCGCAGCGACAGCTTCGGCTGCATCCTGCTGGACGTGCGCATGCCGGGCCAGGACGGGATGGCGCTGCAGGCGAAGCTGGCCGCCCGGGGCGTCGATCTGCCCATCGTCTTTCTCACCGGCCACGGCGACATTCCCATGACGGTGGAGGCGATGAAGAAGGGCGCCGTCGATTTTCTCACGAAGCCGGTTGACGAGGAGGTGCTCCTGGATGCGGTGCACCAGGCCCTGCTTCGCCATCGGGCGGCCCGGTCCGAACGGCTGCAGGTCCAAATACTGCAGGAGCGGATCGCGTCCCTCACCCCCCGCGAGCTGGAAGTGCTGCGCTGCGTAATCACCGGCGCCCGAAACAAGCAGATCGCCGCCCACCTCGGCATCGCGGAGAAGACCGTTAAGATTCACCGCGCGCGGGCAATGGAGAAGCTCGGCGTGACCTCCGTGGCCGAGCTCGTTCAAAGCTGCCAGCGCGCCGGGATCGAGCCCCTGACCGGTCTGAGAACCTAGGCATCCCCTCGGGTCTAAGCTGCCTGCAACAATCGCATTTGCACGCGCAGTCCAGGCGTTGAGGCTCATCAGAACCTGCCGAAAGCCTCGAGAATCCCTAACCGCCGGGTCCGACCGTTACCGTCGGCTTCCAGGTGTTTCGGGTTGCGTGGTACATCCCCGATTTTCGCTCGACTGACGCGGCTGCTCGGCAGCGGAGAGGGGCCACTGCCGCGCGGCGAAGCGTTTGACTTACGTTGTAAGGCAAGGTAGGTTCGAAACATTCGATGATCCCGATAGCTCACGAGAACCAGCCATGGCTACCGTCGTTGTTTCGTCCAAGGGTCAGGTGGTGCTGCCTGCCGCCCTGCGCCGGCGGTTGGGCCTGGGCGCCGGCACGCAACTCGAGGTGCTTGAGGAAGCCGACGGCGTGCGGCTGCGCGTGGTCCGTTCGGTTCCCAGCGAGGATCTCTCGGGACTTGCCGGTATGGTCACGGCACCGTCGCGAGGAATTGCACGCCGCCTGGAGGATTTTGATCCGGCTTCGCTGCTCGCACGCGGGCGGCCATGAAGTCGCTCGACACCAACGTCCTGGCCCGGTTCTTCATCGATGACCCGGATGACGCGGAAGCCCTTCGGCAGCGCCCGGCCGCCGTGGCGGCGCTGTCCGAGCGGGCCTTTGTTTCTGTGACGGTGTTGTTGGAATTCGAGTGGGTCATGCGCGGCTTCTACGAGCTTCCACAGAAGGACATCGCTCGAGTGATGCGTGGACTTGTGGGTATCGAGCACATCACCGTCGAAGATCGTGCCGCGTTGATCGCAGCATTGGATGCCTTCGATGCCGGGCTGGATTTCGCCGATGCCCTGCACCTGGCGCGCAGCTTGCGCGCGACCGCGTTTTTGACCTTTGACCGACGGCTCGCAAAGCGCGCAAACGGTCTGACGCTGGAGCCGGTGGTCGAGTGGCTCGGTTGATTGAGCCCGAGCCGGAACCGGCAGGTAGGGCGTTTTTGGTCGTCCGGTGCCTTTACTCGATCCCGCGCTCTAAATGCCGGTGGCGCCCCTAACCCCCGCGGGAGGGAGGTGCTGCGTTGCCTGATCACGGGCGCTCTCAACAAACAGATTGCCGCTCACCTCGGGATCGCGGAGAAGACCGTCAAAGTTCACCGCGCGCGGGTCGTGGGGAAGCTCGGCGTCACCCATGTGGCGGACCTTGTCCGGGTCTGTCAACGCATCGGACTCGAGCCGCTGGCCTGCCTGTAACACCTCCTCGATCGCACACGACGAACCGACCGTTTCCAGCGCTCGTATAGGACCAAAGTCCTATATCCGTCCTTTGCTTTCCGCTGTAGTGTCTTTCCAGGTCACTAACGACCAGGAGGAGATATCAATGGCGACAAGAGCTTTGTGGTCTGCAGCCGCGGCCACATTCCTGATTCCCTGGATCGCAGTCGCGGAGGTCGGCGAGGCCGACTTTTCCCTCGACACGACAAAGGATCTCTACGAGCTTTGCTCGGCGCCCACCGACCACCCGGACTACGCCCCGGCGATCTATTCCTGCCGGGCCTTTCTCGAGGCGACCGTGCAGTACCACGACGCCGTCAGCGACGGCAAGACCCTCAAGCGCCTGATCTGCTACCCGCCGACCGCGACGCTCGAGGACGCCCGGGTCGCATTCGTCGCCTGGGCCAAGGCCAATGCACGCGACAAGGCCCTGATGAAGGAGATGCCGGTGATGGGCGTCGTCCGGGCGTTGGAAGACAAATATCCCTGCAAGGGCTGATGTACCGAGAGACAACATCATGAAGAGATTAACCATTCCCGTGATTCTCGCAAGCTCACTGGCCCTGGCGGGCTGCGGCAGCACCACAGGCCAGCGGGCCGGCAGTGGAGCCCTGATGGGGGCCGCAGCCGGCGGACTCATCGGCTCTCTGAGCGGCAACTGGGGGGCAGGCGCCCTGATCGGCGCCGGCACAGGGGCTATCGGTGGCTACCTCGTGGACCAGCACAAGAAGGGGCACATCGACTAACGCCCATGACAAGGGCTCCGGTCACGGTCTATATCGTCGATGACGACCCCTCCGTGCGGCAAGCACTCGCGCGCCTCGTGCAGTCGGCGGGGATGCGCGCCGAGGTCTTCGAGACGGTGCCCGCACTCGTTGGCCTTGCGCGTCTCGCAGAGGCTGCCTGCGTGATCGCGGACATCCGACTGCCGGACGTATCGGGATTGGAGCTGCCGGGACTGCTTGCGCGTCATGGACATCGGCCCCCCGTGATCTTCGTGACCGCGTACGACAACGAGCAACACCGCGAGGCGGCGAGACGTAGTGGAGCCGCCGGCTTCTTCCGCAAGCCGGTAGACGGGCAAGCCTTGCTGGACGCGATCGCCTGGGCGTTCGAAGCGACCAAGAACGGAACGAAACCCGAGCCCGAACCATTCTCAACTCCCCCACAAAGAGGAAATACGCAATGAAGAAACGACTCCTGTTGATGCTGACCGGGCTCGCCGTGCTCTCGGCAGTCCCGCTGCAGGCGCTTGCCCAGGCCGGAAAACCAAACATCCTGATGATCATGTCCGACGACGTCGGCATCACCAACCTCAGCGGATACAGCCGCGGCATGGCAGGCTATCGGACGCCCAATATCGACCGCATCGCCACTGAGGGTGTCCTCTTCACCGACTACTATGCGGAGCAAAGCTGCACCGCGGGGCGTTCGGCCTTCATCACGGGTCAGTCCCCGATCCGCACCGGACTGACCAAGGTCGGTTTCCCCGGCGCCTCCATCGGTATCCAAAAGGAAGACCCGACCCTGGCCGAAATGCTCAAGCCGCTGGGTTACGCCACCGGTCAGTTCGGTAAGAACCACCTTGGCGACCGCAACGAATTCCTGCCCACGGTGCATGGCTTCGACGAGTTCTACGGCAACCTTTATCACCTCAATGCCGAAGAAGAGCCCGAGAATCCGGACTATCCGAAGGATCCGGCGTTCCGCGCAGAGTTCGGCCCCCGCGGCGTCCTGGACTGCAAGGCCACGGATACCCCGAGCGACGTCGAGGATCCCCGCTTCGGCCCCATGGGCATGCAGGAATGCGAGGATACCGGGCCACTCACCAAGAAGCGCATGGAGACCGCGGACGAGGAGTTCGTCGGCCGCGCCATGGACTTCATCAAGCGCAGCACCGAGGCCGGCACGCCCTGGTTCACCTGGCTCTCGACCTCTCGCATGCACTTCTACACCCACCTCAAGGAGGAGAGTGAGGGCGTGACCGGACTCGGCATCTTCGCCGATGGCATGGTGGAGCATGACGGCCATGTGGGCCAAGTCCTGGACCTGCTCGACACACTCGGCATCGCCGACGACACCATCGTCTTGTACACCGCGGACAACGGCCCGCACTACAACGAATGGCCAGACGGCGGCCTGTCGCCGTTCCGGGGCGAGAAAAACACCAACTGGGAGGGCGGCTACCGAGTGCCCATGTTCGCGCGCTGGCCGGCCAAGTTCAAAGCCGGCACCGTGATCAACGACAGCACCTCGGCGCTGGACTGGGTACCCACGCTGATGGCCGCCGCCGGCAACCCCGAGATCAAGCCGGCGCTGAAGCAGGGAACGACAGTTGGCGACAAGGAGTTCAAGGTCCATCTCGACGGTTACAACCTGCTGCCCAACCTGGCCGGCGAGGCGGGCGACGGGCGCGGATTGGCCGCGGCGCGAGTTCTTCTACTGGAACGACGGCGGCCAGCTCGTCAGCCTACGCTACGATGACTGGAAGTTGGTCTTCATGGAGCAGCGCGAGAAGGATTTCATGGTCTGGAGCGAGCCCTTCGTGCCGCTGCGTATTCCCAAGATCTTCAACCTGCGCACCGATCCTTTCGAGCGCGCGGATACCGACGCGAACAACTACAAGACCTGGTGGATTCGTCGGATCTTCGCCCTGGTCCCGGCACAGACGTTCGTAAAGGAGTACATCGACACCTTCCAGGAGTTCCCGCCACGCCAGAAGCCCGCGAAGTTCAATGTGGACGATGCGCTGGCGACGCTGAAAACGGCATCGGGCAATTGAAGCCTGCCCGGCTCCGCTCTTGACAAGCGGGCGGCTGGTCAAGCCGCCCGCAGCAACCGGTGCTGCCAGAAGTGCCATTTCCGCGGCGTCGCCGCACGAAACGAGGTCTTTACAACGATGAACGCACTCAGTATCAATTCCACGCTCAAGTCGGTCGGTCTCTCATTCATTCTCGCGGTGGCCGTTTTCTCGGCACCGGTTCTCGCAGAGGAGCAGCCAAGCGGCAAGATCCAGTTTGAGATCTACAAGGCCGGTCTCGTGGTCGGTGTCAGCGGTGGCAGCGGAACCCTGACCTACGAGGGCAAGGACTACCCGTTGTCGATCGGCGGTATCAGCATCGGGGCCACGATCGGCGCCTCCAAGGCCGAGTTCGTCGGTGACGTCCTCAACCTGTCCGCGCCGGAAGATATCGAAGGCGTTTACTCGGGGGCGAAGGCTGGGCTTGCGGTTGCCGGCGGCACCAAGACAGCTGTGTTGAAGAACTCGAAAGGGGTCGAGCTCAAGGTCAGCGGGGAGCAGATCGGTGTCGAGCTGACGCTGGATCTCAACGGCATGCAGGTGAGCTTGAAGAAATAGCCGGTACTGGTTCGCCTGCCCGAGCTCAACTTCTTTGACGACAAGGAATGCAAGCCGGTGGCTATCCACCAGCACATCGGCCGTCGCCCGATCGCCGCGTTCGGCAATTCCGACGGCGACCTGCCGATGCTGCAATGGACGATGGCTGGAGAGGGCGAGCGATTTGCGCTTTACGTCCACCACACCGATGGCGAGCGCGAATGGGCTTACGACCGCAAGTCCAGTATCGGCCGTCTCGACAAGGGTCTCGACGAAGCACAGAAAAATGGCTGGACGGTTGTGGATATGAAACAGGACTGGAAGGCCATCTACCCGAGCACGACGACCAGCTCTACCCGAGCGCCGAATGCTTTTACGCCGAGGTCACAAGCTATTTGGCTTGTTGGCCCACCATGAGTTGCTAGGAGGTTCAATCCGAGATGAGGATCAACGACAACAATCTCAGGCGAGCAGTACGCCTCAGCGTGCTGTTCCTAACAGTTGCGCCCTTGCCCGCCCTCGCCGCCGATCATTGGCTGCCGGTGGACGGATCCGACTGCACGGTCTGGTCGGACCAACCTCTCAAGCCGGGAGAGGCGATCCGCTGGAGCGGTGGCTGCGAGGACGGTCGGCTTGCGGGCCAAGGGGTTCTCGAGGTGACCGTATCCGATCAGCGCCAATTCCGTTTCGAAGGGATCATGCAGGGCGGCAAGGCCAACGGCGAAGGCACCCTCGAGAGCCAGCGAGCCGGAAGGAGATTTCCGCTATACGGGTGGATTCGCGGACGGTCTGTTCGACGGCTTCGGTTTGCTGGAGCTTGCCGACGGCAGCCGCTACGAGGGGGGCTTCAAGGCCGATCAGCCCGATGGCTACGGACTCTACCAGGGCGCCGACGGGAGCCGCTATCAGGGCGAGCTATCGGCGGGCATGCCGCAGGGTGAAGGCTTCGAGGTCACCGCCGACGGTGCCGCGTACCACGGCGGCTTCAGCGCTGGCGAACGTCATGGCCAGGGCACGCTGCTGTTCGCCGATGGCGGCATCTACGAGGGCGGCTTCGAGAACGGCAAGGCCAATGGCAAGGGCGTCTTACCGACCTCTCCGGTACCACCGCGGAGGGCACCTGGATCGCCGGCAAGGCAAACGGCGAGTTTGTCGTTACCAAGGGCGACGGCACCGTGGAACATCAGGTCTGGCGCGACGATCAACAGGTCGCCGGACAGCGGCAAGGGAGGTGGAAAATGACGAGGTCACAGGTTTCTTTTCTTTTATCTGGCGCCAAGGGCGCACTGGCCACGGTGATGCTGGCCTTGGTGGTTAATCTGACGGTTCCCGCACCGCCGGCACAGGCAGGGATACTGGGCGGTGCGATCGGCGGGGCCGTCATCGGCGGCATCATCGGCGGCCGCCGCGGCGCCCGCGCCGGGGCCGTGGTCGGCGGTATCGCCGGCGCTATGCGGCGCCGACGATAGCAACCTGGGAGATGAGGAGACAACAATCATGAAGCCAGCTCGAAAAATCCAAGGCGCGGGCCCCGGGATCCTAGCCGCCGTCATGTTCTTCGGCGCCGCGGGCGGGCATGCGCAGGAGGACAAAAAGGGCGGCGGCGACCTGCGCTCCGCGGTCCAGAATCCCATCAGCTCGCTCATCAGCCTGCCGTTCAAGTTTCAGTTCGACTACGGCGCGGACAACGGCGAGGCGAGCTTTCTCAACATCCAGCCAGTAGTGCCGGTGACTGTCGGCGACTGGAACCTGGTCAACCGCGTCATCGCACCGCTGATCGACACCCCCGGACAGGTCACCGGCATCCCCGGCATACCCAACCCGGTCCAGGGAGACGGCGCCACTGGATTGGGGGACATCAACTATTCGCTGTTCTTCTCGCCGGTGAAGGTCGGCAAGGTGATCTGGGGCGTCGGACCATCCATCACGATGCCGACGGCCACCGACGATCAGCTCGGCAGCAGGAAATGGAGCGCGGGACCGACCGCGGTCTTTCTGACTCAGCCCAAGTGGGGCTCCATGGGCATTCTGGGACGCCAACTCTGGTCCTTCGCCGGCGACTCGGATCGCAAGGAGGTGAGCCAACTCCTGATCGAGCCCTTCGTCAACTACAACCTGGACAACGGCTGGTTCCTGATCAGTGACATGGTCTTGACGGCCAACTGGAAGGCGAATCGCGGACAACCGCTGGACCGTACCGGTGGGTGGCGGCGTCGGCCGCGTCTTCAAGGTCGGCAACCAGGCCATCAATTCTCGGCTGGAGGCCTACTACAACGTCGTCCGGCCCGACGGTGCCCCGGATTGGCAGATCAGCTTTACCTGGCAGTTCCTGTTTCCGAAGTGAGTAGGGCTGATGGCGACGCGCACTACAGCGTCGCCGAAGTCTGTCTTTTCACAATCGTTCCCGCTGCTGATGGCACGATTCCAACCCAAACGAAATCAACGATTCACAAACATGAAGGACTAACGGCATGAAGACTTGTTTACATCTCGCCATGGGCTGCTTGATTGGTTTCAGCTTCCTGACCAGCGCACCATGCCCAGGTCGAGGATCCCGTGTTTCCCAATGAAGTGGACACGCACATCGGCAAGCTGACATTCGACCTCGGTGTTCCCACCGAAGAAACGTCGGAAAAGCTCTACTACGAAATGGATTATCACCGCGCCGTGCAGTGCTTATCTGTGGGGCATGCCTATGGTCGGTCAAACGCAATGGCGGCAGACCTATCTCGACCAGTACGACATCAAGCCGAACCAGATGGTGTTCGCCACCAAGTTCAACGAACGGGCGATGATTCTGACCGCCAACGAATCGACGCCTTATCTGTTCGGGTGGATGAACGTCAAGGACAAGGCGGCCGTTCTGGAAATGCCACCTGGCATGCTGATCGGGCTGGTCGTCGATTGGTGGGAGCGAGGACTCGCCGATGTAGGCGTCTTCGGACCCAATGCCGGCAAGGGCGGCACCTGGGTGTTCTCGGGGCCGGAAACACCGGTCGACGAGATTCCCGACATCGAAGGCGCTGAGTATGTCAAATCGGAAACCAACAACATCTGGTACCTGGTCCGGGTGAATACGCCGGTGGAAGAACGCGATGCGCTGGCCGCCAAAATCCTGACCGGCTTCCACGATGAAGAATTGCGATCGCAGATCATCCCCGGTGAGAACAAGTTTGGTCGCAACTTCCAGCCGCGCGGCATCAAGTGGTGGGAGTTTCTTCACAAAGCCATCCAGGAAGAACCGGTGGCCGAACGTGACCGCTTCTTCATGTATTTCCTGAAAGACCTGGGCATCGAAAAAGGCAAGCCATTCAAACCGACGGAACGTCAGACAGAAGATTCTGCTCGACGCCATGCTGGTCGGTGAGGCCATGGCCAAGAACATGGTCTTCCGCGAACGGCTTCCCGGTGTTCTGCGGGCCGATGGCTGGCGGCTGATTCTGGGCCGTGTCGAAGGCACCGAGCCGGGAGACGCCATGGAACATACCCAGCGGACCAAGTACTACGACCGTTTTGATCCCCGCGCCCGCTACACCTACGAGGCCTGCACGACCTCCAAGAAGATCTGCTTCCCGAAAGACGGCCAGGGGATGGGGTACGGCGGCATGTTCCTGGATTCCAAAGGCCGCGCGCTGTCCGGCGACCGGTCCTACGTGATCAACGTTCCACCGAATCCACCAGTGGAGATCTTCTGGGCCATCACGGTCTACGACCTCGACACACGCAGCATGGTGCGCACCGATCAGCAGCGGGCCGAGCGCGGTTCGCGTCACGAGGGCATCCGCACGACAGCGGACGGATCGACACCCGATCTTCATCGGTCCAAAGCCTCCCAAGGGCTGGGAGAACAACTGGGTCAAGTCCATGCCGGGCCGCGCCTGGTTCCCCTACTTCCGTTTCTATGGCCCAACTAAGGCGTACTTCGACCAGAGCTGGAAGCTGCCGCAGATCGAAGAGATCGATTACGCGACCTACGAAGGGAAATGAACGACATGAAGAAGATGCAAAGCATACTGTTCATCGGGGCCGGTGCGCTGGCGAGCACGACAGCCCTGTACGCGGGATCGGATTCATCCGTGGAAGCGGGAAAGGCGCTGGTCTCCAGCCTCGAGATCAACGAGGGGTATCCGTCGCCACAGACATCGCAACGGCTGTACGACGAGTTGCAATTTCAGCAGGCGGTTTCGGCCTATCTGTGGGCAGAGCCCGCGATGAGCCTGTATTCCGTACGCAAGGCCCTGACCGAGACGTTCGACGCCAACCCCACGACGGTCCCGGTCTGGAAGGACCGGGTCAACGCCAAGTCGATCCTGGTCACCGCCAACAGCGAGGTGGTTTACACGCTGCATTTTCTGGATCTGAAGAAGGACGGTCCGACGGTCATCGAGGTGCCCCCGCAATTGCAGGGACTGATCGACGACATGTGGCACCGACCGATCACCGATATCGGGGCCGCAGGGCCGGATAAGGGAGAAGGTGGAAAGTACCTGTTCCTGCCGCCGGACTATGAAGGCGAAACACCCGAAGGCTACTTTGCCTTTCCCAGCAAGACCTATGGTGTCTTCGTCTTCATGCGCGGCTTCCTCAAGGACGGCAAGACCGACCACGCGGTCTCGCTGATGGAGCAGATGAAGGTCTATCCGCTGGCGGCAAAGGACAACCCACCGAAGATGCAGTTCCCCAACGCGTCCAACGTTCCGCTCGACACGCTAGCGCCGGCCGACGGCAGCTATTTCAGGAATCTAGCCGAGTTCATCGATGAAGAATCCGTCGAGCCGGAGCACTTCACGATGCGCGGCATGCTGGCCTCGCTCGGGATCGTCAAAGGCCAACCCTTCGAGCCGGATGCCCGCATGGACACCATTATGGATCGCGCCGCGAAGGTGGCCGACGGCATGGTGCGCACGCTGGCCTACGACACCCGCAGCCCGCGGGCCCGGTTCTACAAGGGTGAGAGCCGCTGGGAGCTGTGTTTCCAGTCACCCTCGCCGCTATTCGAGGTGGACACTCACCAGTTGTTCAACGAACGGGCCGCGTTCTTCTTCCCGTACTATTCGGGTCAGACCCCGATTTCTCGGCGCGATCTTCTGGCGGGTCTCTGATGTCCGCCCGGGTTTGCGTATCGATGCGCTAAGTAGCTGCAAACTGCGAGGCACTCTGCACCTCAAAGCATTTCAAGAATGGAAGGAGCGAAGATGTTTACCCGAACGGTACTGCTAGCGCTTGTGTCTTTACTCGCCACCAGCACGGCCATGTTGACGCTGGCGGAGGAATCACCCTATCGCTTCATGCGCGGCTTCCCCGCCGACCAGAAGACGATCGATCAGGTACAGCATGCGACCGAATTACGCCGGGCTATCGAGGCCTACAAGTTCTTCTTCCCACCGTCGCCACCGAGGCGGTGATCCAGCAGTTCGAGCCCCACGGCGCGGTCCCGAACAAGGTCGGCATCATCATGCCGCAGGACCCCGAGCAGCAGTTCTCGGTCGCCAACCAGGACACGCCCTACGTCATCGCCGTCTTCGACCTGAAGGACACCGGCCCGATGGTGATCGAGGTGCCCGAAGGGCCGTATATCGGCCTGATCGACGATCACAACATGGAGTGGTTCGGCGACATGGGCACCATCGGCTCGGGCAAGGGCAAGGGCGAGAAGAACCTGCTGGTCCCGCCCGGATACGAGGGCGAGATCCCCGACGGCTACACCCCGCTCTACAGCAAGACCTGGAAGTCGGTCCTGGCGATGCGCGTTGTCGTGCAGACCGGGGATTATGACGAGGCCGTCAAACTCGCCCGAAAGCTGAAGGTCTATCCGCTCGGGCAGTCGGGCGACGAAATCGAGCTACGAAATCGTCGACGTGCGGGGCAAACCCGGCGCCGCTGCCGATGCTGTCATGGGAAAAGACCCTGGACTACTGGCGGCAGCTGCACGCGGTCATCGACTACGAGACCGCTCAGAACGACGCCGGTTCATGCTGGGCATGCTCGATGCCGTCGGTATACGCAAGGGCGAGCCGTTTCGAGCCGGACGCGCAGATGGAGGCCATGCTGACCGAGGCCGCCCGGATCGGCTGGGCCGAGATGAACGTGGCCTTCTTCGCCAATCCGCGCCCCGAGCGGCTGATCTGGGAAGACCGGAACTGGGAGTTCATTCCGCTGGCCGGACCGCTGGATCCTGAGACCAAGGATTTCGGCACCGCGAACTACCGCGATCTTCTGGCCAACGACTACTACTTCTTCATGGCCTGGGGCACGTCGGCGGGCATCGGGCGCCGGCAGGTGGGCAACGGATCGCTCTATTTCTACACGCCCAGAGACGCGACCGGCGCCTATCTGGACGGAGCCAAGAACTACAAGCTCACCGTCCCGGGCCCGGTTCCGGCCAAGCTCTTCTGGTCGGTCACCGTCTACGACTCGGAAACACGCACCATCATCGACACGGATCAGGGCAGGGGCGCGGTGCGTTCTATGTTCGAGCGGCCCCAAGCCAATGCCGATGGCTCCTTCGACGTCTTTTTCGGCCCGGATGCACGGGTGGGCAAGGAGAACCAATGGGTCAAGACCATCCCCGGAAAAGGGTGGTTCACCTTCGTGCGCATGTATGGCCCGGAGACAGCCTGTTTTCGACGGCTCCTATAAGCTTCCGGACATTGAGGAGCTGAAGTGACAATGAGAACCCGTGAACGACCGGTAAAGGTCCGTCTGCTCTAATGCAGTCCTGGGCGGAGTGGCGCGCACGGCACGATCTTGAACCCTTGTTCCAGGTCCGCATATTGCGCAGTCGCAGCTACTCCGTGGGTGCTGCGGTGGGCTTCTGCTTTCAGCTGGCGGTCGGTGGCGACTCCACCGGCAAGGAGTTGGGCGTAGCCTTCGGTGTATCCGTCCTCGGCTCGATTTTCCTGGCGCTGATGTTCGGTCGCGTGGTGAACGGCTGACCCGGACTGGCAGGTCAGCTTTACCTGGCAGTTCTTGTTCCCCAAGTAGCCGTATAATCCGGCACAACTCAGCACAGGAGGAGTCGACATGATCGAGTGAGGAAACATGTACAATTCCGGCCGTCTATGTCAAAGGCTGGAAACTCAACGAGATTGCGCTCATGCATATAGTCCTCGAAAAAGAGGGAGAAAGATGAAACTAACCACATCAATGAAAAGGGTTGCCGCAACTGTAGCCGTGCTGGGGGCTTGCCTGGCCGGTCCAGTGGCTTCTGCGGCAACCGACAAACCCAACATCCTCGTCATCTGGGGCGACGATATCGGCCAGTTCAACGTCAGCACCTACAACATGGGCATGATGGGCTACAAGACGCCGAACATCGACCGTATCGCCGCGGGAGGCGCCGTGTTTACCGATTGGTATGGCCAGCAAAGTTGCACGGCTGGCCGGTCCGCTTTCATCACCGGCCAGTCGCCCATGCGCACCGGCCTGACCAAGGTTGGACTGCCCGGAGCGTCGGAAGGCATGCAGAAGGAGGATCCGACCATCGCCGGGCTGCTCAAGCCGCTCGGATACATGACCGGTCAGTTCGGCAAGAATCACCTCGGCGACCGAGACGAGATGTTGCCGACGGCTCATGGCTTCGACGAGTTCTTGGGCAACCTCTACCACTTGAACGCGGAGCAGGAGCCGGAGCATCCCGACTACCCGAAGGACCCGGAGTTCAAGAAGAAGTTTGGGCCACGCGGCGTGATCAAGTCCTCCGCCGATGGCAAGATCGAAGATACTGGGCCGTTGAGCATCAAGCGCATGGAAACGGTGGACGAGGAAGTCACTGCCGCAGCACTCGACTTCATGGACCGGGCGGTCAAGGCCGACAAACCCTTCTTTGTGTGGTGGAACAGCACCCGCATGCACATCTGGACCCACCTGAAGAAGGAATCCGAAGGCAAGACGGGGCTGGGTATCTATGCCGACGGCATGGCCGAACATGACGGTCATGTTGGTCAGTTGCTCGACAAGCTTAAGGAACTGGGCGTGGAAGACAACACCATCATCATGTACTCCACCGACAATGGCGCGGAAGTGTTCAGTTGGCCCGACGGCGGCACGACCATGTTCCGCAACGAGAAGGCCACACAATGGGAGGGCGGCTTCCGCGTGCCCACGATCATCAAGTGGCCCGGCGTCATCAAGCCCGGCACGGTCGTCAACGATATCGGTTCGCACGAAGACATGCTGCCCACGTTGCTCGCGGCGGTGGGTGATCCCAACGTGAAAGAAGAACTGCTCAAGGGCAGGCAGGTCGGCGACATGACCTACAAGGTCCACCTCGACGGCTATAACCTGCTGCCTGCGCTCAAGGGGGAGACGGACAAGTGGCCGCGTGAGGAATTCCTCTATTGGACCGACGACGGCAGCGTCGCGGCCCTGCGTTACAACAACTGGAAAATCACTTTCCTGAGGCAGGATGCCCATGGATATCACGTATGGCAAAACCCATTCACGCCGATGCGTGCGCCGATGATTGAGAATCTGCGTATGGATCCGTTCGAGCGCGCCGTTGATGAAGGTATCGGCTACCCAAGATGGTATTTCGATCACATGTTCATCCTCGCCCCTGCGGCCGCCTATGTTGGTGAATGGCTGCAAAGCTTTAAGGAGTTTCCGCCACGGCAGAAACCCGGCAGCTTCAATCTGGACCGCGTAATGGAGGCGGTAACCGCAAGCGGGAGCAAGTAGCCGCTGTCTCAATCAGCTACTTTCGTCTGTGAATGACACGGGCCGATCCGGGAAGGGTCGGCCCCGCGCTTTCAATCCCCGGGACAAAGCAAGTAAACCTGTCACTGACCATGAAAACCACGCCCAATCAACGCTTCCTTGCGGCTGCGCTCGTTGGGACACTGGCTTGCGCGGTCACCGTTGCGCGTGCTGCCGATCCCGCGCCCCGGCTCATTCTGCAGATCACCGTGGACCAACTCCGCGGGGATCTGCCTGGACGCTATCTTTCGGAAATGGGTGAGGGCGGCTTCCGCTACTTGCTGGAAAACGGCGCGGTGTTCGCCGACGCCCATCACGCTCATGCCAACACGGAGACGATCGTCGGCCACGCCACGCTCGCCACCGGCGCCCATCCGGCAATCCACGGCATGATCGGCAATACCTGGCTGGATCGCGCCACCGGGCAGTTGACCTATAACATCGAAGATGTCCGTTATCCGCTGCTCAGCGCCGGGGCGGACGTGGATAAAAGCACCGAGATCGATCCCACCCAGAAGGTGGCAAAGACCGACGGGCGTTCGCCGGCCGCCATGCTGGTCTCGACCTTCAGCGACGAGCTCGCGATTTATACGGCCGGCCGGTCCAAGGTCTTCGGCGTGTCGGTGAAGGATCGTGGTGCCGTTTCCATGGCCGGTCACGCGGGCAAGGCGTTCTGGTTTTCCAAACAGAAGGCCGAATTCGTCACCAGCAGTTTCTATTACAAAAACTATCCCGAGTGGGTGGTCGCTTTTAATGCAACCAAGCCCGCCCAGCGCTATGCCAACAAGAGCTGGGAGCTGCTGCACGACCGAGGGACTTACCGTTTCGGGGACACGGACGACCAACCCTGGGAGACCGCGTTTGGCAGCTATGGCCGAGTGTTCCCGCATCCCTATGGTCCCGCGGACGGCAAATACTTCACCACCTTGCTCACCCTCAGTCCGGCTGGCGACGAGCTGACTCTCGACTTCGCCAAGGCGCTGATCGAAAACGAAGCCCTCGGCGCGGATGAGGTGACCGATTATCTATCGGTGAGTTTCTCCTCCACGGATTACGTCGGTCACATCTTCGGGCCGTCGAGCCTGGAGCAGGAGGACAACCTGCTGCGCCTCGACCGCACGCTGGCAAATTTGCTGGCCTTCGTGGACAGGAAGGTGGGTCTGAATAACACCCTCGTCGTGCTCTCCGCCGACCACGGCGCCCCGGAGGTTCCGGGATATATCAACCAATACGGGATCGAGGCGTCTTTCTTGAATCCCGATGCCTGGGACAAGGAAGCGGGCATTGCCAACCTCAAGAAGCGCTTCGGCATCGGAGCAGATCTCATCACGGAGTATTTTCACCCCTACGTGTATCTGAATCGCGAGGTGATCCAGGAACGCGGTTTTAGCCAGGCCGAAGTCGAAAGTGCGGTCGCCGACGAACTGATGAAGTTCAAGGGCGTGGCCATGGCCGTTTCGAGCACCGCGCTGATGGAGGGCCGCGGGCCGGATACCGATCTGACCCGCTCGATTCTGAACAATCACAACCCCAAGCGCTCTGGCGACGTCTTTGTGGTCTTCGAACCGCACCACTTCATCAGCGACTTCGACGGCCTGACCGTTGCATCGACCCATGGCTCGCCGTGGCGCTACGACACCTTTGTACCCATTGTCTTCGCGGGGCCAGGCATCAAGCCACAGCGCGTGTTCCGCGAAGTCCACACGGTCGATGTGGCCACAACACTTTCAGCCATCATCGGCGCCAAGCCCCCCTCGGGCGCCAGTGGAAAGGTTTTGCCCGAGACCATTGGATCACGCTGAACGCGGGGATGGCACCCGTCCATAAGCATTCGATTAGAAAGAGCTATGAATCACCGAGAATCCATCCAACAAATCGCTGCCGCGATGAACGCCGCGATCATCGGCCAGGAGGCCGTGGTCGAGCGCCTGCTCATCGCAGTCCTCGCCGGTGGCCACGTCCTTATGGAAGGCCTGCCGGGCACGGCCAAGACCCGTTCGATCAAGACCCTCGGCAAATTGGTCGAGAGCGAATTCAGCCGGGTGCAGTTCACGCCCGACCTGCTGCCGTCGGACGTGACCGGCTCGGAGATTTACCGCGAGCAAACCGGCAGCTTCGATTTCCAGCCCGGCCCCATCTTCGGCAACCTCGTCCTCGCCGACGAGATCAACCGCGCGCCCGCCAAGGTGCAGGCTGCCTTGCTGGAGGCCATGGAGGAACGCCAGATCACGGTCGCGGGCAAGACCCACAAGCTGCCGGAGCTGTTTCTCGTGCTCGCCACGCAGAACCCGATCGAGCAGGAAGGTACCTATCCGCTGCCCGAGGCGCAGATGGATCGCTTTCTACTCTATGTGAACGTGCCCTATCCGCCCGCGGAAAACGAAGCGGTCATCCTGCGTCTCGTGCGCGGCGAGGAATCCGGGAACGGCAGCAAAGCCCCGGCACCTATCGCGCAGGATGTCATCTTCGCCGCACGCAAGGAGGTCAAGTCCATCCACGTCGCGGAAACGGCCGAGCGCTATATCGTGGACCTCGTCATCGGCACCCGGGAACCGCAGCGGCACGGCGGAGATCTCGCGAAGTGGATTCGCCTGGGAGCCAGCCCGCGGGCAACCATCGCCCTCGATCGCGCCGCCCGCGCGCACGCATGGCTGAACGGACAGGACTTTGTCTCCCCCGACAACATTCGCGCCGTCGCGCCCGCCTGCCTCGCCCATCGCATCCATCTGAGCTACGAAGCCGAGGCCGTGGGTAAGACGCGCACGGATGTGATCGAAGCGCTGTTGAAGACCGTGGTCTCCGTGTGAGTTGAACAGGAGGAAACAGAGATGAAAAGCGACCAAACAGAGTTCCAGAATTCTCCGTTCCCTCTGTTTCCTTTTGTAAAAATTTTCTCATTCTGTCACTTATGATCGCGCGCGTTACCATCACGCTTGACGAATTGATCCTGCTGCAGGCGGATGCGCGCGGCTATTCGTTTCTCCCGCGCCAGCCGATCCATTCGCTGCTCGCTGGGCGGCATGCATCGAGGCTGCGCGGTCGTGGGCTCGCCTTCGAGGAGCTCCGCCATTATCAACCGGGCGACGATGTGCGCTCCATCGACTGGCGCGCGACCGCACGCCGCCGCTCTGCGCACGTCCGCGTCTACAACGAGGAACGCGAGCGCCCGGTCCTGCTCATCGTGGATCAACGTGCGCCGATGTTTTTCGGCAGCCGCCGCGCGATGAAATCCGTCGTCGCCGCCGAACTGGCCGCCCTCGGCGCCTGGCGCACGCTGCGCGTCGGCGATCGGGTCGGCGGGATCGTTTTCAACGAGGCCGAGATGGTCGAAATCCGCCCGAAACGAAGCCAGACCGTAGCGCTGCGCCTGCTCCACGAAGTGGTGCGTTTCAACCAAGCGCTCGCTTCTGGCACGACCGCTTCCGGTACGACGGCTCAGGGCGACGTCACCCTCAACGGCGTGCTCGAAGCCGCCTTGCGCCGCGCGGCGCACGATCATCTCGTGGTGTTGATCAGCGACCTGGATGGCGCGGACGACGAGACGCGGCGCCTCGCCACGCTGCTCGCCGCGCACAACGACGTGCTGGCTGTGCTGACCTACGATCCGCTGGGCGCTTCACTCGTCGGTCAGCCGGGAATGATCGCGACGGACCATGGCAGCCGTTGGGAAATTCCTGCCGGCTCGGCTTTTGCCGATTCCTTCCGTCGGGTCTTCGCGCGCAAACTGGACGAGTGGACCGAAATTTTCCGTGCCTTGCGGGTGCCGGTAATTCCCGTCTCCACCGCCGAGCCAGTCGCCGATCAACTGCGTATCCTCTTCGGCGAACGGATAGCAACCAAGTCTTAGGAATGGAACAGGAGGCAACTGAGAAAACAGTGAAGCACGTGAATCCCAATCTTCACTCCGTTTCCTCTGTCTGCTCCTGTTCAAATTCATCGCTGCCATGAACGAAGCCGTCACCAGTCTCGACCGCCTGCACGACCTCGTACTCCCGCCGGAGGTGTCCTGGTGGCCGCTGGCGCCGGGCTGGTATGTCGGCGGCGGCATCCTCGTCGTCATCATTTTCTTCCTCGTCCATCGAGCTTGGAAACACTGGCGTGCCAACGCCTATCGTCGCGCGGCCCTGCGCGAGCTTGCCTTGGTCGATGATCCTGCCGGCATCGCAGAGCTCCTCCGGCGCACTGCGCTCGCCGTCGCGCCCCGTCCGGTGATCGCTGGAAAGACCGGCGCCGCGTGGCTCGACTGGCTCACCGCGCAATGTCCTGAGGTCATGCCCGACACGGTGCGAGAACAACTCACCGTCGGGGTTTATCGCCGTCCCGCGGCTGATTGCGACCTTGCCGCGCTCCGCGACTACGCTGCCCGCTGGATCCGTCGCCATTGACCACTGACCACTGACCACTGACCACTATGCTGACCTTCGCCCATCTCTGGATCTTCGCTCTGCTGCCGCTGCCATGGCTGCTGCGCGCGATCCTGCCGCCGCGGCCTGTGGCAGAAGTGGCGGTTCGGGTACCCTTTGGCGCACGCATCCAAACGGCACGTGCCGGGGAATCGCCGGCGCGTCGAAGCCCGCGAAGATGGGGGGCGCACGTTTTGTTCGCGTCGCTCTGGCTGCTGGTGCTTGCGGCCCTGGCGCGGCCGCAATGGCTGGAGCCTCCCGTCACGCGCGATCTGCCGACGCGCGATCTTCTGCTGCTGGTGGACCTGTCAGGCTCGATGAGTCAGGAGGATTTCACCAACGCGTCCGGGGCAAGAGTGAATCGTCTCAGCGCGGTGAAGGAGGTCCTGGGCGATTTTCTTACCCGCCGAGAAGGGGACCGCGTGGGTCTGGTGGTTTTTGGCGACGCACCCTTCCTTCAGGCACCCTTCTCGACCGACTTGGAGCTGTCGCGCCGTTTACTGGACGAGACCGCCATCGGCATGGCCGGTCCACGCACTGCATTCGGCGACGCGATCGGCCTCGGCGTCACGCTGTTTGATCAAAGCGACGCCCCCGCGAAAACCATCATCGCGCTGACCGATGGCAATGACACCAAGAGCCAGGTACCGCCGGTCGAAGCCGCTCGCGTCGCCCACCAACGCGGTATCCGCATTCATACCGTCGCCATCGGCGACCCGGCCACCGTCGGCGAGGAAAAGCTCGATGAAGCAGCGCTGCGCGAGGTGGCACGCACGGCGGGTGGCTCTTATTTCTTCGCCGCCGACCGAGGGCAGCTCGCAGGCATCTACGCCGAGCTGGACCGCATCGAAACCCGCGAGGTCAAAGTGATCAGTCATCGCCCGCGTCGGGATCTGTATTACTGGCCGCTGCTGGCCGCATTGCTGTTGTCGCTTGCGGGAAAGGCGACGGTCATCCTGCAACACACGCGGGCCTCCACTGCTTTGCCGGTCCAGGGATCGATGCGCGTGAATCCGCTCACAGGAAAACTTGAGGTTGGGGTATGAGCAGTAAGCAAGGAGCTTTACAGGAGGAAACAGAGGCGGCTAATGATTCTCTGTTTCCTCCGTTAGCTTCTTTCAAAAAATTACTCCTGTTCCCGGATGATCGAGCAGCTTTCCGACTTCCATTTCATCCGCCCGCTGGCGTTGCTGCTGGTTCCGCTTGCGGTGGGTCTTTGGTGGCTGTGGCAGCGGCATGCCGATCCGCTGCGTGGCTGGCGCATGCAGATGGATCCGCAATTGTTGGACGCACTGGCGATCGGCCGTAGTGCTGTGGGTCAGGGCACGGCACGGTGGCTGTTGGTTGGCTGGCTCGTCGCAGCAGTGGCCATTGCCGGGCCGACGTGGCGACCGGAGCCGACGCCTTTCGCCGATGACGCCACGCCATTGATGATTTTGCTGAAGGCCGACATCGGCATGGAACAGCCCGACCCCGCGCCGTCGCGGCTGGAGCGGGCGCGTCTGAAAATCGCGGACCTGGCCGAAGCGCGAAAAGGCCAGCCTCTCGGCCTCATCGCCTATGCGGGATCCGCGCACCTGGTATTGCCGCCCACGCGCGACACGGCTGCAGTGGCGCAAATGGCCGCGGAAATCAGCCCGGCCATCATGCCAGTTCCCGGCGACCGGTTGGACCTCGCGTTGCTCGAAGCCGCCCCGGTCCTCGCCGAGGGAAAGCAAGGCGGCAGCATTGTCGTGCTGGCCGACTCGGTGGACACCGATGTCGCGGGGCTGAAGTCCGCCCGGGGCGAGTTGCGGCTGCCTGTTCAGTTTCTGTCCGTAAATGCGCCGGATTCTTCGCAGAGCGTTGCGCTGCGCGCCGCGGCCGAGATTCTCGACGCCGCGGTCGAGCCGATCGCTCTCGGAGGCGGCGACGACGTGGCGGCCGTCATCCATCGTGCGGCTCGCGCGCCAATTGCACAAGGTGGCGAGGCGGGCGGGCAGTGGCAGGAAGCGGGCTATTGGCTGGTGCCTTTGGTTGCGTTTCTGGTGCTGCTTTCATTCCGGCGTGAACGCCGCGGTGAGGGGGTGGCGACATGAAAACCTTCGCCATGGCTGTGGCCATCACCTGGGCGGGTCTGTGGTTGACACCCGATCAACAGGGCGCCCGCCATTTCGAACGCGGTGAATTCAACGCGGCGGCGCAGGCTTTCCTGGATCCGATGTGGCAAGGCGCCGCTTGGTATCGTGCCGGGGAATTCGAGAAGGCGGCCCAAGCCTTCGCCCGCCGAGACACCGTCGATGCGCATTACAATCAAGGCAACGCCTGGCTCCTGCGTGGAAAATACGAAGCCGCCATCGCCTCCTACGATCGCGCGCTGGCCGAGCGTCCTGACTGGAAAGAAGCCCGGGAGAACCGCGAGCTTGCTGCTGCACGCGCGAAACAGGTCGAGCGACAAGGCGGCGACATGGGTGATCAGAAGATCGGTGCCGACGAGATCGTCTTCGACAACAAGGCGAAGAAAAATGAGGGGCAGGAAACCCAAATCGCCGGCGAGCAGGCCGTTACCGATGCATCCGTTCAAGCCCTCTGGCTGCGGCGCGTGCAGACCAAGCCGGCGGACTTCCTGAAGGCGAAATTCGCCTACCAGAATGCGATGGAGAAGGAGGGCGCAAAATGAGCCTCGGAACGGAAAGCACGGAGAAATTTCAACAGGAGGAAACAGAGATAACAGAGAAGGTATTCCATTCCTCTCTGTTCCCTCCGTTAGCTCCTGTTCCAATCCTGCTCGTCGTTCTTCTTCTTTTCTCGATCGTTGCGCAGGCGGAGGTCGCACCGGTGGCGATTCGCGTGCCGGAAGCGAAGGCGTGGACCGGCCAGCGCGTTCCGTTCTTTGTGGAGCTGCGTGCGCGCGGATCCTTTGCGGGTGCGGCCAGTTTCTCGCTGCCGGAGATCCCGCGCACGGTGATCCTGAAGGTTGGGAGCCCGGTCGTGTCGTCGCAGGAAATCGACGGCGAAAGCTGGTTCGTGCAAGCCCACGAGCTCGCGTTGTTCTCGCAGCAGTCGGGAACGGTGGAGATCCCCGGGTTTGAAGTGCGTTTTGACAGCCGCGATGGCTTCACCGGCCCCGTAATGGAGCAGCGAGTTGCGGTGCCTGCGGCGCATGTCGAGATACGGCGCCCGCCGGGCAGTGAAAGTGTCGGCTTCCTCGTTACCACCGAATCATTTGACCTCACTGAAGAATGGGAACCGCAACCCGGCCCGGTCGCAATCGGCGCCGTCTTCAAACGCACGATCGTGCAGCGCGCCGCACAGATGACCGGGATGGCGCTGGCTGCCGCCCCGACCCAGGCTCCCGACGGCGTCCGCGTCTATCCGGGCCAGCCGGAAGTAACCGACAAGACGCAGCGGGGCGAATTCCTCGGCGAGCGCCGCGAGACGATCACGTATCTGTTGCAGAAGCCGGGCACCCTCGATCTTCCCGCGCTGACTTATGTCTGGTGGAACCCGAAGACAGAAGAGCTCAAGTCAAAAACGTTGCCCGGCGTGACATTCGAGGTAGTTGCGCCGCCGTCCACTGCCACCGGTGACAACGCCGCCGCATCGACCCGCACCTGGCTCTGGGTTTTGGCTGCGGTCTGCGCGACAGCGGCTGGGGCATGGCAGAGGCGACGTCTCGCCGCCCTGGCACAGCAGCTTTGGTTGACGCTGAATCCCGCGGATCGCGCGGCCGCTCGAAAATTGCGCCGCGCCTGCCGCCGCGATCATGCCATCGAAGCGCATGCGGCCTGGAACGATTGGCGCAACACGCAGGAGATTGGATTCCGGCCCGGCCCCGAGCTGCGCGCCGCCGTCCTCGGAATGCAACGCTACCTCCTCGGGCCGGCGTCGTCAGACTCGTGGCGGGGAGACGAGCTTGCTCGGGCGTTTGAAGCAGAACGCGCGGCGGCAAAATCCACAGGCATGCCTCGTCGATCAGCGGTCCTGCCTATGCTCAACGCTCGATGATCACAAACTCAAGAATAATGAGAACAGGAGGGATACAAGCATCGACGAGCAGCAAGATAGGGCTGCGACGCGGACGTTCGGTGCGTTTCCGGATTGTCGGTGTCGGGCTGTTCAGCGAGCCGGCCAACTTGGCCCGCTTTTTCTTTGTCGGCCTGATCGTGGTCGGCATCGTGGGGCTGAAGCTGGCTTCGATCAACTGACAGGGCAGAGTTGCTGCTCATGGAGCCAGAAAGTGAACCTGCGGTTCTTCCCGTCCCGGTCTCGGCCCTTGTCAGCAGGGGTAAGCAGTCTCTCCGTCATCACCGTCGCGATCGCCGTCGCGCGATGCCGCGAAGACACGTGTGCGCGCCTGTTCGCGGCCATCGTTATTGCCGTGGCCGCTGCCGTCTTGGCGGCAGGCTGTGCCAGCTTCACGCCCAAGCCGGGACAGGGAGCCGGGTTTATGCAGCGAACCCAGACGCAGACGCGCGATGGCGTCACAGTCACCGTCGCTGCCCCGAGCGCGGAGGAAGCCGCCGCGATATTCCGAGTCCCTCTGCAATCGCGCGAGATCCAGCCCGTCTGGGTCCGAGTCGAGAACCGCGACGACGTCGATTATATGTTCTTGCCGGCGCAGATGGACCCGGATTATTTCTCGCCCCAGGAAGTGGCCTGGATGTTCCGCTCGGGCTTCTCGGCGAAGGCCGAGAAAGACATGCAGGTGTATCTCGACAGGCAGGCGATGCCCCTGCGCGTCCCGGTAGGCGAGACCGTAGAGGGGTTCGTTCACACCAACCAGGACTATGGGGTGAAGTACGTCAGCGCGGTGCTCTACCACCCCGGGCGCACCAAGGCCTTCGAATTCGTGCTGGAGGTGCCGGGCATCGAGGCAGACTACACGCAGGTCGAGTTTGACAAGGCCGTGCCGCCGGGCACTCGGCGCGAGGTCGATCGCGCCGGGCTGCGCCGGGCGCTGGAAGCCTATCCCTGCTGCGCGCTGGGCCCGGATGGGAAGACACCGGGAGACCCGCTCAACATCGTTGTCATCGGGCCCGGTAACGGCAAGCTGTTCAATGCGTTCGTTCGGCGCGGCTGGGATCCCACCGAGACGGTCACGGGCAGCACAGTCATGCGCACGATCTGGTCATCCCTGTTCGGGGTAAAGTATCGCACCTCCCCGGTCTCGGCCCTGTACCTCGACGGCCGCAAGCAGGATATCGCGCTGCAGAAGACTCGCGGTTCCGTTGATGAGCGAAACCACCTGCGGCTCTGGCTCATGCCGCTCAAGCATGCGGGCCGAGATGTCTGGATCGGGCAGATCAGCCGCGACATCGGCGTCAGGCTGTCCTCGAAGACGATCACTACCCACAAGATCGACGCCGATGTGGACGAGACGCGCGACTACCTGCTCCAGGATTTGCTGTTGTCGGGCAGCCTGGCCGGCGTCGGCTACGTCAAAGGCGTTGGCGTGGCAACGCCCGAGGACCCCCGTTACAACTACACCCTCGATCCCTACTTCACCGACGGTCTGCGCCTGGTGTTGTTCGTGAGCGCAGACTACGTGTCTCCGGATAATCTAGAGATCGTCTGGCCTCCGTAACCTAAAGTGCGCGCGGAATGCGATGGCTTTCCGGGCAGAGCCTCGAGCCAAGCGCGCGGGAACTCTTGGCTTACTGGGGTTATAGTGATCTGAACAAACGGGGGAGGTCACGCACCATGAAGGGGTTTGAGCGTCTCGCTCCGCGGCGCGGAAGCGCTGCGCCTCGCTTGCTCGTCGTCGGTTTCTTGCTCTGGGCTTCGTATGCCGCCGTGATTCACGCTGCAGGGGAGCAGGCCGGCGGAGCTCAGTCCAATGCCGTAGATCTCGATTCTGCAGAGGTGGTCATAGATGGGCGTGTCTTCCTGGCGGTGAGGGGCATTTCCGCCTATCCCGCGAAGCGGCGCGCCAGGGAGATTAAACAGGCAATCATAGCGGTCGCGGATGATGAGACTATCCCCTCGGGCGACGTCAACTTGGAGGAACAAGGCGACCGCACGATCATTACGGCCGGCGAGCGTTTTGTGCTCGACCTCTTCGACGAAGATACCAAGTTAGAAGGGATCAGCCGAAAGGTGCTCGCCGAGACGGCCCAATTGCGGCTTCGAGAGACAATTACGGACTATCGTCTCGACCGCAGCCCGCGATGTCCTGGTCGACCAAGAGCGCTTACGCCCTGGCGGCCACCCTGATCGCCGTCGGGCTGTTGTTCGGCTTCCGCAAGGGATTTCGCAGCCTGGACGACGTCGTCGCAGCGGCGCCTGCAGGACCATCTAAAGGCCCTGGAGGCGCAGTCGGCGCGGTTCATCAGAGCGCAACAGTTGGCCAAGTTCCTGCGCGGACTCATCAAGGCACTGCACGCTCGTCCTGATCGCGCTGACGCTCTACTTCTACCTCAACTTCGTCCTGGGTCTCTACCCTGGACGCGCGGCTTCGCCGTCTGGCTGTTCGATCTGATCCTGAACCCGCTTGCAGAGATGGGGACGGCGGCTGCTCGCCACGATCCCGGACCTGGTCTTCCTGGTGATCCTGTTCTTCGTCACCCGCTACATCCTGCGGATGATCCAGGCCTTCTTCCGCAGCGTATCGACAGCGGCGCCATCAAGTTGAAGTCGTTCGAGCAGGATTGGGCCTGGCCGACCTACCGAATCCTGCGCCTGCTGGTGATCATCTTCGCCCTCGTGGTGGCCTATCCCTACATTCCGGGCTCCCAGTCCGAGGCCTTCAAGGGTATCTCCATCCTGCTCGGCCTGCATCGTCTCCCTCGGGTCCTCGTCCATCATCGCCAACATCATCGCCGGTTACAGCCTGACCTACCGGCGTCCGTTCAAGATCGGCGACCGGGTCAAGATCAACGACACCGTCGGCGAGGTCATCGAGATTCGGGTCCTGGTGACCCGGCTGCGCTCCCTGAAGAACGAGGAGATCGTGATCCCCAACACCAGCGTCCTCAACGGCGAGGTCATCAACTACAGCACGCTTGGCGAGCAACAGGGCCTGATCCTGCACACCACGGTCGGCATCGGCTACGAGACCCCCTGGCGCCAGGTCGAGGCCATGCTCAAGCTCGCCGCCGACCGCACCGAGGGGCTGCTCAAACAACCGGAGCCCTTCGTGCTGAGGAAGGAACTGGGGGACTTCGCCGTCACCTACGAGCTGAATGCCTATTGCAGCGATCCCGACGAGCATGGCGCGGATCTACTCGGCGCTGCACGATAACATTCTGGACGTGTTCAACGAGTACGGGGTGGCAATCATGACGCCCTCCTACGAGGCCGACCCGGCGGAGCCCAAGCTGGTACCCAGGGATCAGTGGTATAAACCGCCGGCCGCGCCGCTGGCCACTCCTGGCTCCGCCGCCTCTAGTTCGGAATCATCATGCTGATCATCCATGAGGCGATGAAAGCCAGAGGTAGGCCCCAGCGGGCGACCCGGTCTATCCTCCCCGACACCTCCGGCTTACCCTTGGCACTGAAGGCGGCGGTGGTGACCACCATGACCAGCGACGCATAGATGAGGATGGTGGAGAACAGGATGAACAGGTCCATTCGAGTCAGATATGAGATCTGCGGCAGACTGGCGCCGATGGCGAAGCGGTAGGCGATCAGTGTCAGCATGGCGGTAATGGCGATGCTGATCTTGGTGCCGGTGTCCTTCGGGTCGATCCAGTTCACCGCCCAGGACATGGCCACGATCAGGATCAGCGGCGCGATCACCTTGATCCAGTAGTAGCCCCTGAGCCTTGCGGCCTCCAACACCATGGCAACGGCCGCGTCCTGCGCGCCTTCGGGTCCGGGAACCCCGACTTCCGTGGTCATCTGCCAGTCCACTACCTTCCAATCGGCGACCGAGAATCTCGTGCCGATCCCGCTCGCAGGGCTTGGCGAGAGCGCCACCTCGTCGGAGCTGTATCCTGCTGCCACGACGGGGATTTCGATCCTCTGACTATCGAAGGGGAACTCGCGCAGATCCAGGGGTTGCGAGAAATCGCCCCAGACTCGCGCACGGAATGTGACTGTGCCATCCGGTTCGATATCCACGACGTCCGGCAGGCTCGACCAGATCCGCTGCTGGTTCAGAATCTGAAGCCGCGGGTTCCAGACTTCCTCCAGGCGGCGGGTGGTCGTGCCGCGCGCCTCGTCTGCCAGCCGCGGGTCCTGCCATGCGGCCTCAAAGTAGACGTTCGCCTGAAAGCTCTGAGAGGCGCTGTCGATGGCGTCGAGATCGAGCAGGAAGATGCCGACCTGAACTTGTGTGGGCCCGAGCTCGGGATTCGGTCGACCCGTGTCCGCACCGGCTGGAACGGACGCAAAAGCACCAATCAGTACGAGAAGCGGCAGTGACAGGAAGAGACGCCAGATTGGCAAAGCTTTTTCTTCCATCCGCAGGCCAAGCGTGTTGGATCGGTCCATCTAGCCGATTATGCCCGAACGCCTGAGTTCACGCCGCGCTCAGCAAGACCGAACCGGTAGAAAAGAACACGCCACGCGGACCGTACTCAGGCTGACCTTATGTCCGATATGAGCCACACTTTTGCCCATCGGATTGTCAACGCGACCGATCGGATGAAGCGCCGACTTGCATGCCACTTCCTTGAAATCAATGGCCGCTTTCATTGGGCGACGATGACCTCTGGGACAGACCGATCGAGCGTGGCACCGCGACGGATCTCAACAGGTTCTCGGATGTTCTCGAACTCTCGGCTAGGTTCGCCACTATGTTCCCTACATCGGGAGCGCTCGCAATCAGAACCGATACTCCAACCCCTTGAGCTTGCCGCGGAAGTCCTCGGTGACCTCCTTGACGTCCGCATCGCTGGCGATTACCCGCGGCGTGAGCACCACCACGAGCTCGGTGCGGTCCGCGTCTTGCGTGCGGTTTCCGAACAGGGGGCCGACCACCGGGAGCGTGTAGAGACCCGGAACACCCTGGTTGCTCTCCTCGCGCTCGGTCCTGGATGAGCCCGCCGAGCACCACGGCCTGATTCGAGCGCACTGCCACGTTGCTGGTGATGTTGCGCGTATTGAAGGTGGGCGAGTTCAGACGCCGAGCTGTCCGTCGTGGAAACGTTGCTCACTTCCTGCTCGATTTCCATCTGCACCAGACCGCCTGGAGTGACTCGCGGCTTGACCGTGAGCTGCACGCCCGTGTCCCGGTACTCGATGGAATTGACCAGCCGGTCCGTGACGGCCGTACCCTGCTGTTGGGTCGTCGCCACGGGCACCTGCTGCCCGACCTGGATCGAGGCGGTCTGATTGTCCAGCACCATAAGCGACGGCGACGAGAGCACATTGACCAGGCCCTCGCTGGCGAGGGCGTTCAGAGCCACCCGCACGGTGTCCGGCCGCAGGACCGCAGTCCAATTGAAGCCGGGGAAAGCCGCCGCGACTGTGCCGGTGTCCGTGGGACTCCACTGAAAATTGCTGTCGTAGTTTCTGTATACCCCCTTGAAATCCCAGTTCACACCGTATTGCAGCCTGCCGGACAGGCTGATCTCGATGATGCTTGCCTCCACCAGCACTTGCAGCGGGACCAAGTCGAGCTGCTTGAGGGCGTCCAAGATCTTCTTGTAATCGCGGGGATTGGACTTGATGAGCAACGAGTTGTTGACGCCGTCGGCAACGATGCTGACCTGGGAGGAGAGCTCGATGCTGCTGGCGACGGCGGATCTGGGGGCCTGGCGGCCGGCACCTTCCGTCCCCGCCCCCTCGCCGGACTCGATCGAGGCCTGACGCAACCCGGGCGCAACGCCGCCGACGCGTCCGCTTCCTCCGTTTCCTTCGCCTGAGAACAACTTGGTCAGAATGTCGGCCAGGCTTTCCGCATCGCCGTGCTTCACCCGATACACGAACAGGCGGTGGCTGCTTGAGCCGGTAGCCTCAGCGAGATCGAGCCGCTCGACCCAGTCTTTCGCCTGCTTCAGGTACTTCTCCTGGGGAGAGACCACCAGGATACTGTTGGCGCTCTCCACGGGGATGAAACGAAAGAGCCCCTTGAACGGGTTCCCACCCTCGTCGGCGAGCAGGGTATCGAGCTGGGTGACCACGTCCCCCGCAGTGGCGTAGTCGAGGGTGAAAAAGCCGACCGAGAGACCGGCCATCCAATCCACGTCGAAGACCCGGATGGTATCGAGCAGGTTGCCGACCTCAGGGCTGGATCCGGCCAGCACCAGCATGTTGCGCAGGTTGTCGACGCGGATGATGCTGCCCTCCGGGGCGAGGGGCTCGAGTATCTTGCTCATCTCCTCGGCACCGATGTACTGCAGGGGCACCACCTGGATACTGTAGCCCTCGGGCAATGCGCGAGAGGACTCGCCCAGCTGCGGCACCACCTTGCCTTGGACGGCATTGGTCATGGGAACCACTTCGTAGGTGCCGCCGCGGTTGACCAGCGCCGCATTGTTCATGCGCAGCAACGTCTCCAGGGTGGGAATCAGGTGCTCTTTGCGCAACGGCCGGCCAGTTTGCAGGGATGCCGCGCCCGAAACCCCCGGGTCCAGCACATAATTCACTTGAAGCAGATCGCCGAGGATGACCTTGACCACCTCCCTGATGTCGGTGCCGTCGAAGTTCAGGGTGACGTCTCCGGGGGTCGTATCCACCTTCGGCGGTGTGACCTTGTGCACGAAGGTTCCGGTGCCGGATTTCACGGAATCCTTCGCGGCCGGTCCGGCGCCGGCTTCGAGACTGATGCCGCGGTCTCTCGCGGCGTAGGTCCCGGCGCGTCCGCCCCGGCGGGGGTCGCCCTTGTCGACGATATGGCCCTTCGGATCGCCGATCTTCACCGTCGGATCCCATTGCGATCGCTCGCACGCACTCAGGATCGACACAAGGGCGGCAAGGAAACAGATCAGCGGTAGCCTCAAGCCGTTACTCCTGCACCTAGCATTGCTTCTGTAGGCATTGCTGTTGTGGGCGTTGCTGTTGTAAACGTCACTGTCGCGGAGGACTTGTATTCGCCCTCGTACGCGGGTTCTGCACTCCTGGCCGCTGCAGAGCATTTCGTCTCGGATCAGAGCGGTCTACCGCCGGCCGGCGCTGATTGCGGTTCTTGGCATCTTGCACCCGCGGCGACCCTTTGGCGGCCTGCTGCTGCCGCTGTTGAGGGCGGTTGCGGGCCGCCGGCCTCTGCCGTGGCGGTGGAGTCGGCGGAGGCATGTTCTTGTAATCGCGCAATATTAACGTATCTGTCTCCCCCTGTCGCTCCACCAAGAGGCGGTCGGCGAGGATCTCCTTCACGGACCAGCCCGCCAGGTCATCGCCGAGGCGCAGACGGACCAGCTCCTGCTTCGAAGGATCGCGAACCCAGGCCGAGGACTCGGCCGGCGTAATCAAGACGGCGTTGAGGTCCATGCGGGCGAGGTCGGAAGCCTGCTCCGGCTCAGGCTCGGGCTCTTTCTCGGGCGGCTCCTCTGTCGGTGGTCTGCGGTCGGGCAGAAACAGTGGGCGTTCGGTGACCTCTGCGTACTCATCCTTCTCCCCGAGAGGCGTGAGCAGATCCAGCGGATTCTCTTCGGTCTGTCCCGATGCTTTGCCGTCGGGGGGTGCAGCATCTGCCTCGGCCGCCCCGGGCGGCGGGGGCGGCCAGTCACGCCATTGCCAAACGAGCACGACCGCCAGGGACAGCGCCAGCAGCGCAAAGAGCGCCCTCACGGCGATTCCGCCAACGCGTACCCGAACACGTCCAGCCGCACCGTGAGCTGCCCCTGGGGCTGGCGGCGCACAGATCGATGCCGGCTGCGCCCACGCGATCTGGGGTTGCGTTTCGCCACCGTCCTCGAGGCCGTCGAGCGGACCGAAATCTGATCGACGAAGAGGAACGGGCGCGCCTGCTCGAGCTGATAGAGCACCTCCAGCAACGCCTCGGTCTTTCCCTGAATCTGCGCGCGCACGCGCACTTTCGGTGGCTGCTCGTCTTCGGCGGACGCCAGCAGCTGTGTACTCACGACGCGCCCGCCGGAGGCGTTTACCATCTTCTGCACTTCGCGTTGCAGCTGCGCACCGGCGAGCGCGGGGGTCTTGGCAGCGAAATAGAAGTCCTTTACGTCCTTGTTGCTGCGTACCTGGTCCAGCTCGGTCTGCAACCCCGGCAGCGTAAGGAGAAGGCGCTGGTAACGGGCCATCTGGTCGTCGAGGTTCTCTATCTCCTGTTCAAGGTTTCCCACATGCTCCAGCCAGGGCCAGCCGATACCGAAGATGAGCGCCGCGGGAATGATCAAAGCCGCCGTCCAGGCGAGGATGCAGGCACCCTTGTCACCGATGGCTTCGCTCACGACTCCTCCACCTCCTGGCGTTTGAACTTCATTGAGATATGGAAGCGCTCCTTGCCGCTGCCAGCCACTTGGACCACGGGCGAGCGGAAGGTCACGTCGGTTATCCCCGGCGCTTGATCGAGCAGATCGATCAAGGCCGTGGCCTGGGCGGATTCCCCGCGGATTTGTATCTCACCCTCGCGGAAATCCAGATTCTGCACCCAGGTGTCATCGGGGAGGCGCTCCGTGAGCTCCTGCAGCAAATCGATCATCCGCGGCTGCTCCCACTTGGCCTGTAGGACCGCCACGCTCCCCTGGCGTGCACGCTCCAGCGTGGTGCGCATCTCGTGCACCTTCTCGGCGCGCCCCTTGAGGGATTCGACGCTGGCTGCGCGCTCGCTGCGGATCTGGTGCATCTGCCAGATGGGGGTTGCCAGTGCCGCTGCCACGAGAACAAACACCAGCAACAGCAGGATCTTGGTTGGACTGAAAACACCCGAGCCGCGTTGCGGGCGCTCGGCAGCGGGCAGCAGATTAGCCTTCGACCAGGCGCCGTCCCAGGTCAACCGCTCCGCCGGTGCGCCGCCATCGCGCAGGCGCTGGAGCCATTCTCGTGCCAGATCGCGGCGGCACAACGCCAAATCCACTCCGATCTTTCCTCCCGGAACCGGCTCCTCCGCAACCTGGAAATCGAAGTAGACCTGATCTGCCCGGAACGGCGAGAGGCGGTCAATCTCATAGCCCAGGACTTGCGGCAAGTTGCCCCGCACTTGGGCGGGAAACGAGACGCGCCGCGTCAGGACCTTATCCGCGGCGAGCTGGACCACAGACCTGTGCTGTCTGCCCTTGACACCGGCAAGGACCGCCTGCAGAGAGCCGGGAACCTGTGCATCCAGCTCTCCCAAGACTGCCCGCTCTCCGCCCTGTATTTGGTAGATTCTTGCCGTCGCCCCTTCGGGCGCGACGATCAGGCGTTGGTCCCGGCGCGCCAGGAGGCGGCGCAGCCCTCCCGGAAGACAGACGACCAAGGCGTCATGCCAACGTTCGAAAAAATCGTCGAGCGAAAACCCGGTCTTGAAGGCCGGCATACGCAGGGAGCTGAAGGCTTCAGTGCGGGCCATCCCGTGTTAGCAAACTGAGTCCCGTTGCGGAATCAACGCCATGTCACCAGTATGTCGCGACCGAGAACCGAGGCGCGGTGATCTTTCGTCAAATAAGAGTGCGTCAAAGATGCGCATTCCCCGCGAAAAAGTAAAGCCCTTGCGAGCAGATGCGTGCATCGGCGCACAGGCTCACAAGCGTCATTCCCCGCGGTCACCGAATCTCGAGCCGTTCTCCTGCGCAGACGCGGCAGGGCGCTCGGCGACCAACCCGAAACGTCGCCACAGCAGGCTGAACGGCGGTTTATCACCCGGCTCGACGAGCACCAGGGCCTCCATGCTCAGGCCCGGCTCGTCCTCGGCCAGCCGGGTGACACGGATCCGGTAAAGCGGGCCGCCGCGGTTCAGGGAAACAACCTCCTGAGCGCCGTCCTCAATCAGGGCCTGCTGCTCCTGCTGCGCGAGCTCAGCCTCCGCCAATGTAATCCCCTGCACGGCCGCTTGGACCAGAGGGTCGGCGAACTCCTGATCCACTTCGGGGGTACCTGAATCCACGGTGAGAGCCGGTGCCAGGGTGCGGTAGAGCTCGGAATCCACACCCAACACCAGCTGCAGCTCCTCCACGCTGTCGAAGGGTCTGTCTTTGGCGCCGTATGAGCGCCCCGCGGCTTCGTAGTCGCCATCCTCGGCCCCGTTGAGCTGGGTGAAGTCATCGAGGTCGCGCCAGTCCTCGACGGCATCGGCGAGGGCGGCACCCTCGTCCTCCGGCAGCTCCAGGGCGGCTGTCAGGCCGACCAAGAGCTCTTTCCCCGCCACGTTGAGATCGATTCGGGACGCCTCGTTGAATACCTGGATCTCCAGGGACTCGCCGCCGAACCGCCAAGGCCGCGCCATGCCGTCCGGAACCCAGACATCGGTCTCCTCATCGAGCACCGTGGCCGGGGCCAGCAGGTTGAGAATCGCAAAGCTTACAGCCGCCTCTGCCACTGCACGAAAGCGCACCGTGGCTAGCTGATTCCCGGCCAGGGTGGTCTCGGTGCGCTGTGCCGCAGTCAGTCCCACGGCGATGATGGTGAGCAGGGCAAGGACCCACAGCACCAGCATGAGGGCAATCCCGCGCTGCGCAGCAGGCCGCCCGCTCATGGCCTCTTCGGCCTCTCGTTCTGCCGCTGGTCCAGCTGGGGCAGGCGAGTCAGCATATCCGGCCATGGCTGCTCCAGCGTGGTCAGGTGAATGCGAACGGCCAAAGGCATGCGGGGTTGCTCCAACCATTCCGGATACCAGTCGGGCTCCTCCATCCCCTCATCGATACCGAAATAGGTGATTTCCAGCTCCGCCACGCCATCGAGCAACAGGGTTCTGCCGTAGGCCCCGGCGGCAAGATCCTCCTCCAGGGGACCGCTGTCAGAGATACCTCGCCCGCCCTCGAACGGCTCCCACTCGGGAATGCCGCCGAAGCCTTCGAGGACGTCGGGGTGCAGCAGCCAGCGCGTGAGCACCAGCTGGGCCTCCCCCTCCAAGGACAGCCTCAGGACATACAGTCCGGGGGTCCCGACGTGCTCCGAGAGAGGTGCGACAAACTCCAGAGTCTGGGCATCACCGGCGAATATCAGCACCTCCTCGGCATCAAACTCCACCCGCGCCGGCCGCGTTTGCGTCAACACTCGCTCCAGAAAATTGCGCGCGATGCGCGGCTCGGCGGTCCGCTCGGCGACGGTTTCGACCCCCTCCCAGGCGCTGGTGCCCAAACGCAACCCGGAGAACAGCAACAGGGTGATCAGACTCATGAGAGCCAGCGCGATCAACAGCTCCACCAGCGTGAAGCCGGTTACCAGGGCCGAGGACCGAGGGCCGAGGGCCGGGGAGGAATGAGACGGCCTGCCGGTGAAAATCCGCATGGGGCGGTGCTGTGGCTCGGCTACCCTCAACGGGGGATCTCGGCGTTCGGCGCGTTCGGCACCGCCGGCTGAGCCGCGTTTGGCGAAGCAGAAAAGCCGAGGTCGCCGAAAGAGTCCGTAAGCCGCAACGTACTCAATGAGATCTGCCGACGGCCACGGGCATCATCCCAGAAGACCACCGCCGTCACCAGTAACGGCTCCAACGCCGGCTCCCAAGGTAGTTCTCCCAGGTCGTAGGGCTCGATGGAGACCTGCCAGCCGAGCCCGTCCTCCGGCTCGCCGCTATGGGTTCCCGGCTCCAGGTCGATCTCGACCCCGACGGAGTTGAGGCGCGCCTCGGCAAGCGTGGCGGCGCGGGAGTAGGTACCACTCAGGACGGTTGTATTCATTGCTTGGGAGAAGACTTGGATCAACAGGCCCAGGCTCAACGCCAGGATTGCGAAGGCGACGACCACCTCCAGCAGCGAGAAGCCAGCTTCGCGCGCACCCATGACCGCAGACGAACAAAATGACGCGGAACCCGGGTGCGGGCACCCGGCTCGCCCTTCCACTGCGGGAGGACTAAGGCGATTTTTGTGCGATCTCATACCATCTTGCTTGTCTTTTAGCCCATGATGTAGGCCAAATCGAGCTCGACACCCTCCTCGCGGCTTGCCAACAGATCGTCGAGGGTCATGCGCTTCGGTGCTTCCATTGATTCGGTTACCTGCAGGTCGTCGAGATCAAACGAGGCCGGTTATTGCGCCTCCCACGTGGCCATACGGATGCGCCCGGTCAGCCACTGGACACCGACCTGATATCCCGTGCCGTCACGGGACAGGATGATGCGCCCACCGGTGGAGCTGCCGTCAGGATAGAAGCGGACCACGCCGGCCTGCTGGCTCAGCATCTCCTTTTCGGCCGCCTCCAGCTTCAGCTTCAGCCCCTCCGGGAGCGTGCCGATGCGGTAGCCGCCGTCGACCTTGAAGGTCCGTTCCTCCAGGTCGAGGGTGAAGGCGGTGTCACCCCCGCTACGAATCGCCTCCTCCCGCGCCAAGCGCAATCCAGCCGCAACGCGGCGCGCGGAGGACTTTAGCTCGACCCCGGGGAGGGCGGCGGTGATCAGAGGGGGGGTGATGGCGAGCAGGAGGGCGGCGATGGCCAGCACCACCATGAGCTCAAGCAGGGTGAAACCACAGACAAGTCTCGAGGAGAGAGGCGCGAGGCGCGAGGGGGCGGAATGCTTGCCGCTCTCGTTCCCGAGAGACTCAAAGGTGCATGGCAAGTCTTCGATCAACACACAGAGCTACCGGATGGCTTACCCTCGATCCTCGCCCCTCGCCTTTCCTAATCACTCCCACCCGCGCACGTCCTGGTCTTCTCCTTCGCCCCCTTCCCGGTTGTCGGCGCCCAGGGTCCAGATGTCGACGGGTCCATGTTCGCCGGGCGAACGATATTCGTAGTCGAATCCCCAGGGGTCCTTTGGGACCTGAGACTTCTTCAGGTAGGGGCCGTTCCAATTCTTGGCGTCTCCCGACTGCTCCACCAAGGCCTGCAGCCCGTCGTTGGTGGTCGGGTAGCGGCCAATCTCCAGCCGGTAGATGTCCAAGGCCCCGCTCAGCTCTTCTATCTGGATACGCGCGGTTTTGGTCTTGGAGCTGCCCAGGGCCTTCATGACCTGAGGCCCCACAAGCCCGACCAGGAGACCGAGTATGGCGAGCACTACCAGCAGCTCGACCAGGGTGAAACCGGAGGAGAGGCGCGAGAGGCGAGGTCCGAGGCCCGAGCAGGACCCGGATAGTCTGAAGTTTTGCATTTGCATCACACGAATCTTTTTTGCCGTATAGCCGATCGAGCATTCTATCTTGTATCAATCGGGCTTATCGAGGGGCGAATTCTGGATTCGCCCCTCGAAAAGCCCGATCTACATCACGAGCTCATTCGCGCCGAGAATCGGGACGATGATCGAGATGATGATCCCGGCGACGACGACGCCCATCCCGATGATCAGGATCGGCTCGAGCAGGGTGAGCATACGCTTCACGCTGGTCTGGGTCTCCTTGTCGTAGATCTCCGCCACCTTGGCCAGCATGGCGTCCAGGCTGCCGGACTCTTCCCCCACCCGGATCATCTGCAGCGCCATCTGGGGCAGGATCTGGCGCCGCGCCACCGGCTCGGCCAAGCCTCGGCCATGCTTGAGGTCCTCGGCCGCCTCTCCCAGGAGTCCGGAGAGCTTGCGGTTGGACACCACCTCCTTGGACAGGTTCAGGGCGCTGAGCAGCGGCAGCCCGTTCTTGAGCAGGGTGGAGAGTGTATGGCAGAGGCGGGCGGTCTCCAGCTTCCAGATCAGGTCTCCGAACAGGGGCAGGTCCAGCAGCTTGTGGTCGACCCGGGTGCGCACCACCGGGTTCTGCAGCCAGCGCTCCAGGCCCAGGGCGATGAGCGCGAGCGCCAAGAGCATGGCCCACCAGTAATCGCGGAACAGATCGCCGATGGCGATGACGATGCGGGTGGGCAGGGGCAAAGCGGCGCCCATGTCCTCGAACAGAACCGTGAACTGGGGAACCACGAAAACCAGCAACAGAATCACGGACATACCGGCGACGACCAGCAGGATGGCGGGGTAGACCAGGGCGGAGGTGACGGTCTCCTTAAGATCGGCGGAGCGCTCCAGGTATTCGGCAAGGCGGACGAGGACCGCCTCCAGGGCGCCGCTCGCCTCACCGGCGCGTACCATGTTCACGTACAGGCGCGGAAACTGTCCGTCCTGCTCCTCCAGAGCGGCGGAGAAGGTGGCACCGCCGCGGACCCGCTCCTGCAGGTTCTGAAGGACGCGTACGATGCGATCCTCTTCTGTGAGGTCGATCAGAATCTGCAGGGAGCGGTCGAGGGTCATTCCCGACTCCAGCAGGGTCGAGAGCTCGCGGGTGAGCACGCCGATCTCTTTGATGGTGAGACCGCGGGTGCGGGTGCGGCGCAGCTGGTCACGCAGGCCGCCCGCGCGCCGGGCCTGGATCGGAATCAGGCCCTCTCCTTGGAGGTGACGCACCACCGCGGCCTCGTCGGCCGCCTCCAGCTCGCCCTCCACCGGCTCCCCGTCCGGGCGCACCGCCTTGTAGCTGTACAGCGCCATCAGGCCTCCTCGGCTACGCGCATGACCTCTTCGACGGTGGTCCGTCCGTCCAACGCCTTGCGCAGTCCGTCGTCGTACATGGTCAGCATCCCCTCGGCGACCGCTTGACGCTGGATCTCGGTGGCGGTGGCGTGAGAGAGCACCGCCTGGCGAATGCCATCGCTCATGAGCAGGACCTCGGTGATCACCATGCGACCCAGGTAGCCGGTCTCGTTGCACTTGTCACAACCTACCGGGCGATGGAGCTGGATGTCGTCGTCGTCCGGGTCGCGCACGCGAACGAACTTCAACGCGATCTCCGGCAGAGGCTCGTAACGCTCGCGGCAGTGCGGGCACAGCCGGCGCACCAGCCGCTGGGCGAGAATACCGTTGATGGTGGAGGTCAGCAGATAATCGTCCACCCCCATGTCCAGCAGGCGGGTCACGCCGCTGGCCGCGTCGTTGGTGTGCAGGGTGGAGAGCACCAGGTGACCGGTGAGGGCCGACTGCACCGCGATGCGGGCCGTCTCCAGGTCGCGCATCTCGCCCACCATGATGATGTCCGGGTCCTGGCGCACGATGGAGCGCAGGGCCCCGGCGAAGGTCATGCCGATCTGCGGCTTGACCTGGATCTGGTTGATTCCCGGCAGCTGATACTCCACCGGGTCCTCGACCGTGATGATCTTGCGCTCCTGGGTGTTGAGCCGGCTCAGCGCGGTGTACAGGGTGGTGCTCTTGCCGCTGCCGGTGGGGCCGGTGACCAGGATGATGCCGTGGGGCATGTCCAGGATCTCGCCGACGCGCTCCCGCGGCGAGCCGTCGAAGCCCAGGGCGTCGAAATCGAAGCGCACGCTCTCCTTGTCGAGCAGGCGCATGACCACGCTCTCGCCGAACATGGTCGGCACGGTGGACACGCGCAGGTCCAGCTCCTTGCCCTGCACCCGCAGCGGGATGCGCCCGTCCTGGGGCAGGCGACGCTCGGCGATGTTGAGCTTGGCCATGATCTTGACGCGGGAGATGACCGCGGCGGTGGAACGCGGCGGCGGGGAATCCACCTCCTGCAGCACGCCGTCGATGCGGTAGCGCACCTTGAGCTCGTCCTCGAAGGGCTCGATGTGGATGTCCGAGGCGCGGGACTCGACGGCCCGCTGGATGATCAGGTTGACCAGCCGGATCACCGGCGCCTCGCTGGCCATGTCCTTGAGGTGCTCGATGTCGTCCTCGGAGACGTCTCCGAACCCGGCGGCAAGATCGTCTTCGTCCCCTTTCTCATCATCCTTCTCGTACAGGCGCTCCAGGGCCAGCTCTATCTCGGAAGGCAAACCGACGGCGGGGGTCACCGTCTTGCCCGCGGCCATGGCTACTGCGTCTGCCACGAACGGGTCGCCGGGATCCGCGAGCGCAACGGCAAGCTCCGTCTCGTCCTCGCGCAGCGGCAACACCCTTGCATCTTTGAGAAAGCGCAGGCTCAGCGTCTCCGACGCCACCGGCGCCTCCGGGAAATCCGCAGCCTCCGCCAGCGGAAGGTCCATGACCTGCGAGAAGGCCTGGGCCATGTCCCGCTCCGATACCAGACCCAGGCGGATCATCATGCGCAAAATCTCGTCGCCGCTCTCCTCGGCTAGCCGCCGGCCGCGCGCGAGATCCGTGTTGCTGAGCTTCCCGCCGTCCTGCAGGAATGCGATGATCTGGTGCTCCGGTAGATCCATGGTTTGCGGTGCTGCATCGTTGGCGTCGAGCGCCGACGTTTCTGCATCCCCGACTCCCTGGTCGGAAGCCTCCGGCGCGGTCTTGTCTAAGACCTCATCGGCCGAGACCTCCATGCGTCCGTCGTTCGAGACCTCCGAGCCCCTTTCGGCCGAGACCGGGACTAGCTGCGCCTCCACGGACCCGGTATGCAGATCGTCCAACTCAAGCAAAAGCGGCTCGTCCTCGGCTACACCTTGCGCCGCACCGCCGTCCGTAAGACCGGGGGCAACCTCGTTCGAGGCATCGATTTCGATCGGCACCGCTTCTTCGGGCGCGCCATCTACGTGCACGGGTTGGCGCTCCTCGTCAGGTTCCTCGGAAGGGGGGCGATCAACCATCGTGATGTCAGTCATGATCCGTCTCCGCGCCCGGTGGGCGAGAACCGCGCTCCGGTGCTTCAAGCCCATCCCGCCACTCCGGCAGCAGGACCCGGAGCGCGGCACGCAGAGCCGCGTCGTCGCCGCCATCGACAGCGGCTCTCAATGCTTCGAGTCGGACCTTCAGATCCTCGGATGCGAGTGGTGATCCACGCCGGGCGACGCGGATCTTCGGGTGGGCCGTGTCCGCCAGGTCCTCCGATTCGTAGAATAGCTCTTCAAAAAGCTTCTCGCCGCTCCTCAGCCCCACGTATTCGATCGCAATGTCCTCGCCGGGGAGCTTGCCGGAAAGGCGAATCATCTGCTCGGCCAAATAGCTGATCCTGATAGCATCACCCATATCGAGCACGAAAATCTCTCCGCCACGGCCGATTGCCGCTGCTTGCATGATGAGCTGACAGGCCTCGGGTATGGTCATGAAATAGCGCTCGATCTCGGGGTGCGTGACGGTTACGGGTCCACCGCGCTCGATCTGGTTGCGGAACAGGGGCACTACGCTGCCCGCCGAGCCCAGCACATTGCCGAAGCGGACCGTCTCGAATCGTGTCCGAACTTTCCCACCCAGGTCCTGACAGATCATCTCCGCAACCCGCTTGGTCGCGCCCATTACATTCGTCGGGTTCACCGCCTTGTCAGTCGAGATCAGTACGAGCTCGCTCGCACTCCCATTCGTGTGCGGCTTGCGCCACCACTTCGGTCCCGAAGACGTTGTTACGGATCGCCGCCCGCATCTGGTGCTCGAGCATGGGAACATGCTTGTACGCCGCCGCATGAAAAACCATTTGCGGGCGCTCGTGCTGGAACAACCCGCGCACCGCGGTCGCATCGGTGACATCGAGTAGACGACATTCAAGATCGATCTCCGGGTGCGTGGCACGCAGCTCCATGTCGATACGGTACAGGTTGTATTCGCCGTTGTCTGCCACGACCAACCGGCGCGGCCGCGAGGTCGCTATCTGCCGGCACAGCTCGGAGCCGATCGATCCCCCGCCGCCGGTCACGAGCACCACCCGCTCCTGCAATGCGTTGCGGATTCCGCCCCAATCCAGCTGCACCGGATTGCGTCCCAACAGATCCTCGATGGACACCGGGCGCACCTGGCTTATAGACACCTGGCCGGTCATCACATTCTGCAGCTGCGGAACCGTGCGGAACGGCTTTCCTGCCTTCTCGCACAACTCCACCAAGCGCTGCATCTCTCGTGCCGAGGCCCCGGGAATCGCCAGCAGAATCAAGTCCACCGCAAGGGTTTCCGCCAGCTCCGGAATTTCATCGGTGGACCCGCGGACCTGGATTCCATGCAGCTCGCCCCCGCGCCGGCGCAACTTATCGTCGACGAAGGCAACGGGAAAATAGGCAAGGTGCTGATCGCGGAGCATGTCCCTTACCAGCATCTCCCCTGCCCGTCCTGCACCGACGATCAATACCCGCTGCCCATCGCGCAGCGCAAGGCGGTGATCCTTGAGCCAGCGGTAGATCATCCGCGGCCCGGCGAGCAGCAGGATCTGCAAGACCAGGTAGAGTGCGGGCACGGACCGCGGAATCCCTTCCATTCGATTGAAAACGAACAGCGCGAAAAAGACCAGGGCCGTGCCCGCCAGGACGGCCTTACTGATGCGAATGAGATCGGGCAACGAGGCGAAACGCCAAACTCCGCGATAGAGACCGAATAGCCAAAAGACCGCCCCTTGGATCGGCATCATCAAGAGAAGGGCCATTAAGGCGCTCTGCAGGTAGAAGTCCGGAATCACCCCCAGATTGAAGCGCAGCCAATAAGCCAGCAGCCATGCAGCTGGCACCATGACCAGGTCGTGCGTAAAGGCCGCGGTACGCGAGCGAAAACGGTCGATCCAGGGCTTCACGGGGATAGGGTGCCCGACTGATGTTCGGCCAAGCGGGTCTTGCAGCCGATGAGCAGATAGATTATCGACCAGGCGGCGAGGAGAAACCGCTGTTCTGGCACGCTCATGTCCCTCGCGGCGACAGCGGTTGCGGCGCAGGCAGCCATGAGGAGGTAGGACCATAGGACCGTCTTGCGGTGACTCCAGCCCGCAAGTACCAAGCGTTGATAATTGTGAGAGCGGTGCGCCTGCCAGACGCGCTCACCACGTGCGATGCGGCGCAACAGGGTCCAAGTGGCGTCCACGATAAAGGGGGAGAAGGCCAGCCAGGACACCCACAGGGGGAAGAGACCGCGCTGACTCCCGATCAGCGATAGGGTTGCGGCGAGCAGCCCGAGGGTCGCGGACCCGAGGTCCCCGAGGAAGATCCGCGCCGGCGGGAAATTGCTCAGCAGGAATCCGCCGGCGGCCGCGACGACGACAGCGTTGGCGAGCGCAAACCCGGTGTCGCCCCCCTGCCAGCCGAGCAGAGAAAGGGCTCCGAAGCCGAACAGCGCCATGCCCCCGGCGAAGCCGTCCATGCCGTCCATAAAATTGTAGAGGTTAATCATCCAGACCAGATATACCAGGGTCAGCAACCATACGAGCACCACGGGCATTTCCCGAATCAGCCCCGGAAGCTCGAGGGATGACCAGGAGATCCCGCCGGCCAGCAACAGGACGCCGGCCCCCAGGTGCGCGGCCAGACGATAACGGGCCTTGACCTCGCCACAGTCGTCGAGAAAGGAGACGGCGCCGACCAGCAACACCGCCGCAGAGATCCAAGCCCAGGCGCCGGGCAGAGGATAGGCCGCAACGGCGGCAACGCAAGTGGTAACGAGCGCAGATAGGATCGCGAGACCTCCGGTACGCGGCACCGCCCCCCCGTGCAAGGAGCGTTCGTTCGGCCGGTCTACCAGGCTCTCGAGCCAGCGCGGGGCGCGGGACAATCGCCGGCTGAGCAAGGCGCTCAGCACGAACGCCGCCAGGACGCAAAAGATTGCGATGACCGTCGTGCCCATGGTCATGACACCTCTGGGGATCGGCGCGGCGGTACGGTGTGCCCAGGCGACGCCGCCATGGGCCAGGGAGCGAGTTGCGGCTGGACCAGTGTCAGATCTCCCGCACCAGGGCGGTCTCGACCTCATCCCGCTTCGCTCTGCCCGCAAGTGACTCGATGAGCTGCAGCGCGAAGTCCATGGCGGTTCCGGGTCCGCGGGAGGTGATTACCTTGCCATCCACCACGACGGGCGCACCGAGCAACTTCACCTCTGGATAATCCTCGAGCGTGACGGCGCCCGGGTAGCTGGTCGCAGATTTTCCGGAGAGAATGCCGGCGTTGGCAAGCACCTTGGGTGCGGCGCAGATGGCGGCGACCAAGCGGTCTTCGGAATGGTAACGCCGGAGCAATCGGTGGATGCGCTCGTCCTTGTCAAGGCGCTGAGAGCCGGGCAACCCCCCCGGGAGGACAATCATGTCGAACTCCTGGTCCAAGACCGCGTCGAGGGTGGTATCCGGCACAAGCACCGTGTCGCGGCTGCCGCGTACCGGCCCGTCTTCGAGTCCCGCCGAGATCACCTCTATCTGCGCGCGGCGAAGTAGATCGATGACGGTGACCGCTTCCATCTCCTCGAATCCCTGGGCCAAAGGAATGAGCACACGTGCCATAGTCGCCTCCTTTATGATAGAAATCGCTTAGTCGTCGTTTCGCCTGCCGAGAATGTTCAGACCCTTGAGCACGTTCAGGGCCTCGCTTAGCTGGTAGTCCCGCGCCGCCAGGGGACTCTCATCCTTCTTGTCCTCTCCGTTTTCGGCGCGCTTGTCACCGCCTTCCCCGTCGCCCTCCTCGTCGCCTTGTATCTCGCCCTTCGGCTTCTCCTCGTCGGCATCCTTGTCTTTGTCCCTGACCTCGCTTTCGCCGTCCTTCGGCTTCTCGTCCACTGCAGTATCTGTATCGGCTCCTTCCTCCTCGGTCGCCTGCGCGTCGTCCAGGTGCCTCCGCAGGTCCGCTTCCTTGAGCGGCTCGATACTGGGGTCGTCGACCAGGTTGAGCTCACCGCTGGCCAACTCGATGTCCGGCTCGATCCCCTGGGCCTGAATGGATCGCCCGGAGGGTGTGTAGTACCTGGCCGTCGTCAACTTGAGGGCGGTGGAGTCGTCGATGGGCACGATGGTCTGCACCGAGCCCTTGCCGAAGGTCGGGTGTCCCATGATGATGGCGCGCTTGTGGTCCTGCAGGGCGCCGGCAACGATCTCCGAGGCCGATGCGGAGCCCCCGTTTACCAGCACGACGATCGGGGCGCCGTCGAGCACGTCATCGGGACCGGCCTTGAACTGCAGCTCGGAGTCATCTACGCGCCCCTTCGTGTAGACGATGAGTCCGCCACCGAGAAAGGCGTCGCTCACCCCCACCGCGCTGTTGAGGACACCGCCGGGATTGTTGCGCAGGTCCAGCACCAGGCCCTTGAGCTCGCCGTCGTTCTCCTCCTTCAGTTCGCTCAAGGCGGCAAGCAGGTCCTCGGTGGTACGTGACTGGAAGTGGGAGACGCGCACATAGCCGTAGCCAGGCTCCAGCGTCCGATTCTTGACGCTCGCCACGTGGATGACGTCGCGCACCAGCTTTACGTTGAACGGCCGGTCCGCCCCTTCGCGCAGGATCGTCAGCTCGATCTCGCGTACCGGGCTTGCCGCGCATGACATTGACCGCGTCGTTCAGGCTCATGCCCTTCACCGGCTTGTCGTCGATACGGATGATCAGATCACCGGCCTTCGAGCCCCGCCCGCTCGGCGGGTGTGTCGTCGATGGGGGAGATGACCTTCACGAAGCCGTCCTCCATGCCGACCTCTATCCCCACGCCGCCGAACTCGCCGCTGGTGCCCACCTGCAGGTCGCGGTACTCCTCTTTGTCCAGGTAGGACGAGTGGGGATCGAGTCCGGAGAGCATGCCGCGGATGGCGCTCTCCAACAGCTCCTTGTCATCCACGCCTTCGACATAATCGCTCTTGATGCGCCCGAACACCTCGGCGAAGGTGCGGAGCTCCTGCAGCGGCAGCTTCTCGCGCGCTTGCTCTTGCGCGGCGAGCACGGGACCGATGAGACCTACGGTGCCGCCGACGAGCAACCACAGGGCCAAGAGCAGATACGAGGGGAAAGGCTTCTTCATGTGGATTTCACTGGAAAATGGATCGAATTCCGGGTGCGGAAGCAGCAACAAGGACTTGCGCGTTCCACAAATTCTCTCTGGATTTGAGCAACGAAAGCCCGCGGCGTTCCGCGGCACGACGAATCGGCGCGAGCGGCGCACGCCCTCCGCTGGCCTTTCGCCTGCACCATTGCTCGGGGTTCAGGGGGCGGCCGCGGTGACGGATGGCGAAATACAGACCCGGTGACGCACGCCCGCCGCTGCTGCCGCTCAATGCTACCGTATCGCCGGCGGCGACCCATTCTCCCTGCTCCTTGAACAGGGTTTGATTGTGCCCGTAAAGGGTCATATAGCCGTCGTCGTGCTTTATGATGATTAAAAGCCCGAAGCCGCGCAGCCAGTCTGCGTATGCCACTTGGCCGTGGTGAACGGCGCGGACCTCGGCCCCCTCGGCCGCAGCCAGGACGACGCCATCCCAACGCTGGGTGCCGTCGCCCTTGGGAGCCCCGTATCGCGATAGCAACGACGCACGGGGCAGCGGCCAGTCCAGGGTGCCGCGCAAGCGCTGCAGGGACTCTTGACTCAGCTCCGCTTCGGGAAGCACACGAGCCTGACGCTCGAGCTGCTCCAACAGGGCACGCATTTCCCGCGCCGATCTGCGCAAGCTCGCCACGCTCTCCTCGCCGGTGGTGATGGTCTGCTCCAAGGCGGTGAGTAGCTCCGCACGCTCATCCCTGGCCACACCCAGGCGCCCGCGGGTTTCCTCCTGCTTCGCTGCCAACGTTGACAAGCGCGCCTTTTCTTCTTCGGCCTCCCGCGTCAACCGTTCGAGCCGGCGCGCACGTTGCGCGACCGCCTCAATGCGCTTTAGCTGAAAACGGTTGAGGTAGCCGTAGTAGGACAGAACCCGACTCAGCCGATGCGGATCTTCCTGGTTCAGCAGCATCCGGATGCGGTCCCCGCGGCCCATGGCATACGCGGAACGCAGCAGGCTGCCCAGGGCGTTTCGCTCGTGCGCCCATGCGTCTTGCTCCTTCGCCAAGCGGCTGCGCAACTCTTGCAAGGCGCGCTCCTGCTCTCCGACCATCGCCGCCAGCTGGTGCCCGGCCCGCGCGAGATCGGCGATGTTGCGCTCGTGCCGCTCCAGCTCAGCGAGGAGGGCCTCCCGCCGATCGCGGCGCGTTCCCAGGTCCTGCTCCAGATCCTGCGCACGCTGCTCCACGTCAGCCAGATCGCGCTTTTGCGTCTCGATCGCGTCGTCGTCCGCCGCAGCCGCCGGACCGGGGGAAATCATGGCAAGCACCAGAACGACCCTGCACCAAGAGAGCTTCAAGACGTTGCGGCCAAAGAGCGGAACGAACGCCAAACCCCGACCGATCAAGGCCGCCCGAGCCCCCTCTGGACCAACAGCTTGCGCGCAATGTCGCACAGGGAATCACCTCCATCAAGCGGACCGCATCGTCCGGCATCACAGGCCCAAACAAGTCGTCTCATGTAAAGTTCTTGAAGCGCGGGCTCGCGGAAAACCGTAAAAGCCGTGGATTATACGAAGTCTTTCTCCAGCCTGTCAGACCGAGGACGACGTATTCTCTTGCATCTCAGCGAGAATGTGCGCCGAGCGACGAAGCCGTCGTTGTCGTTCGACTGATCACGCAGCGTGGAGCGCAAATCTAGAGAGTTGTCGTGACCCAGGCAGAGAAGCAGACGGCCCTCGGCTGTGACTCGCTCTCGGTTGCAGTCAGCACAGAAGTTATGGCTGTGAGGGGAAATGAAGCCTACGCGGGACCAAGTCGACGACCTCGTCCTGATTACGGTTGCCAAGGATAACGCAGTTGAGTTTGATGCGCTCGAAACCGGCGGCGATAGCTGCGTCGATGCCTTTTAGGACCTGCTGGAGATCTCCTTTGCGGGTGATGCGACTAAATCGTTCCGGGCGCAGGCTGTCCAGGCTGACATTGATACGCTGCACGCCTGCCTCTCGGATCTCCATGGCCTTGGCGGGGAGCTGGGAGCCGTTGGTGGTCATCGCCAGATCGTCGAGCCCTGGCAAGGCGTGGATGCGTCGTACGAGCCAGGTTAGGTTGTGTCTCACCAAGGGCTCCCCGCCGGTGAGACGAATCTTGCGCACGCCTAGCGAAACGAACGTTCGGGCGACTGCGTGTAGCTCCTCTAAAGTCAGGATCGCATTGCGAATGCGCAAAATGCTGATCCGGATCCATACAGTAAGTGCATCGGAAATCGCAACGGTCCGGTCAATGCTCCCCTTTTGTTCTACGTATCCCCGCAATGCGATTGCCCTGTTTCTGTGGTCCCCCACCGGTGGGAAAGAGCTTGTGGAGATACTTGTTGCTCCCCTTCTCTTTCCCCCATTTTTCCGCGAAATGTTTAATCATATCGAGAACCTGGGCCTGCACCTGGTGCTTGTCGTAGTATTCTCGGATATACCAGATCACCTCCCAGTGCTCGTCGGTCAGGGTTATACCCTCCTTATCGAGCGATCGCAGTGGCGAATCCCTCCGACCACTCACTCATATCCTGAATATAGCCCTCCTGGTCCGTAGCGATTTGTCTTTCCATCGACATCGACATAATCGATTCGCGTGGCGAATGGATTAGTTTGCATTTTCTACTCCTGATCGGACGGGACATTCATCGCCCCGTCGCCTACTGCTGCAAGAAAGTCAGTTCATGGTCACCCGCTTGACACGGACAATCTGGTAAGCGCGCCCGAGATAGGTGATGGGTACACTCCAGACGTGTACGAGACGGGTAAAGGGAAACATCAGGAAGACGGTCATGCCGAAGAACAGATGGATCTTGAAGATCAATGGGACGCCCTGCAGCAGGTCGGGTTGCGGCTGCAGGGTGGCCACGCTTTGCACCCAGAGGCGTGAGCTGGATCATGGTCGAGGTGTCGCCGCTGGCGGCGTGCCCCCAGGAAACCACGGTGGTACCCAGACCGATCGCGACGGTCGCCAGCAGCCAGCCGATGATAAAGGTATCCCGCGTCCGGCTGACGGCACGAATCCGCGGGTCGTTGATCCGCCGCAGGAACAGCATCAGGGCGCCGATCAGGCAGATGCTCCCGAAGATGGTTCCCAAGTACAGGGCGACATATTGGTGCGTGACATCCGACACGCCCAGAGCCAGAAACCAACTGTGGGGCGTCAGCAGCCCGATCAAGTGGCCGAAGAAGACCGCCAGTATACCGACGTGGAACAGGTTGCTCGCCAGACGCATGTTCTTGTTGCTGAGCAGTTGGCTGGAATCGGATTTCCAGGTGTACTGCTCGCGGTCGAAGCGGATCCAGCTTCCGAGAAGAAAGATGGTTCCGGCCAGGTAAGGGTAGCCGCCAAAAATGAAATCATGGAATGTCATTGGGTTTTCTCCTCAGGCTGCCTGGGCCAGACGGCCGCGGGTTTCGACGATACGAAGCAGTCGCGCGTAGGGGCTGCCAGCCTTCTCCAGATTCTCGGCCAGTACCACCAGCACCTTCGCGGCATCACCTAGAAACACCCGCGCCTGCATCTCTTCCAGGGTGGATACATACTCGAGTATCAGCGGCAGAAAGTCCGGGATCTCCCCGCTCTCCATCTCCAAACCGGAGCTCTTGTAGTACTCCGAGAGGTCGATCAGCGCCGGCCCACGTCCGTTGTCGTCGCCGAACAAGTGATGGGTCAGGTGCAGATCGTGCTCCGGCGTCATATCGAAGGTCTGCACATAGTCCCCCTGAAGACCGGTCAGATCATGGATTTGCATCCATGAAACAAGCTGCGTCAGGTCATGGCGCTCCTGCGCGCTGACGCTGGTGTCCACTTCCAGCAGCTTGACGATATCCGGGAGGTTCTCCATCAGCTCCGCGTCCGGATAATCGAGCAGCCGCGCCAGTATGGTGTAGATACGCATAATTGGTCTCCCGCCTAATCTTTCTTGCGCGGCATGATGTCTTGGGGCGTATGGGTGCGCTTGCGTGGCGTCGGAAACAAGGCTGAAGCCCTGGTCGCTGCCCTGCGAGCTGATGTTGCCGGGGGCGAAGCCGATCTGACCCTGGAATGCGTAAGGATCCTCCTGGGCCATCTCTTCGTGTGCGGTGGGGATTACGAAGCGATCCTCGTAGTTGGCAATTCCCAGCAACTGGTACATCGCCTCGGCCTGTGACTCGATGAGCCCGACCGCGTCCAAGACTGCCGTGTTGGGCTTGCCATCCAACCGCCTTGGAGCGTTGGTTGCTTCGCATCGCCATCATGCGGTTGAGGGCGCTGATGATCGGCGCCTCATCACCAGCGGTCAACAGGTTGGCCAGATAACGTGCAGGGAAGCGCAGCGCCTCGGCTTTCGGAATCACCCCATCGGCCTCGGTAGGCAGGTTGCCTTGATCGATCTGGCTCTGCACCGGCGACAAAGGTGGCACATACCACATCATCGGTAAGGTGCGGAATTCGGGGTGAATTGGAAAGGCAATCTTCCACTCCATAGCCATCTTGTAGACCGGGGAGTCCTTGGCCGCATCCAGCCACTGTTGTGGAATGCCATCATCCAGCGCCTGCCTGATAACCGTTGGATCGTTCGGATCCAGGAACACATCCAGCTGCGACTGATAGAGGTTTTTCGCGTTGTCGGCACCCGCAGCATCGCTGATCTTGTCCGCATCGTAGAGCACTACCCCCATGTATCGGATTCGGCCGACGCAGGATTCGGCGCAGACAGTTGGCATGCCCGATTCGATACGTGGATAGCAGAGGATGCATTTTTCCGACTTGCCGGACTCCCAGTTGTAATAAATCTTCTTGTAGGGGCAGGCACTGACACACATGCGCCAGCCGCGGCAGCGGTCCTGATCGATCAGGACCGCACCGTCCTCCTCACGCTTGTAAATGGCGCCGGAGGGACAACTGGCGACACAGGCCGGGTTGAGGCAGTGGTTGCACAGACGCGGCAGGTACATGTGGAACGTTTTCTCGAAATCCTTGTACATCTGCTTCTCGATGCCTTCGAAGTTCCTGTCCTTTGAACGATCCTCGAAGGCACCGGCCAGATCGTCTTCCCAGTTCGGCCCCCACTTGATCTTCTCCATACGCTCACCCGTGATTTGAGACAAGGGGCGTGCCGTGGGCGCCGCCTCGGAGAGCGGTTTATTCTGCAGTTTCGTGAAATCGTAATCGAACGGCTCATAGTAGTCGTCGATCTCCGGCATATCCGGGTTCGCGAATAGGTTCAGCAATTTACTGATTCGCCCACCCGCCTTCAACTCCAGTTGGCCATTCTTTTCAACCCAGCCACCTTTCCATTTATCCTGGTCCTCCCAGCCTTTTGGAAAACCTATTCCTGGTTTACTCTCGACATTGTTGAACCACGCATACTCCACACCTTTGCGGTTGGTCCAGACATTCTTGCAGGTTACTGAACATGTGTGGCAGCCGATGCACTTGTCCAGGTTCAGGACCATTGCAATTTGCGCACGTATTTTCATCATTTGTTCCTCGAATTTCTTTCAACCGGGATGCAGGGTCGATATCGGGACCCACCCTGCATCGCCACGTTCAACCGCGCCTCAGTTGTTTACCCCGGGGGGATTGAGCTGTGCTTCACGCGCTGGTGTCAGGTCACGCTCCAACCAATCAACATCGGCATCCTCTATCTTGTGAACAATGACGTTCTCATCACGCTGACTACCGACCGTGCCGTAGTAGTTGAAGGAGTATGAAAGCTGGGCGTAACCGCCGATCATGTTTGTCGGCTTCATGATTACCTTGGTCACGCTGTTGAGAATACCGCCGCGCTTTCCGGTGGTGTTCGATCCGGGCGTGTTCACGTTCTTTTCCTGAGCGTGATACATGATCGCCATGCCCTTCGGTACACGCTGACTGATCACCACGCGGGCCACGGTGGCACCGTTGGCGTTTACCGCCTCGGCCCAATCGTTGTCCTTAATGCCTATACTCTTGGCCTCATCCTCGTTCAGCCAGAAGTAAGGACCCCCACGGAAAAGCGTCAGCATTCGCAGGTTGTCCTGATAAGAGGAGTGAATGCCCCATTTCGAGTGCGGAGTGATCCAGTTCAGGGTCAGGGTTTTCTTGCCCTTGAGCTTGCCGGCAAGTCCCTCCGGCAGGTTTTTGTGCGCACCAAGATCCTGCGGCGGACGATAGCAGCACAGCCCCTCACCAAAATCGCGCATCCACTCGTGATCCAGATAGAAGGTGGCGCGACCGGTCAGGGTGCGGAACGGAATGTGCTCGTGGATGTTGGTGTAGCAGGCGTTATAGCTCACCTCTTCGGATTCGATCCCGGACCAGGTCGGCGCGGTGATGATCTTGCGCGGCTGGGCGACGATATCGTGGTAGCGGATCTTCTCTTCATGCCGTCCCGCATATAGGTGGCTATGATCGATGCCGGTCTTCTTGCTCAGCGCGCTCCAGGATTTGTGTGCCACCTCACCGTTGGTCTCGGGGGCCATGTGCAACACGGTGTCGCACACGGCAACATCTTCCACGAGTGTCGGACGGCCCTTGGAGACGCCCTCTTCGGTTATCACGCCGTTGAGCTCGCATAACTGCTCGATCTCCAGATCGGTGTTCCAGTCGATGCCCTTGATGTTGTTGCCCAACTTGTTCATCAGCGGTCCGACCGAGGTGAACTTCTTGTGGGTGTTGGGATAGTCACGCTCCACCAGCTTGAACAGCGGTGCGGTCTTACCCGGAACCAGGTCGCATTCGCCCCTTTTCCAGTCCTTGACTTCGCCCAACGGTTGTGCCAGTGCCATCGGCGAGTCGTGCTGCATCGGCAGCGAAACCACGTCTTTGCGGGTACCCAGATGTTCTTCGGCCAGCTCCGAGAACTTCTTGGCGATCTTCTGGAAGATCTGCCAGTCGGACTTGGATTCGAAAGCCGGGTCCACCGCCTTGCCCAGCGGATGCACGAAGGGATGCATGTCGGTGGTGTTGAGGTCGGCCTTTTCATACCAGGTTGCCGTCGGCAGAACGATGTCCGAGTAGGCGCCGGTGGAGTTGAGGCGGAAGTTGATGTCCACCATCAGATCCAGCTTGCCCACCGGGGACTTGTCGCGCCACTTGATCTCCTTGGAGCTCTTACCTTCGACACCCTCCTGCATAACGCCGTTCTGGGCGCCAACCAGGTGTTTGAGGAAGTACTCATGGCCCTTGGCGGAACAGCCCAGCAGGTTTGCGCGCCAGACAAAGAGATTGCGCGGATGGTTCTCCTGCGCATCGATGTCTTCGCAGGCAAAGGCGGTATCGCCGCTCTTGAGCTGTTCGACCAGATACTCTGAAACCCCTGCCTCGTCGGTTGCGCCAGCAGCTTCAGCGTCTTTGACTATATCGATCGGGTTCTTGTTGAAGTGCGGCGCCGAGGGCAACCAGCCCAGACGCTGGGAGACCACGTTATAGTCGGCAAGCTGATAGCCGCGGTACTTGGCGCGCGCGGTCGAGCCCAGTACGTCATCGGCCTGAACCTTTTCATAACGCCACTGGTCGGTATGGAAATACCAGTAGGTGGTGCTGTTCATGTGACGCGGCGGACGGTGCCAGTCGAGGGCAAAGGCGATGGGAGCCCAACCCGCCTGGGGACGCAGCTTCTCCTGGCCGACATAGTGTGCCCAACCGCCGCCGGACTGACCGATACAGCCACAGATGTGCAGCAGGTTCATGATGCTGCGATAACTCAGGTCATTGTGGTACCAGTGGTTGATCGCCGCACCCATGATGACCATGGACTTGCCGTTGGTCTTGGATGCGTTCTCGGCAAACTCGCGACCGGTACGCTCCAGATCGGCCCGCTTAACGCCGGTGATCTTCTCGGCCCAGGCCGGAGTGTAAGGAACGTTGGCATCGTCGTAGGATTTAGCCAAATTGTCGCCGAGGCCGCGGTCGATTCCGTATTGCGCCACCTGCATGTCGAAAACGGAGCAGACCAGGGCTTCTTCGCCGGAGGCCAGCTTGAGCTTGCGTACCGGGATGTTGCGGACGAGGGTGTCACCCTCGTCGGGAGTGAAATGTGGGAAGTGGACAGAAACCACCTCATCCCTGCTGTCGAGGCAGGTCAGCTCGGCCTCGATCTCTGACTGGTCTTTGGCGTTCTTCTCCAGCAGATTCCACTTGCCTTCCTCGCCCCAGCGGAAACCGACCGAGCCATTCGGTACCACGAAGGCTTTGCTCTTGGCGTCGTAGACGACCGTCTTCCATTCCGGGTTGTTGGATTCACCCAGGTTCTCCACGAAATCGGAGGCGCGCAGGAAGCGACCGGAGACGTAACGGTCACCATCCTTGTTCAGGATCACCTGCATCGGCAGGTCGGTGTATTTGCGCACGTATTCGGTGAAATAGGGATCCTGCTTGTCGATATGGAACTCCTTGAGCGCCACATGACCCATGGCCATGAAGGCGGCGGAGTCGGTGCCCTGTTTGACCGGCATCCAGAGGTCGGCGAATTTCACATATTCGGCGTAGTCCGGTGCCATGGAGACCACTTTGGTGCCGTTGTAACGGGATTCGATGGCAAAGTGGGCGTCCGGGGTGCGCGTCATGGGCAGATTGGCGCCGGTGATGATCAGATATTTCGAGTTATACCAGTCGGCCGCTTCCGGCACGTCGGTCTGCTCGCCCCATACCTGGGGGGAGGCGGCCGGCAGGTCGCAGTACCAGTCATAGAAGGAGCCGCAGGCACCTCCGATCAAGGAGAGGTAACGGGAGCCGGCCGCGTAGCTGATCATCGACATCGCCGGGATGGGCGAGAAGCCGTAAATCCGGTCCGGACCCCACTTCTTGATCGTGTAGATGTTGGCGGCGGCGATGATCTCGGTCACCTCCTCCCAGTCGGCCCGAACAAAGCCGCCGAGTCCACGTACCCCGGTGTATTTCTTGCGCTTTTCCGGATCAGCTCTGGATCGCTTCCCAAGCCTCCACCGGGTTCTTGCCCGACGCCTTCTCTTGACGGTACAGATCCACTAGACGACCGCGAACCAAGGGGTACTTGATGCGGTGCGGGCTATAGAGATACCAGGAGAAGGAGGCCCCGCGCTGGCAGCCCCGCGGCTCGTGGTTAGGCATGTCCGGGCGGGTGCGCGGATAGTCGGTCTGCTGCATCTCGTAGGCGACCAGACCGTTCTTGACATAGATCTTCCAGGAGCAACCGCCGGTACAGTTCACCCCGTGGGTGGAGCGTACCACCTTGTCGTGGCGCCAGCGGTTGCGGTATGTGTCTTCCCACTGCCGGTCTTCGCTGGTCACGATGCCGTGACCCTTGGAGAAGGTTCCTTGCACCTTCTTGAAATATCTCAGCCGGTCAAGCAAGTGACTCATGGTGAATCTCCTCAGAGCGTATCGTTACTGTTCGTTGATAAAGGGAGCGGGTCCGTCGGGGAAGTCCATGCGTATCGCTCCTGGGCGAAAACGCCCGGACCCGCTCCAAAACCGCCGTTACGGATTCTTGATTTCCGCCTTCGGCCCCAGGTAGTACCACCAGTTCAGCAGCAGGCAGACGACGTAGAAGATGGCGAAACCGTAGAGCGCGTACTCCGGGGTCGCCAGCCTTGATCTGCTCGCCGAACACCTTGGGGATGATGAAGGCGCCGTAGGCAGCCACCGCCGAGGTCCAGCCCAGGACAGGTCCGGCCTGCTCCTTGTCGAACACCATGGCGATGGTGCGGAAGGTGGAGCCGTTGCCGATACCGGTCGCGGCAAACAGGATCAGAAACAGCAGGAAGAAGGGAAGGAAGAATTCCTCGGGCGTCGCCGACACGTAGGCCTGCTTCAAGAAGTAAGCCACGCCCAAGGCGCTGCCGATCATCACGACGGAGACGATCTGGGTCACCTTGGCGCCGCCCACCTTGTCGGAGATCCAGCCGCCCACCGGGCGGATCAGGGCACCGATGAAGGGGCCCATCCAGGCATACATCAGCGCCGAGGGACCGTTCGGGTTGGCGGTCGTGTGGGTCATGACCCCGTCCACCATCACATGCTGGAAGCCGAACACCACCTTGATGGCCAGCGCGAAGCCAGCGGAGTAGCCGATGAAGCTGCCGAAGGTCATGGTGTAGATGATGCTCATGACCCAGGTGTGCTTGTTGCTGAAGATCTTGAACTGGCGCTGCAGGTTGGGCTTGATGTCGCCGGGGATCAGCTTCAGCAGCATGACCGTGGAAAACAGGATCCCGATGATGACCGGCCACTTGGCCCAACCGGGGGCACCCAGTCCGGTCGGCGCCGGGAGGATGATGTAGAGACCGACCGCTGCGGTGATGAAGCCGATCAGCAACATCCCGGCGATCTTTCCGAAGGCGCCGATGGGCGAGCCGATATGCGGCGAGACGTGCTCGGTACGCAGGTTGTTCATGCCGAACCAGCCGGCGAAGGCCAGGGGTATGAGCAGTACCAGCCAGACATAGCCGGCGTTCTGGATCCAGGTCTCGGAGCCGGCGGGAATCTTGCCGATCAGGGTGCCGGAGGTGTTCTGCAGAATCATCGAGTCGCCGCCGAAGATACCGAAGGTCATCACCAGCGGTATCACGATCTGCATGGTGGTCACGCCGACGTTGCCCAGACCCGCGTTCAGCCCCAGTGCCAGACCCTGCATGCGCTTTGGGAAGAAGAAGCTGATATTGGACATCGAGGAGGCGAAGTTGCCGCCGCCGAATCCGGACAGGAAGGCCAGAATCTGGAATACCCACAGGGGCGTGTTCTTGTCCTGCAGCGCGATGCCGGCTCCGATGGCCGGGATCATCAGCAGGGCGGTGGTGAAGAAGATGGTGTTGCGGCCCCCGGCGATACGGATGAAGAAGCTGCTGGGGATACGCAGGGTGGCGCCGGTCAGGCCGGCGATGGCGGCCAGGGTGAACAGCTCGGCCTTCGCGAACGGAAAGCCCAGGTTGAGCATCTGCACGGTGATGATGCCCCAGTAGAGCCACACCGCGAAGCCGCAGAGCAGGCTCGGGATCGAAATCCAGAGATTCCGGTTGGCGATCTTCTTACCCTTGGATTCCCAGAATTGGGAGTCTTCCGGATTCCATTCTCTGATGTCTGACATGCGAGCTTCCTCGTTGATTGGACAGAGCTACTGATGACGTGGAAAGGCAGGAGCAACCCGTCTGCTCCAACCCGACTAACACTTCACCTCGGCGCCCTCCCGGTAATACCACCACCAAGTGGCCATGAGGCAAGTCAGCGCGTACACGCCAAAGGCCGCGATAGCGAAATAGGGACCACCGAAGAGATCGCTGGAGATGGCCAAAGCGATGGGAATGAAGAAACCGCCGAAGGCCGCGATCGAGGCGCTGAATCCCAAGGCCACGGCGGTCTCGGTCTCGGCCCGATGCTGGGCCAATTCCCGGCCGGCCTCATCCTTGTTCTTCGCCCAGCGCTGGTGGAGCCTATGGAAAACGCTGGGAATGACCCGGAACACGGAGCCGTTTCCGATACCAGCGCTAAGGAACAGAATCAGGAACATCAGGTAGAAGCCGGTCACACTGCCCCCATGGCCATCGACGGGCACGAAGGCCAAGGATCCGAAGATGGCGGCCGCCATCAGCGCGAAGTTCCAGAAGGTAATGCTCGCACCACCCATACGGTCTGCCAGCCAACCGCCCAGCGGACGTATCAGGGCGCCCAGCAGCGGTCCGACGAATGCGTAGGGGACGATATTCGAATCGGGGAACTGGGTAGCCAACAGCATCGGGAAGCCGACGGCGAAGCCGATGAACGAGCCGAAGGTGCCCGCGTACAGCCAGCTTCCGATCCAGGCGTGCTTGCGGCGGAAAATGGCTGCCTCCTCGGCGAAGGTGGACTGAACGTGCCTTATGTTGTTCATGCCGAACCAGGCGGCGAGGGTGGAGACCACGATGAAGGGCACCCAGATAAAGCCGGCGTTTTGCAGCCAGACCTGCTTCTCGGCACCGTGCTCCATCATCGTCTGGGCCTGGCCGCCCATGAAGGTCAGCGCGCCGCCATAGATGATCAAGGGGACCACGGCCTGGGCCACGGCCACGCCCAGGTTACCGGCACCGGCATTGAGTCCGAGGGCTGTCCCGTGCATCTTTCTCGGGAAGAAAAAGCTGATATTGGCCATGCTCGACGAGAAGTTGCCGCCACCGAGGCCACAGAGCAGGGCAATCACCACGAACACGGCGTACTGGGTATCCGGATTCTGGACGGCCATGCTCATCCAGAGTGTGGGCAGGAGCAGAGAGGCGGTGCTGAATACCGCCCAGTTGCGCCCACCGAAGATGGGTACGACGAAGGAGTAGAGCAGGCGCAGGATAGCGCCGGACAGGCCCGGCAGCGCCGCGAGCCAGAACAGCTCGCTGGTCGTGAACTGGAAGCCAACCTTGGGCAGCTCCACCACCACCACGCTCCAGACCACCCAGACCGCGAAGGAGAGCAGCAGCGCCGGCATGGAGATCCAGAGGTTGCGGTTGGCGATGGCGCGGCCGGTGGCGTTCCAGAAGTCCTCGTCCTCCGGACGCCAGTCGGTGAGCCAGACCTTTCTGCCCCGCTTGGCGCCCACCAGGCCGTCGCGAACCATTTCGTCGCGCAGACCTTCGTGCTCCTGAAGAATGGCCTCGCGCTCGCCTTTGGCGGCCGCCCAGGTCCAGATCATGACGCCCGCCAGCACGACGTACATCAGCATGAAACAACTGCTGCGCACACCGACCATGTCGGCGGCGATGCCGAACATGATGGGCAGGGTAAAACCGCCGAGGCCGCCGATAACACCCACCAGGCCGCCCACCGAGCCCATGTTGGTGGGATAGTAGTCGGCCAGCTCGCGGTAGACGCTGGCCTTGCCGATACCCTGGGCGATGCCGACGATGAAGATCAGCACCGTGAACAGCACGATGCCGACACCGAGGCTCACCGAGACGTCGCCCTCGATGCCGTGGATGGTCAGCGTCGTGGGGGGGTAGGAGACCAGGAACAGGCAGACGATGCTCACCCAGAACACCCACCAGGTCACGGTGCTCCCGCCCCACTTGTCCGACATCCAGCCGCCCAGGGCGCGAATCAGCCCGGAGGGCAGGGTAAAGAACATGGTGATGAGGGCGGCGTCTGTCAGGCTGAGGCCGTACTCGCCCACGTAGTACTTGGGCAGCCACAGGGCCAGGGCGACGAAGCCGCCGAAGACGAAATAGTAGGCCAGGCCGAAGCGCCAGACCCGGGCCTCCGTGAGCGGCGCCAATTGCTTCGCAAGCGTGACGTGGGTCTTGGATTTCTTGCGCTCCT
>CAWDLA010000041.1:0-109688 GCA_963802975.1 uncultured Gammaproteobacteria bacterium
GACATACGTCAGAGGTTATCCGGCGGAGGGGCAGCGATCAAGGCCAAGCGTGCGGCGGTCTGGAAGTCACGTGGAGGTTTTGGAGGCACTTGCGGGAGTCCGGTGATACGGAACGAGGGCGAACGGTAACGCAGGTGGCGCGTGCGGCAAGAGTGGTCTTACGACAGCGGCTCAGGCGACGACCGCATGGCTTACCAGGCGTTGTGCTGGTCCAAGTAGAGCTCTGCTTCAGAAGGCGTTTTCTTGGGCGCAAAGGCAAAAGGAAAGACCAGACCCCGTCCGACCCCGAGACCCCGTCCGACCCCGACCCCGTCCGACCCCGCGGTCGGTCGGCGCGAGCCGCTCGGTGGGAATCGGCGAATTCGGTGAAGCCGGTCCCCAACTCATCCGCAGGCCTTGGCGCCTCGCGTCGATCGGCGGTAATGATCATTCACCAGTCGCGGTCACGGATTCAAACGTTGCTGTACTCAATACCCCGTTGTCGTGGGAAGTGACCGCGAGCCCGATATAGACGTCCTGGCCCATGTTCACGGAGACTGAGCGAATCACCACCCAGTTCGAGCCATCCGACGATCGATACGCGGTGAACGTGTTGCCCCTCCTCTCCACCCGCACCCATTCGGGAGTCGAACCCGATCCGGCGCCGTCGTAGTCCGACTGCCCGCCAGTGGCCGAGCGCCACGTGAGTCCCGTGCCGTTCCCTGGTGTCACCGCTGCGATGACCTGCTTTGAATTCGACGTCAGGTCTTCTCGAATGATCACCCCAGCGAGCGCCCACGGATCCGTGTTCTCCAACGACGTCACTCGAGCCGTGATCTCCCCGTCACCCTGCATCGACGCATGCATGAAATGGAAGGAATCAGCCCCATCCCAGATATCGACTCCACTACCCGAAACCGTAAACACCCCGCCATCGGAATCAGCAGACCCGGCCGCAGACACCCCGCCCACATCAATGTTGAGCCACGGGCGGGGCAGTGAGGACGACACCACCGTCACGCCGGCAGATGTCGATGTCGCCCCATCGTCGTCGCGGGCGCGGGCAGTAATCACGTGCTGACCCGACAAGGCAGGAGTCCATTGAACCGAGAAAGGGGGTTGGTCGTCGACGCCGATTGACAACTGGTCGACGAAGAATTCGACCTGCTCGACGACCCCGTCGGCGTCCGATGCGGTGGAACTTACAGTGATCTCCGCCCCGATGCCGATCATCGAGCCGCCGACCGGGCTGGTGATGTCGACAGTCGGAGGGCGATTGCCCGGCACGCCATCGGTCACGACCTGTATTGACTTGGCCGCATCGTGGTGGACGTCGAAGGCGCCTGTAGCCGGGTCGAATGTCCATCCGGGCACATCGAGACTCTCTGCCAGGGGTACGCCGTCTGCAAACACGCCTGCAGGCGCCGACGATAACACCAGCCGCTGTGCCGAATCGGACCGGGCCCGGTCGTAGCTGACAATTGACTCCGAGATCAAGACGTTGCGCAGCACCGAATCCGACCTCACGATGCCAATACGCCCTGGCGACACCCATTCCGGAATTGCACCGAGACCAGCCATAAAGTGCTTGATGTAGTCTCCGTACCCGTCTGTGAACCATATATTGAACACGGTCGGACCGTTGATCACTCGCCCGTTGGGACGCGCCATGTACGTTGCCCAGTTGAAGGCGCGGTACGCGTTCTCCTTTGCTTCTGGGTCGCCTGTGACGTCGTACAACATAGCGTTCACCGACGCATACCGCGATGTGTGACTCCCCATCGGATGGAAGAACGCCATCTGTTCGGCGATCGTATTGGCCCCGAACGCCTCGAAAACGAAGTTGTTCTCTACCCAGGTGATGATCCCGCGCACCTTTGATTCCCAATCCGGGTCCTGGTCGCGATGCTCGATGAGGTAGCGAGCGGTCTCGAGGGCGACGAGCTGGTTCAAGTTTCCGAGACTGCTCCGAATAGACACGTCCTCGAAGTAGTTCGCCCACAAATTGTTCTGCATGGGAAAGTTCATCAACCAATCCCACGCCGCCTGTCTCGCCCCTGCATAGTCGGCCACGTTACCGGCACCGATGTCGATCAGCGCGTCGAACAGCTTGATCGGCGCGATCGTGTGCGCCGTGTACTGCTCCCGGATCGCATTCGACTGCGCGTATACCCGGAACGGCCACGGCGACTCCGACGCGTTTCCCGGGCGCTGGTGCTCGACCAGCTCGTCCGCAGCGACGATCGCCGCCTCGAGATAGACGGCCTCGCCGCTGAACTGGTACATGCGGACAAAAGCTGTACCAATCTCGCCCAGCTTGTCGGGCTGGATCACACCGTCACCGTCGCCGACCCCGGACTGATTGCCGTACGACGCTCCGCCATACGTCAGTGATCCCGCATCCCCACTTGCGAACGGCACCCCTCCCCAGTCCCAGCTGTCCGGAGTCATCCCGTTGGCCAACATGTGATCGAGAATTTCGCGAGCGAGCACCATGACCCGCTCGTCGCCGGTGTAGTCGTAGTAGGCGAGCGCTGAATCCGTCAACATCGCGAACAAACCGGCCGGATTGTGCGGCCAGCCCACTGCCTGCAGCGTGTCGGGATTCAAGTAGCTGTAACTGTAGTAGCTCGGCTTACCATTTGGTTCGAGCGGGACATCGTTGAGCATGAACGCCCACGCCAAGTCGATGACGGTGTCATACCCAAGAGCCGGATCGCCCGTCCACGGAATGATTTTCCCGCTCGCGTCCAGGTTCACCGTGTGACCATTGAGCGTCGCCGCATCCGCAACCGGTCCACCGACCATGAACGCCGAGACCGCCATGAGCGCGAGCGCGAACGAGCGCAGGCACCGCGTTCTCATCGGCCCGCGAGCGCGGTCGATTCGGTCGACGGGACGGGCGAGCGTCCGATTAGTAAGACAACGGCAATGGGGAACTGCAGCGAATATGCGGCTCTTCAAATGACTTTTGCGTGTATCCGGGGAGCTGCAGCTCGAAAGGAAATCTACGTCGGCGATGCTTTTTATTTTCCGCCGCACTGGGCGCTTTGTGGTTTAGATGTGCCCTCGAACTATCGAAGTGCCGTCATCAACAGCGACACTAATTCCGCTTCGAGTGCTATTCTTTGGCCCAAGAAAAACCTGCCTAACTGTGTAGTACTTTAGATAGGCTGCTAGGGTTCGCGAAGGTAAGTCCCCCGGATGAGGTTCGTCAAGCCCATTCGAAGTATGGTCAATTCTGGTGTATGAGCATTTGCTGATCAGGCGGCGGCCCTGCTGTCTTCTGTCTCTTCTGCTCTGACACCGTCGATAAACTTCACCCCGTCGATCACGTCGGCAAGGTGCTTGAAGTCGCGTAGCCTGCGCCAGCGGTTCTCAGCGCTCAGCCCCATGCGGTAGACCAGGGCGAGGATGCTCTGGCGCGAAACAAAACCTCTGGTCTTGGCCGTGCGCAGGCGCACCGTGTCGAACGTCGACTCGATCGGATAGGTCGTGCGTATGTGCTGCCAGTGCGGTGCCGGAAAGTCGTAGAAAGCCAGCAGGGCCACGCGGTCTTTCTGCAGATTCCACAGCCTTGGGATAACTTCCCCTCGTAGGCTGCCACGAATGCATCAAAGGCACTGTGGGCCTCTTCCCGGGTCGCGCGGCCATCCAGATCTCATGCAGACGGCTCTCGGCTTTGTTCTGCTGGCCCTTGGGCAGTTTGTTGAGCACGTTGGCCGTCTTGTGCACCCAGCAGCGTTGGTGGCGCGTTTCCCGTATGCCACGGCGAGCGCCTTCCAGAAGCCCAGAGCGCCGTCACCGACCGCCAGCTTTGCTCCGTGCTGCAGTCCGCGGGCCTTCACGGCGGTGAGCAACTCCAGCCAGCTCTGCTCGGATTCGCGGTAGCCGTCCTCGATGGCGAGGAACGCTTTGTGGCCCTGTTCATCGACGCCGACGATCACCAGGATGCGCTGCTTGGCCTCGTCGGTGCGGATGTTGAAGTACACCCCGTCGGCCCAGAGGTAGACGTGACGTTTGGTCTGCGGCGAACGCTGCGACCAGCGTGCATGCTCCTCGGCCCGCTGCGCCTTCAGGCGGCTGATCGTCCCTGCTGACAGTCCTTTGGCCTGCGCTCCCAGTAAAGCCGCGAGCGCCTCCTGGAAGTTCCCGGTGGACACACCTTTTAAGTACAGCCAGGGGATCAGCTCCTCCAGGCTCTTGGTCCGACGCAGGTACGGCGGCAACTCGCTGCTATGTGAAGCTTCACACAGCAGCGTTAACCTGCCGGTAGTCGACCCGTATTATCGCCGATGGGTTGGTCCCATCTGCAGGCATTGAGGTCAAACAACACAGTACCCGGTAGCGGCTTAGAACAGCCCTTTACCAACCGCGAAGAAGCGGATTGCATCCACAACCAGCGCGATGCCTACGAGCGTGAGCATCAACGGCATTAGAATTGGTAGCTCGTAATCCGGGCCGACGGTGTCCCCACCACAAGTACACCAACAACATGGACCTTCGCTGGCCGTCGTAGAGCGCCTGCGAGGCCGGCTTGAGAAATCAGTGTTTGAAGAACCGCAACACTTGGCGGCTCACCATGAAGTGTAGCGGGACGCCGGCGCGCTCCAGGCGGGGCGGTCGGTTCCGTCGGTCTCGGCGCGCTGGCGTCGATCCTGTTTTCGCAACGCCTTCTCGTCCTCAACGCCGTGCTGGCCCATCCCGCGGTGCGGCAGCATCGCCACCAGGATGGACGCGATAATGGCCAGGCGGACCAGATTGTCGGTAGCCACCACGCTGGCGCCCCAAGCTTTGGCCTGGCTGAAGTCGTTCTTCCAAATGTCAAAGCGCTTTTCCTCCTCCCGGCGGCAAGAATAGAGGAAGGCAATGAGGCCGGGCTGCAGATCACGCACAACGTTCAGAAGCGGTTTACGCCCTGGGCAAGCCGTTGGATTTCGTTACATCGCTCAGGCCGAAGGGCGGGAGCGCGCAACGCATCCCGTCTTCAAGCCGCACCCAACCGACGGCAAGATTGGGTTCAAGCGAACGTGCCGCTGTTGTAGTCGGTGAATGCCTGCTGGATCTCGTCCCGCGTATTCATGACGAAGGGCCCACCTCTGGCGACGGGTTCGCGCAACGGCCTGCCGGCCACCAGCAGGAAGCGGGCGCCTTCCTCACCGGCGGCAACGGTCACGGCTTTGCCGTGGGTCAGAACGGCGAGTTGCTCGCGCTCCAGCACATGCCCGCCGATCACGGCCCGGCCTTCGATGACAAAGACAAAGGCGTTGTGGCCTTCGGGCAGCGCTTCGGCGAGCGCCGCCCCGGCCGGGATGTCCACATCCAGATAGAGTGGTTCGGTCAGAGGCTGCATCACCGGTCCCCGGGTACCCTGGGAAGTGGTTCCGGCCACCACGCGAACCGCCACGCCGTTTTCCCGGATTTCGACCGGAATGCCGTCGCGACCGTATTCCTGGTAGGCAGCGGGATCCATCTTGTTAGCGGCGGGCAGGTTGATCCACAGCTGGAAGCCCGCGAGCAGGCCGTCTTCCTGCTCGGGCATCTCCGAGTGGATCACGCCCCTGCCGGCGGTCATCCACTGCACCCCACCCGCTTCGATGACGCCTTCATGGCCGGCGCTGTCCTTGTGCCGCATGCGCCCGTGAAGCAGGTAAGTGACGGTCTCGAAGCCGCGATGGGGATGCGGCGGAAAACCGGCGATGTAGTCCTCTGGCTTGTCGCTGGAAAATCGGTCGAGCAACAGAAAGGGATCGAGCATGTTCAACCGCGAGGAGCCGATCACTCGGGTCAGCTCCACACCCGCGCCATCGGTGGCCGCAACGCCGGCGATCACCTTGCTCACCTCGCGCTCGATGGACCGGCGTGCGATGTCTTGCTTTGCGCTCATAGTTCTTTCTCCTAGGCCGCCATCGCGATGGCGGCGTCGATTTGATCGTGCGCCCGGCCGAGCATCGTGTCGGCCAGCTGGCGCGTGACGGGTCCCTCGAAGCGGGCGCAACCATCGATACGAAGGATGTTCATGGTTCGGTTCTCCTGATGTCTCGTAAGCCGCGGCGACGGGCTCGGCCGCGGGCGCTCGAGGTTAAGGCCTGTCGTTCCGACCTACGGCAGCCGCGGCAAGATGGTGATCTAGACGGTATTGGTCAGTATTGTTCGAAGGCTCGATGACCACCGCCAGGGGAGCCTATCCCGGGTTTCTCTCAGGCCGCAGCGTATGGCACGTAGGAGGGCTGGAACATGCGCCCGCGGACATGGGCCGCCAGGTCCTCCGGTCGCTCGATGCCGGCCAGGCCCTCATCGAACGCCACCTCGCACACGGCGACTGCGATGTGGGTCGAGATTTCGCGGATCAGCGTCAGATCCGGATAGAGGCGCCCGACGCCCAGGCTGTCCTCGCCGACCTGCTCCGCCAGCGTCCGGGCGGCGGCATAGAACATCCGGTCGGTCACTCGCGAGGCGTCGCAGCTCACCGCGCCCATGCCCACGCCCGGGAAGATGTACATGTTGTTGCACTGGCCGGGGACGAACAGTCGGCCGGCGCGGGCGATCGGCGGGAAGGGGCTGCCGCTGGCGAAGATGGCGTTGCCGCCGGTCCATTCGTAGGCCTGCTCGGCGGTGCACTCGGCCTTGGTCGTGGGATTGGAGAGCGGAAAGACGATGGGCCGGTCGCAGTGTCGGTGCATCGCGCTCAGCACCTCGCGGCTGAAGGTTCCCGGCTTCCCGGAGACGCCGATCAGCACCGTCGGCTTCACCCGGCCGATCACCTCCCTGATGTCGGTCAGCGGCGGCTCGTCGCGGGCGAAATCCCGCTTGTGCTCGGCGAGCTTCTGCAGCCGGTCGCGGGTGACCAGTCCCTTGCTATCCATCATCCAGACCTGCTCCCTGGCCTGCTCCAGGCCGAGACCACCTTCCTCCATCATCCCGGTGACCAGGGTGTCCGCGATGCCGCGGGCGGCGGAGCCGGCCCCGAGGAACAAGACGCGTTGATCGGCGAGCCTTCCGCCGGTAATGCGCAGGGCGCTCTGGACACCGGCCAGGGTGACGGCCCCGGTGCCCTGGATGTCGTCGTTGAAGCACAGGATGCGGTCGCGGTAGCGGCTCAGCAGGGGGAAGGCATGGTCGTTGGAGAAGTCCTCGAACTGGATCAGGGCCTGTGGCCAGCGCGTGTGCACCGCGCGGATGAAGGCGTCGACCACCTCGTAGTAGGCCTCGCCCTTCGGGCGCTCGCGGCGCTCGCCCAGGTACAGCGGATCCTCGCGCAGGGCCGCGTTGCCGGTGCCCAGGTCCAGCAGGACCGGCAGGGTGCGATAGGGATAGATGCCGGCGCCCACCACGTACAGGGACAGCTTGCCGATGGGGATGCCCATGCCGTTGGCGCCCAGGTCGCCGAGGCCCAGGATGCGGCTGCCGTCGGTGACCACGACGATGTCGATCTCTTCCTCCGGCCAGTTGCGCACCATGTCCTCGAAATAGGGGACCTCCGCGGCGCTGAAATACATGCCCCGGGCGCGGCGGTAGATGTGACCGAAGTGGCTGCAGGCCTTGCCCACGGTCGGCGTGTAGATGACCGGGGTGAGCTCGCGGATATGGTGGAGCAGCAAGTAGTAATACAGGGTCTCGTTGCGGTCGTGCAGGGCCTCCAGGAAGATGTAGCGGTCCAGGTCGTTGTCCTGGCGGTGGAAGTTCTCCATCGCCCGGCTCATCTGGTCGTCGATGCTCACCACTTGGTGCGGGACCATGCCGCGGATACCCAGGGCGTCCCGCTCGCTGTCCGGGAACCCGGTCCCCTTGTTCAGCATCGGATCGGACAGGAGCTCCTTGCCGCGCTTGGAGACGGGAAGGACCGGGTCGTCCAGGGAATCGATCTGATGGCGTTTAAGGGGGGACGGCATGCTCTCTCTCCTGAGCTTGCGATCGGATATCCAGGGAGACGCCCGGCAGGCGCTGCCGGGCGTTCCCCTGCCTGATCTTCACCATAGGCCGGTACTTGTCGGTGCGCCATCGATATCGATCACAATCGGATCCGAACGGGTGGCAGTTTTGCCGCTGAGATGTCTCGTCGGGCTCCGGTCGAGGTTTCAGACCGCTACTGAAGGAGACTGCATCACCGGGTTCCTTGTTGGGTACGTGCAGGGGTTCGGTGCCGCTGTCGACGGCCCATTTGCTGGTCCAGGTCTCACCTTTGCCGCGCTGGACCCAGGCCATCGCGAGACGGCATCCGTCACTGAACGCCAGGCCCATGGCGCAAGCACCGGCGACGTCGATAACGGCGACAGGCTTAGGCCCCCGACCGCGGCTGGTAGGTGTCCGGAATCAACACCGTCGGTGCCCGTTGCGAGGCGTCCTTGTACGGAAAATCCAGCGTATAGTGCAGCCCGCGGCTCTCGCGCCGGCGCTGGGCCGACTGGATGATCAGGTCCGCCACGTCCACCAGGTTGCGCAGTTCCAGCAGGTCGTTGCTGACGCGGAAGTTGCTGTAGTACTCGATGATCTCGTGCCGCAGCAGGTCGACGCGGCGCTTGGCCCGCTGCAGGCGCTTGTTGGTGCGCACGATGCCCACGTAGTCCCACATGAAGCGGCGCAGCTCGTCCCAGTTGTGGGAGACCACGACCTCTTCGTCGGAGTCGGTGACCCGGCTCTCGTCCCAGGGCGGCACCTCGTGGCTTACGCCTCGGCTGCTGCAGGGACCTCTCGATGTCCTGCGCCGCCAGATGCGCGAACACCAGGCATTCCAGCAGGGAGTTGCTGGCCATGCGGTTGGCCCCGTGCAGGCCGGTGTAGGCGGCCTCGCCGATGGCGTACAGGCCGGGCAGGTCGGTGCGGGCCTGCGTGTCCACGAGCACGCCGCCGCAGGTGTAGTGGGCGGCGGGCACCACCGGAATCGGCTCGGTGGTGATGTCGATGCCGAACTCCAGGCAGCGCTCGTGGATGGTCGGGAAGTGCTCTCGACGAAGTCTGCGGGCCGGTGGGAGATGTCCAGGTACAGGCATTCGCTGCCCAGGCGCTTCATCTCGTGGTCGATGGCCCGGGCGACGATGTCGCGCGGGGCCAGCTCGGCGCGCTCGTCGAAGCGGGGCATGAAGCGCTCTGCCGTCCGGCAGCAGCAGGCGCGCACCCTCGCCGCGCAGGGCCTCGGTGATCAGAAAGGACTTGGCCCTGGGGTGGTAGAGGCAGGTGGGGTGGAACTGCATGAACTCCATGTTGGCGACCCGGCAGCCGGCGCGCCAGGCCATGGCGATGCCGTCGCCGGTGGCCACGTCCGGGTTGCTGGTGTAGAGGTAGACCTTGCTGGCACCGCCGGTGGCGAGGACCACGCAGCGGGCGACCAGGGTCACGACCTGTCCCGTGCGCCGGTTCAGCACGTAGGCGCCGACACAGCGGTTTTCTTCTGAGCCCCATCTTGTGGGTGGTGATCAGGTCCACCGCGTTGTGGTTCTCGAACATGTCGACGTTGGCGCGCTCGCGCACACGCGCTGCCAGGGTGCTCTCCACCTCTTTGCCGGTGGCGTCCGCGGCGTGGATGATGCGGCGGTGGGTGTGTCCTCCCTCGCGTGTCAGGTGATAGCGCCCCGACTCCTGCGTCTGGTCGTCACGGGTGAAGCTGACCCCTTGGTCGAGCAGCCAATGGATGGAGTCCGGGCCGTTCTCGACGACCATCTCGACCACCTTGCGGTCGCACAGTGATCCGCCGGCCTTGATGGTGTCCTGTATATGCGAGTCCACCGAATCGTTCGGATCGAGCACGGCCGAGATCCCGCCCTGGGCATAGAAGGTACTACCTTCATGCAGGTCGCGCTTGGAGACCAGGGCGATGCGATATGTCCGGGCGCAGGCGCAGGGCGAGGCTGAGGCCGGCTGCCCCGCTGCCGAGGACCAGGACGTCGTAGCTTTGAATGTTGCTCATGTTGATTGCCCGCCTGCGCGTCCGCTGAAACCGGCTTTATAGGAGCCAGTCCGACTTACGACTGTTCTACCGCGGGAACGCGGATGCCGGTCGGATTGTCCACCCGTTTCCGTTAAAAAGGTCCACTAGTCGCCTCAATCGGGCGAAAAATCCCGCTCGGCTCCGCGCTCCCTCGCGTTGAGCGCGCAAGCCGGAAAGAGTCCTGTGCATGTACGCGTGCAGGCGCGCGGATGCAAAGACGCCGTTACAACTATAAACTGAAGCGCTTGCCGGCCAGGATCAATTTCTTTTCTGTTAACAGGCCGACGACGCCCCCATTTCGGCTAGGGCCAAGAACTTTCGTTTCGGGGAACTGTCAATGCCATCGTATTCAGGGATTCCAGCCGGGGAACGCCGCGCCCATGTCTGACCGGCGATCCGACCAAGAGCTGGTATCCAGAGCGCAGGAAGGCGACAAGCGCGCGTTCGACCTTTTGGTGATCAAGTATCAGCAGAAGGTAGCGAGTCTCATATCGCGTTATATGCGGGATCCCAGCGAGATCATGGACATCGCTCAGGAGACGTTTCTCAAGGCCTACCGGGCGCTGCCGGGTTTTCGTGGCGAGAGTGCCTTTTACACTTGGCTCTACCGCATCGCGATCAATACGGTGAAGAACCACTTGGTAGCGCAGGGCCGCCGGCCTCCGGGCGAGGACGTAGAGGCCGAAGTGGCGGAGCAGATGGACGTGGGCGTCCGCCTGCGCGAGGTGGGCACGCCCGAGAGCCACCTGCTGACTGACGAGATCGCGCGCACTGTTCAGCGGGCGTTGGATGATTTGCCGGAGGACTTGCGCACGGCGATCGTGTTGCGGGAGCTGGAGGGCCTGAGCTATGAGGAGATCGCGAACGCCATGGAATGCCCAATCGGCACAGTGCGCTCACGCATATTCCGCGCCCGGGAGGCGATCGACAAACGTTTGCGACCACTGCTCAATTAAGGCACTGCGATGAGTGAACAGCAAAGACAACATATCTCCGCCCTTGTAGACGAAGAAATCGACCAGGCGCTGTTTCGAGCGACCGTTTCCGCCCTCGAAGCGAATGATGGATTGAGCCAAGCCTGGGAGCACTACCATCTCATCGGGGCGGGAATCCGCTCGGAGCCGCTGCGCCCGGAGTACCGCCAGATTGCCGGGCTGGTGAGAGCCCGCATCGCCGAGGAGCCGGCGCCCATCAGTCGCCGTACCCCACGCCAATTGCGGACCTCTCGGCTTGGGCCCTTTGCAGGGGCCGCTCTTGCCGCTTCGGCCGCCTTCTTCGCGGTTTTTGCCGTACCCCAGCTGTTCGATCCGAATCCGGGCGTCCCTGGCCCGGAAGTCGCAAAAGGCCCGCCGTCCCCGCCGGTGCCTTTTCTAATCGCCAGTCCCGCACAGCGCTGGCATGTTGACGAGCCCGCCTTGGAGAGCAAGCTCGACCGCTTTCTTGTCAATCACCAGGAGCAGTCGCGGGCGTCCGGTATGAAAGGTTTCCTGCCCTACGCGACGGTTGTCGGCTATGAAGCGGGGCGATAGCGGTACGCTGGTGGGAACCCTCCGCGCGAGGTCCGCTGAAGACCTCCTTCTGCCGCAGCTCATCCTTGCTCTGTCCCTATGTACCCTCTGGAGTTGTTACGCTTCGGCGTCGGAACGCCCGCCGACCGAGCAGTTGGCTCGGATGTCCGACGCGTTGCGTTCCCTGAGCTACGAAGGCACCCTGGTCTATCTGCACGACAGCAAGCTCGAGACGCTGCGCATCGTTCACCGGGTCGAGAACGGCCAGGTGCACGAGCAGCTGGTTTCTATGAACGGGCCGGTTCGCACCCTCACGAGGGAGAAGGGGAATGTTACCTGCGAGCTGTCCAACTCGCGGTCCATCTCGGTACCGGGGCATGGCGTGGAACGTGACCTGCTTCATGCCCGTTCGATCGATCCGGATGACTTGGCGGACCACTACGTGGTCCACGTGATGGGATCGGCGCGGGTAGCCGGTAGACTGACGGACGTGGTGGATATCGCACCCCGTGACGGTTTGCGTTACGGCTATCGCTTCTACCTTGACCGGGAGAGCGGATTGCCCCTGAAGTCGGATCTTATGGGGCAGGCATCCGAGCCCATTGAGCAGATTATGTTCACTTCATTGCAGCTCCAGCCGCCGCCAGCGCATAGCCCGGTCGCGTCGAGTGCTGCACCGGCGCCGCGGAAGCGGGACGCCGTGCCTCGGGTCCCCGACTCCGTCCCCTGGCAATTCGTCGAGCTGCCTGCCGGGTTTGCCCTGGTTATGCACAACAATTGGCGCGACGCTGCCGGTGAGCCGGTCGCGCATTTCGTGTTTTCTGACGGCTTGGCGTCGGTTTCCGTCTATGTCGAGAGCGACCCGAAAGAGGGGTTGCAGGGCGCCACGCGCATCGGCGCCGTGCATGCCGCAGGTGACCGCGTGTCTGGCCATCAGGTAACGGTGGTCGGCGAGGTGCCCTCGGCGACTGTCGAGGCGGTGCTTGCGGGTGCGCGTCACGTAGAGGGCGGGCGGCCGTGATCGAGGAGATCGGCGTGGTCGTCGCGGTGCAGGGCGGCATGGCTGAGGTGGAGGGTCAGCGCCGCAGCGCTTGCGGTGGATGCGCCGTGAACGGTGCCTGCGGCACGACCCTGATTGCCCGCTATTTCGGGCGCAAGCGGTCGCTGCTGCTGGCGCACAACGGCATCGGCGCTGGTCCCGGAGATCGGGTGGTACTGGGATTGCCGGAGGAGGCCCTGCTCGAGGTCTCCTTCATCGCTTACCTCGTCCCGCTTCTGGCCATGATCGCGGGCGGTATGGTCGGCGACCAGATCGCCGAGCTGCTGGTACCGGCGCACGTGCAGACGTCGAGTGTGCTCGGCGGGCTCGCTGCCCTCGCCGCCGCACTCTGGTGGCTCGCAAGGTTCAGCCGCTCCAAGACCTCCGATGAGCGCTATCGGCCGAGAATCCTGCGCCGTGCCGCCGAATCGGGCCGGGCGGTGCAGTTCTCGTCCGAGGCTCTGTCCCGCAAGCATCATACCGACGGCGCCGCAGGTGCCGGAGTCGACCATTGTTAGGAGCAACCATGAGAAAGACTGCAATGACGTCCGCGGCGATTGGCCTGACCTGGGCCCTGCTCGCGTTTCCGGTGGCAGCGCTGTCCCGGTCACTGCCCGAGTTTACCGATCTGGTCGAGGCCTACGGTCCGTCGGTAGTCAACATCAGCACCAAGCAATCGCACCGAAGCCCGCACGAGTTTCACGGCTTTTCGGTGCCCGATTTACCCGAGGACAGCCCGCTCTACGATTTCTTTCGCCGCTTCTTCGGTGAGCAGGGGGGACCCATACCGGACGATGAGCCACAAGCCCGCTCGCTGGGCTCCGGATTCATCGTCTCCACGGATGGTTATGTGCTGACCAACTCGCACGTGGCGGAGGGCGCGGACGAGATCATCGTGCGCACCAGCGACCGCCGCGAGTTCCTGGCCAAGCTGGTGGGGACCGACAAGCGCAGCGACATCGCGTTGCTCAAGGTGGAGGCCCAGGGTCTTCCGTCCGTGAAGCTGGGCACGGCCAAAGACCTCAAGGTCGGAGAATGGGTGCTCGCCATCGGCTCGCCCTTCGGCTTCGAGCACTCGGCCACCGCCGGTATCGTCAGTGCCAAGGGGCGCAACCTGCCGAGCGAGAACTATGTTCCCTTCATCCAGACCGACGTGGCCATCAATCCCGGCAACTCAGGTGGACCCCTGTTCAACCTGGACGGCGAGGTCGTCGGCGTGAACTCACAGATTTACAGCCGGACCGGCGGTTTCATGGGGCTGTCTTTCGCGATTCCCATCGACATGGCAATGAACGTGGTCGAGCAGCTCAAGACCACGGGCCGTGTCAGCCGTGGCTGGCTGGGTGTGTTGATTCAGGACGTGACCCGCGAGCTGGCGGAGACCTTCGGCATGGACCAGCCCAAGGGCGCGCTTGTCGCACAGGTGCTGGACGACAGCCCGGCGGCCAAGTCCGAGCTCCAGGTCGGCGACGTGATCCTCAGCTTCAACGGCCGCGATGTCACCACCTCCGGCACCTTGCCGCCCCTGGTGGGCGCAAGCCGGGTAAACGAGTCCGCGAAGCTGGAGGTGCTGCGCCGGGGCCGCATCGAGCAAGTGGAGGTCGTCATCGGCGAGCTGCCCGAAGAGGGCGACGAGATGATTTCCGCGGTCGAGCCGGAGGCCACGTCCGCGAACAGCATCGGCTTGGTTGTCGGAGAGCTGGACTCCGAGCAGCGCAATCAGCTCGGCCTGGAGCAGGGAGGAGTCATCGTGCAGGAGGTCAAGCCCGGTGCCGCCGAGCGAGCCGGCATCGGTCCCGGGGACGTGATCCTGATGTTCGACAACAAGCCGGTACAGGACGCCAAGCAGTTCCGCGAGCTGCTCGATGGCATCGAGCCGGGCCGCTCGGTCGCCGCCCTGATTCAGCGCGGCGATGGGCGGGTGTTCTTTGCCGTGCGTATCCCGAAGGAGTGATCGAGAGCCTCTCGATGGGCATCGCTGCGCTTTGCCCATCCTACCCGCTGGTCACAAAGGCTCGGCGGTTTGCATCGGACGGGCTGAGCTGAGCGAAGCCCATCCGCTCTCCCCGCGATTTCTCGCGCTGGGGTACTGGCAATTCCCCGGTTCTGTTAACATGCCCCGTTGTTTTACGATGCAGGGACGGCGCGAATGGCCGTTTCTCGATCTGGCCTTCGAGATTCCGGCGATGTGCCCGTTTCTCCGCTCTCTTGCCAGCCTGCCTCCTGCCGTCCACTCCACGGGGCTCCCGAACGGGATTCAATGACCGACCTCAGTCACATCCGAAACTTTTCCATCATCGCCCACATCGATCACGGCAAATCCACCCTCGCCGATCGCTTCATCCAGCTCTGCGGGGCTCTCAGCGACCGCGAGATGTCCGAGCAGGTGCTCGACTCCATGGACCTGGAGCGCGAGCGCGGCATCACCATCAAGGCCCAGAGCGTCACCCTGGACTACAAGGCGCGCGACGGGCGAGACCTACCAGCTGAACTTCATCGACACCCCCGGCCACGTGGACTTCTCCTACGAGGTCTCCCGCTCGCTGGCCGCCTGCGAGGGCGCGCTGCTGGTGGTGGATGCCGCCCAGGGCGTCGAGGCCCAGAGCGTGGCCAACTGCTACACGGCCATCGAGCAGGGGCTGGAGGTCTTGCCGGTGCTCAACAAGATCGATCTGCCGTCGGCGGAGCCGGAGCGGGTGATCAACGAGATCGAGGAGATCATCGGCCTCGAGGCGCAGGATGCCCTGCGGGTCAGCGCCAAGACGGGGGAGGGCATCCCGGACCTGCTCGAGGCCCTGGTGGCGAGCATCCCGCCGCCGGTGGGCGATCCGGACGCGCCGCTGCAGGCCCTGATCATCGATTCCTGGTTCGACACCTACGTCGGCGTCGTGTCCCTGGTCCGGGTGGTCAACGGCGTCATCAAGCGCCGCGACAAGATGAAGATGATGTCCACCGGGCGCAGCCACTCGGCGGACAGCATCGGCGTGTTCACGCCCAAGAAGACGGAGCGCCAGACGCCTGGGCACTGGCGAGGTGGGCTTCCTCATCGCCGGCATCAAGGAGATCGACGGCGCGCCGGTGGGCGATACCATCACCCACGCCGACCGCCCGGCCGAGCGGTCCCCTGCCGGGCTTCAAGGAGATGCAGCCGCGGGTCTTCGCCGGGCTCTACCCCACGGTGTCCGACGACTACGAGGATCTGCGCGACGCCCTGCGCAAGCTGCGGCTCAACGACGCGGCCCTGCTCTACGAGCCGGAGATCTCCCAGGCCCTGGGCTTCGGCTTCCGCTGCGGCTTCCTCGGCATGCTGCACATGGAGATCGTCCAGGAGCGCCTGGAGCGCGAGTACGACCTGGACCTGATCACCACCGCGCCCACCGTGGTCTACGAGGTGCAGCTCACGGACGGCGAGGTCATCCAGATCGACAACCCGGCCGATCTGCCGGAGCCAGGCAAGATCGCCGAGATCCGCGAGCCCATCATCGAGGCGCACATCCTGGTGCCCCAGGATCTGCTGGGCGCCGTCATCACCCTGTGCATCGAGAAGCGCGGCGTGCAGAAGAACATGCAGTACCTGGGCGGGCAGGTCCAGGTCGACCTACGAGCTGCCCCTGAGCGAGGTGGTGCTGGACTTCTTCGACCGGCTGAAGTCCGTGAGCCGCGGCTACGCCTCCTTCGACTACGAGTTCAAGCGCTTTCAGGCGTCGGACCTGGTCAAGCTGGACATGCTGATCAACGGCGACCGGGTGGACGCCCTGTCCGTCATCGTGCACCGGGACAACGCCCAGTCCCGCGGCCGCGACGTCACCGTGCGCATGAAGGAGCTGATCCCGCGGCAGATGTTCGAGGTGGCCATCCAGGCCGCCATCGGCACCAAGATCATCGCCCGCACCACGGTCAAGGCCCTGCGCAAGAACGTGACGGCCAAGTGCTACGGCGGCGACATCACCCGCAAGCGCAAGCTGCTGGAGAAGCAGAAGGCGGGCAAGAAGCGCATGAAGCAGGTGGGCAAGGTGGAGATTCCGCAGGAGGCCTTTCTTGCGGTGCTTCAGGTTGGCAAGGATAATTAAGCGTTTAGCTGGGTTTGGACGGGCCATTAGCATCCATCACCGAGGTTTCGGCGGATTTTTCAGTCTAGGAAATGTAACTCTATGAACTTCGATTTCCCCACCTTTCTGGTGCTCGCTTGTCTGATCACCGGCGGGATCTGGCTTGCCGACGCGATGATATTCGCGCCGCGGCGCAAGCGGTTGGCGCAGGAGACGGCCGGCGGCGCGCCGGCCACGGCCGAAGCCGCGGTGGGCGGCTACAAAGAGCCCGTCCTCGTCGAGTACTCGCGGTCCTTTTTTCCCGTCATCCTCATCGTGCTGCTGCTGCGCTCCTTCCTGGTGGAGCCCTTTCGCATCCCGTCGGGCTCCATGATGCCCACCCTGCTGGTTGGCGACTTCATCCTCGTGAACAAGTTCGCCTATGGCCTGCGCTGGCCGGTCCTGAACAAGAAGTTCGTCGAGATCGGCGAGCCGCAGCGGGGTGACGTAGTGGTGTTCCGGTTTCCTCCGGATCCCACCGTCGACTATATCAAGCGAGTCGTCGGCGTGCCCGGGGACGAGATCTCATACCGCGACAAGACCCTCTACGTGAACGGTGAGCCGGCGCCCCAGACGGCGGTTCGCAAGTACCTGGGCGTGGGTTCGGGAGCGGGTATGACCAATACGGACCTGCGCCTCGAGGATCTCTCCGGAGTCGAGCACCAGATCCTGGTCGATCCCAAGTGGCCGGACTACAAATGCAACCCCTACTCGGCGCTGGCCGTCGGGCAGCCGCTCAAGGTACCGCAAGGTCGCTACTTCGTGATGGGCGATAATCGGGACAACAGTAACGACGGCCGTTGCTGGGGTTTTGTTCCCGAGGAGAACCTGGTCGGCAAGGCCTTTGCCATCTGGATGAGTTGGGACGGCGACCTCGACGGATTCCCCATTGATTGGGGGCGTATCGGGACCCGCATCCAGTAATATCAGCGAGGACAGATCATGAAGCCTTCTATTCGAAATCAGCGCGGAATCGCCCTCATCGGGTGGCTTTTCGTTAATCATGCTCGCGAGTTTGTTTTTGACCATCGCCTTCAAGCTGGGTCCACACTACATGGACTACCTCACTATCAGATCGGTGATGAAGGACGTATCGGCGGACTCGGCGCTGGCCACGAGCGGGAAGATGGGCATCTCGGACTCCCTCCAGAACCGGCTTGACATCAATAGCATCCGCGGTGTGGGGGTAAAAGCCTTCAAGTTTACGAGGACGGAAGGCGGCTATCTCGTCAGTGTGGAGTACCAGGTACAGGAGCATCTTTTTTCATAACGTGGATGCGGTTCTGCACTTCGCCCACGAAGTGAGCGTCATTAGACAGTGAACGGCGATCCCGGGCGTCTGGCGCGGGCGCTGGACTACCGATTCGCGCGGGAGGAACTGCTCGCCCAAGCCCTGACCCACCGCAGCGCCTCTGGTTTGAATAACGAGCGTTTGGAGTTCGTCGGCGACGCCCTGCTCGGATTTGTGATCGCCGAGGCCCTGTGGGGACGTTTACCCGGATGCGGACGAGGGGGCTCTCAGCAGGCTGCGCGCCTCCCTCGTCAAGAAGGAGTCTCTGGCGACCCTCGCCCGCGGGATGGGACTCGGAGACTTCCTGCGCTTGGGGGCGGGTGAGATGCGCTCCGGCGGACATGCCCGCGACTCCATTCTCGCGGATGCCCTGGAGGCCGTCTTCGCCGCGGTCTACCTGGATCGCGGCTTCGCGCCGGCGCGAGAGGTGATTCTCTCGGTGTTCGCTCGCCTCCCTGGAGCTCATCATTGCCTCGGGGACCTCGAAGGATCCGAAGACCCGACTCCAGGAGCAGCTGCAGGCCGCCAAGCGGCCCCTGCCGTCTTACGAGGTGCTGCAGGTCTCGGGCAGCCAGCACGAGCAGGCGTTTCTGGTGCGTTGCACCCTCGCCGATGCCCGTCAGTCCACGGAGGGGGAGGGTACCAGCCGGCGGCGCGCCGAGCAGCAGGCGGCGGAGCGGATGCTCGCCGAGCTTGGTGGCTCGGCCGCCGCTTGGAACTAAGTCCGTTTTGCGTCCGCACACAGCGTTGATCGCGAAGGTGCATAGGTACCGGGGACGCGGAGACGAATTCGGATTTTGAGCCATGATCGATCCTGTTCAACCGGAGTTCCAACCGGAAGCGTCCGGCGAGAAAGAGGTCACGCGTTGCGGAACGGTTGCGATCGTCGGCCGTCCAAACGTGGGCAAGTCCACATTGCTCAACCGGTTGCTCGGGCAGAAGCTGGCAATCACGTCGGACAAGGCGCAGACGACCCGGCACTCTATTCTGGGCATCAAGACCCGGGATGGGGCGCAGGCGGTTTACGTCGATACGCCCGGCATTCACGAGCGTGGTGGCAGCGCCCTGAACCGCTATCTCAATCGGACGGCCCATGCGGCGGCTGCGGACGTGGACCTGCTGCTGTTTGTGGTCGAGGCCACGCGCTTCACGCGGGAGGACGCGAAGGCCCTGCGGGCGGTAGCGGACTCGGGTGCGCCGGCCATCGCGGTCGTGAACAAGATCGATGGGATCAAGGACAAGCAGCGATTGCTGCCCTATCTGCAGGAGCTCTCCGGCCGTCATGAGTTCCGTGATCTGGTGCCGGTCTGCGCCGCGACCGGCGATCAAGTCGATCGGCTCGAAGGGCTGGTGATGCGGGCCCTGCCGGAAGGGGAGGCCATCTTTCCACCGGACCAGCTCACCGACCGCTCGGAGCGCTTCTTTGCCGCGGAGCTCTTGCGCGAGCAGCTGACCCGCCGCTACGGGGATGAGCTCCCTTATTGCACTACGGTCGAGATCGAGCGCTTCCTGGACGAAAGCGGACGCTATCGCATCAATGCCCTGATATGGGTGGAGCGGCGCGGGCAGAAGGCGATCATCATCGGTAACAAAGGCGCGGCATTGAAGGCCGCGGCGACCGAGGCGCGTGCCCAAATGCAGAATCTGTTCGGCTGTCCCGTGCATCTGGACGTTTGGGTGAAGGTCCGCAAGAGTTGGTCCAGCGACGAGGCGGCGTTGGCGCGCCTCGGCTACAACGACCTTTGAAGATGGTTATGAATTGCGCACTTCGTAGTTCTTCTTTTCGGTAACCTGTGGACAAGGCCGCGCGTGATCACCTGCAGCGCTGTTTCCTGCTTCACCGGCGCGACTTCGGCAACTCGAGCCTGATTCTGGAGGTCTTCAGCGGCGTGCACGGGCGGCTCGCCGTCCTCGCCAAGGGCGCCAAGCGGCCGCGGAGGGGGAGTGCGGGCGCCGAGGTGCTGCAGCCGTTCCGGCCCCTCTGGCTGAGCTGGAGCGGCCGCGGCGAGGTCAAGACGCTGATACGCAGCGAGCCGGCCGGGACCGCATTCGAGCTCGCGGGCACGCCCCTGTTCTGCGGCTTCTATCTCAACGAGCTGCTGGTCCGGTTGCTCGGGCGCCGCGATCCCCATGAGGACCTGTTCGCCTTTTACCATGCGGCCCTCACGTCCCTTGCCCAAGGAGAGGAGCTCGGCTGCGTATTACGCCAGTTCGAGCTGCGGCTGCTGCATGAGCTCGGTTACTCGGTGGTGCTCGACCTGGAGGCCGAGAGCGGTCTGCCGGTGGTCCCCGACAGGCGCTACGTTCTAGAGCCGGAATCGGGCTTGCGGCAGGCGGGTGCGGGAGATACACAGCCCAGCGTATCCGGCGAGACCCTGTTGTGCCTCGCCGCCGGAGGGCCTCTGCCTGGCCCCATGTCCAGAGAGGCTAGGGCGCTTACGCGCCGATTGCTGGCGCCCTATCTGGGCGACAGGCCCTTGAAGAGCCGCGAGCTGTTTCGGCGCTGGTGGTCCTGAGTCCTGAACAGTCACACGCAGCTGGTGGCCATGGACGGCGAGAGGCTGCGACGCGGTCTTTCGGCGGTTGTTTGCGGCCTATGGTCCCCAACACTGGTGGCCGGGAGACTCACCGTTCGAGGTCATGGTCGGGGCCGTGCTCACCCAAAACACGGCCTGGACCAACGTGGAGCTGGGCCTGCAACGGCTTTGCAGCCGCATCCGGTTGGAGGCGGAAGCGATCCTTTCTCTGCCGGCGCAGGAGCTTGCCGAGCACCTGCGGCCCGTGGGCTACTTCAATATCAAGGCAAAACGGCTGCAGGCCTTTTGCCGCGCCTATCTGGATGCGGGCGGATTGGACGGCCTGCGCTCCCTGGGGACGAGGGAGCTGCGTCGATTCCTGCTCGAGATCTACGGCGTCGGCCCTGAGACGGCGGACGACATACTCCTCTACGCCTTCGCGCGCCCGGTGTTCGTGGTGGACGCCTACACCCGCCGGATCTTCGGGCGATTGGGGATCATCCAAGGCAACGAGGGCTACCAGGCTATCCGTCATGGCTTCGAGAGCGCCCTCGGCCCCGATGTTCCCCTGTTCAACGAGTATCACGCCCTGATCGTGCGTCACGGAAAAGACGTCTGCCGCACCAAGCCGCGGTGCGCTACCTGTTGTCTGCGCGAGCCCTGTCCCTGGTGGTAAGGGAATTTCTGTCAAATCTCATACCGCTCTTGCGTCGTTAAAAACCCTGCCCTGTAACAGCCTTCGCATCCGGACCGAGCAGATACAGGTACTTGTCCGTCACCGTTTCCGGTCGCGGGCAGGCTGGCCGGGTCCTCCCCCGGGTAGAGCCGCGCCCGCAGGCCTGTGCGCAGGATACCCGGGTCGATGCTGTTGGCCCTGATGTTGCTGCTGCCCCGCGTCTCCTCGGCCAGGGTCTGCATCAAGCCCTCGATCCCGAACTTGGCGGCGCAGAATGCCCCCCAGTAGGCCATTCCCTTGCGCCCCACCCGGTCGGCGGTGAAGACCACCGAGGCGTCGTCCGATGCCCGCAACAGGGGAAGGCAGGCCTGGGTGAGAAGGAAGGGGGCCGTAAGATTGATGCGCAGCGACGCGCTCCCACTCGGCCGCGTCGTAGTCCTCGACTCGGCTCAGGAAGGGGGCGAAGGCGGCGCAGTGGACCAAGCCGTCCAGGCGCCCGAGCTCGCGGCCAACCAGGTCGATCGCACCTTGGAGGCCTTTCTCGTCCGCGTGCTCCAGGTCGAGGGGCAAAAGTGCGGGCTCGGGTCTGCCTTCGGCCTCGATCTCGTCGTAGACGGGCTCCAGCTCCCGCTGCTCCTTGTCGGACAGGACGACGTTGGCACCGTGGCGGGCGCATGCAAGGGCGACAGCACGGCCGATGCCTTCGGCGGCCCCGGTTACGAGGATGACGCGTTCGGCAAGGAGGTCGGGTTTTGGTTTGTAGTCTTCCACGGTCAGAGCGTATTTATTATTCGTCAATTGAAGCCCCATTCGCGAAGTTCTCGTGATTCGTAGTTTATTCTCTTATTCAAGCGGATTCGCAATGGCGTGTTCATCCCCGCCGGCTCTCCCGCCAGGCTAGCCAGAGCTTGCGCAGGGGCGTGAGGCCGATGCGTTGATCGGCGACGTCGAACCCCTCGTCCTCGATCTCGTCCAGCAGGACCTCCAGGATGCAAGCGCGGGCCCGGATGCTGGCCGGCATATTTCTTCTGGCATCCGGCCCGGGTATTGCCGACCTTGCTCGGAGCGCCGCGGTGGCGAGTAGGTCTGGCAGCCGTTCACGGTGCTGGCGTTGCGCCAGAGCGCCGGTCGAGAGCCCCTGCTCGCGCAGTCTGTCGGCGGGCAGCAGGCACCGGCCTTTGCGTGCCAGGGCGCCGCTGTCGCGGATCAGGTAGACCTGTGCACAGAAGCCCCCGAGCCGGCGCGCGGTCTGTAGGGCAGGGGCGTCGCTCAGGCCATGGCAACGGGCGACAAGCTCGAAGAGGGCCCCGAGGTCCCGGTCGCAGGCGGTGTCCAGGTCCGCCTCGTCGGATGGCTGCCGGCGTAGGATTTCGGACTCCACCTGCTCGGTCAGCTCGAGGAAGGCGGTGTCCGGGAGCCCGTGGCGCTCCAACGCCCCACTGAGCACCTCGCTCAAGGGATGGCGGGGCTCGCCGGCGAAGGTGCGGGCAAGCTCTTCGCGCCACCACTGCAGCTTGAGCCTGGCCACGCCGGGGTCCGAGACCTCTTCCAGCACCGCTCGGACTTGGTGCCGCCAGCCCAGCAGCGCCGCAAGGTCGTCACGCAGCGCCTCGGGTGCGAAACGCACGCTGTAGTAGGCCGACGAGCCCTCGGGCGTTGCCCGGTTCGGGAAGCGCCATTCCTGTTGCATGGATCAAGACTTCTCCCGGTCCAGCCGGCAGCTCATCAGGTAGTTGACATCCAGGTCCCGCTTGGTGAGCCGATAGGTGTCAGTCAGCGGGTTGTAAGTCATCCCGGTGATGTCACTGGTGCGCATCCCCGCCGCCCGAACCCAGGCGCCCAGCTCCGAGGGCTTGATGAAGCGTGCGTAGTCGTGGGTGCCCCGCGGCAGCATTCCGAGGACGTATTCGGCGCCGATGATCGCCAGCAAGTAGGACTTCGGATTCCGGTTCAGGGTGGAGAAGAAGATGAAACCGCCGGGCTTGACCAGCCGGGCGCAGGCGGCGACAACGGAGGAGGGATCGGGTACGTGCTCCAGCATCTCCATGCAGGTGACTACGTCGAACTGTGCCGGGCGCTCCTCGGCCAGGGTCTCCACGGGAACCTGGCGGTAGGTTACCTCGACGCCAGTCTCCAGGGTGTGCAGCTCGGCGACCCGCAGAGGCATCCCTCCCATGTCGATTCCGGTGACCTTCGCACCGCGCACCGCCATGCTCTCGGACAGGATGCCCCCTCCGCAGCCCACGTCCAAGACCTCCTTTCCGCTGAGACCAGCCGCCTTGTCGATGTAGTCCAGCCGCAGGGGATTGATGTCGTGCAGGGGCTTGAACTCGCTGTTGGGGTCCCACCAACGGGCGGCCAACTCCTCGAACTTGCCGATCTCGTGTTGGTCGACGTTTTGGGTCGTTTCGGTCATGGGGAGCGTTCCTTGGTGAGGATTGCCGTTTTTGAGTCTGTCGTCGGACGGATTGTAACCTTGAATTGTGCGCGGGCAATCGGCGATCAGCGATCATTTCGCCGCAGCGATGCGTTCTCCCCAATTCCTTGCTTCCTCCAGGATTGCCGCCGGCTCCAGAGTCGTCGGCTCTCCGTCGCGGATGAGTTGGCGGCCGGCCACCCAGACCTGCCGGACCTGGTCGCGCCCGGCAGCGTAGACCACCTGGGAGACCGGGTGATAGACGGGTTGGGTGTCCGGGTCCCGCAGGTCCAGGGCCACCATGTCCGCTGACTTGCCGGGTTCCAGAGAGCCGGTCTCCTCTTCCAGCCCCAAGGCCCGTGCCCCGTTCAGGGTTGCCATCCGCAGTGCTGTGTATGCCGGCAAGGCGGAGGGGGAGCCCGCCACCCCTTTGCCCAGCAGGGCCGCGGTTTGAATCTCGCCCATCATATCCAGGTCGTTGTTGCTGGCCGCCCCGTCGGTGCCCAGCGCGACGTTGACGCCGGCGTCCAGCAGCCGGGCCGCGGGGCAGAAGCCGCTGGCGAGCTTCAGGTTCGACTCGGGGCAGTGAACCACGTGGGCGTTGGCGCGGGCCACCACCTCGATCTCGGAATCTTCGAGCTGGGTCATGTGCACCGCGACCAGGTTCGGCCCCAGCAGACCCAGCCGCTCCAGCCGGGCCAGGGGACGTTCGCCATGATCTCGCAGGGACTGGACGATCTCGTCATGGGTCTCGTGCAGGTGAATGTGCACCGGCACCTCCATCTCGTCTGCCAGGGTGCGGATTCGCTCCAAGGGGCCATCCGACACCGAGTAGGGGGCGTGTGGAGCGAAGGCGGTGCGGATCAACGCATGATCTCGGTAACGGTCGTGCAGGTCCAGGCCCTTGACCAAGTACTCCTCCGGCGACTCGGCGAAGCGGGTGGGAAAGTCCACCAGGATCATCCCGGCGACGGCGCGCATGCCGGCGTCTGCGGCGGCCTTGGCGGTGACCTCGGCATAGAAGTACATGTCGTTGAAGCAGATGGTGCCGCTCTTGAGCATCTCCAGGGCCGCCAGCCGCGTCCCCGCCCGGACGAATTCGGGGTCGACCCAACGCTGCTCGGCAGGCCAGATGTGCTCGTTCAGCCAGGTCATCAGCGGCAGGTCGTCCGCCAGACCTCGCAGCAGGGTCATGGGGGAGTGGGTGTGGGCGTTGATCAGGCCCGGGATAAGGACATGTCCGGGGAGCTCCAGCTCGCGGGCCGCATCGATCGTGGCACGGGCCTCGGCGGTCGGGACGATGGACAGGATGCGTCCGCCGGAGACGGCCAGGCTGTGATCGGTATGGACGTTTTCGGCCGCGTCCACCGGGACGATCCACCGGGGGTGAAGGAGTAAGTCCGCTTGCATGGGATGGTGATTTCCCTTGAGTGGTCGGCCCGATGGGCCACAATACGGCGAATTTGCCACAAGGACACCGTCATGGAAACCGGAAACCTCCTAGCCGTCAGTCCGGACAACGCAGCCGTATGGCACGACGATCGGCTATTTCTGCTCGATCAGCGTTTTCTGCCCGATCGCGCGGATTTCTTGCCGCTCGATAGTGCAGCTGCTACGGCGCAGGCCATCGCCGACATGGTCGTCCGGGGGGCGCCGGCCATCGGAGTTACCGCGGCCTACGGCGTCGTGCTCGCCGCGAGGGAGGGCTTTGCACGCAAAGGTGCCGAGTGGCGCAGTGCGATCGAGCCGGACCTGGCGCTGCTGGCCGCTTCCCGTCCTACGGCGGTGAATCTGTTCTGGGCCATCGGTCGTATGCGCAAGCTGATGGACCATCTCGGCGATGCAGATCCGGTACCCGGGTTGCTGGACGAGGCCCGGGCCATTCACGCCGAGGACCGGGCCGCGAACCGGACGATGGGCCAGCTCGGAGCGGCGCTGATCCAGGGGCCGACGGATGTCATCACCCATTGCAACGCCGGTGCACTCGCCACCGGCGGCTACGGCACCGCCCTTGGCGTAATCCGCAGCGCCTTCGCCGCCGGGCGTATCGGCCGAGTGTTTGCGGACGAGACCCGGCCCTGGATGCAGGGCTCGCGCCTGACCGCTTGGGAGCTCGCCCACTCGGGCATACCCGTAGTTGTCCAGACGGACTCCGCCGCCGCCAGCCTCATGGCTGCGGGGGGCATCGGCTGGGTGATTGTCGGCTCGGACCGTATCGCCGCCAACGGGGACGTGGCCAATAAAATCGGGACCTATGCCCTGGCGGTGTTGGCACGTCACCACGGTGTGAAGTTCATGGTGGTGGCTCCGACCTCTACCATCGACCTGCAGGTCCAAAGCGGCACCGAGATCCCCATCGAGGAGCGGGCGGCGAACGAGGTGCTGTCCTGCGGCGGAAAGCGCGTGGGTCCCGATGGGGTAGGCGCCCGCAATCCGGTTTTCGACGTGACGCCGGCAGATCTCGTCGACGTGATCGTTACCGAGCGCGGTGTGGTCGAGAATCCAACGGTGGGAAGGATGCGAGCCTTGATGGAGCGAGGCTTTGACGCGCGGCGAGAAACCTGATGGGAGAATAAGTACAGCATGACGAATAGAATTCACTTTATTAACAGTATATAACATACGATTGTTAAACTTATTTGTTATCTTTTGAATCCTGCCGATTCCTGTAAGTTCTGCCTATTTTCGCCGCTTTGCCCCTGCGCTGGTTGCATTCACTGCGGGCGTTCCCGCGCGGGATCTACAGCCCAATCCATATGTGCGGCGAAAGCCTGCCGCATGGTACAATTTCCGCTTTTCGAACAAGCACAACCAGGCCGGTTCTGACCCGGTCCATCACGTTGGTTCCCCACGCCTATGCCGGAGTTCGCCAAAGAAGTTCTGCCCGTCAATCTCGAAGACGAGATGCGCAAGTCCTATCTCGATTACGCCATGAGCGTGATCGTGGGCCGGGCCCTGCCGGACGTGCGCGACGGCCTCAAGCCGGTGCACCGGCGCGTGCTCTACGCCATGAGCGAGCTGGGCAACGACTGGAACAAGCCCTACAAGAAGTCCGCCCGCGTGGTGGGCGACGTCATCGGTAAGTACCACCCCCACGGCGACACCGCGGTCTACGACACCATCGTGCGCATGGCCCAGCCCTTCTCCATGCGCTACATGCTGGTGGACGGGCAGGGCAACTTCGGCTCGGTGGACGGCGATGCCCCGGCGGCCATGCGTTACACCGAGGTGCGCATGGCGCGCATCGCCCACACCCTGCTCGACGATCTCGACAAGGAGACGGTCGATTTCGTCCCCAACTACGACGAGTCCGAGCACGAGCCCGCGGTCCTGCCGGCCCGCTTCCCGAACCTGCTGGTCAACGGCTCGGCCGGTATCGCGGTGGGCATGGCGACCAATATCCCGCCGCACAACCTGGCCGAGGTGATCTCACGCCTGCCTCGCCCTGATCGAGAATCCCGAGGTCACCATCGACGAGCTGATGGACCATGTCCCGGGACCGGACTTTCCCCACCGCCGGCATCATCAACGGGGTGCGGGGTATCCGCGAGGCCTACCGCACCGGCCGCGGGCGGATCTATCTGCGCGCCCGCACCCACATCGAGACCGAGAAGCGCAGCGGGCGCGAGGCCATCATCGTCACCGAGCTGCCCTACCAGGTGAACAAGGCGCGCATGCTCGAGCGCATCGCCGAGCTGGTAAAGGAGAAGAAGCTCGAGGGCATCGCCGAGCTGCGCGACGAGTCCGACAAGGACGGCATGCGCGTGGTGATCGAGCTGAAGCGCGATCGACTACCCGGACGTGGTGCTGAACAATCTCTACCAGCACACCCAGATGCAGACGGTGTTCGGCATCAACATGGTGGCCCTGGTGGACGGCCAGCCGCGGCTGCTCAATCTCAAGCAGATGCTGGAGTATTTCCTGCGCCACCGCCGCGAGGTGGTGACCCGGCGCACCCTGTTCGAGCTGCGCAAGGCCCGGGACCGGGCCCACATACTGGAAGGCCTGGCGGTCGCCCTGGCCAACATCGACGAGGTGATCGAGCTGATCAAGGCTCCGCCAGCCCGGCGGAGGCCAAGGCCGGGCTGCTGGCGCGCGTGTGGCGGCCCGGGGCCGTGTCCGGCATGCTGGAGCGGGCCGGTGCGGATCAGACCAAGCCGGACGACCTCGCCAAGGGGTTCGGCCTGAGCGACGACGGCTATCGCCTGAGCGAGACCCAGGCCCAGGCCATCCTGGATCTGCGCCTGCATCGGCTTGACCGGTCTGGAGCAGGATAAAATTATCAAGGAATTCGAGGAGATACTGCAGAAAATTGCGGATCTACTCGATATTCTGTCCAGCCCCGAGCGCCTGATGCAGGTGATCCGCGAGGAGCTGGACGCCATCCGCGATCAGTACGGGGACGAGCGCCGCACCGAGATCCTGATCGACCATCTCGATCTGACGCTGGAGGACCTGATCACCCCGGAGGACGTGGTGGTCACCCTGTCCCATGGCGGCTATGCCAAGGCCCAGCCGCTGAGCCAGTACCAGGCCCAGCGCCGGGGCGGCAAGGGCAAGTCGGCCACGACCACCAAGGACGAGGACTTCGTCGACAAGCTCTTCGTCGCCAACACCCACGACACGGTGCTCTGCTTCTCCAGCCGCGGCAAGGTCTACTGGCTCAAGGTCTACGAGCTTCCCCAGGCGGGACGCGCCGCCCGCGGCCGGCCCATGGTCAATCTGCTGCCTTCCCTGGAGAAGGACGAGCGCATCAGTGCGGTGCTGCCGGTGCACGAGTACGAGGAAGGCTACTTCGTCTTTATGGCCACCAGCGCCGGTACGGTCAAGAAGACTCCGCTCAAGGACTTCTCCCGGCCCCTGTCCCGCGGCATCATCGCCATCGACCTGCACGAGGACGAGAACCTGGTGGGTGTGGCCATCACCGACGGCGAGCGGGATATGATGCTGTTCACCTCCGCCGGCAAGGCAGTGAGGTTCCGCGAGGACCAGGTCAGGTCCATGGGGCGCACTGCCCATGGTGTGCGCGGTATCGCCCTGGAGTCGGGGCAGCGCGTCATCTCGATGCTCGTGGCCGAGCCGGGCACCGTGCTGACCGTCACCGAGAACGGCTATGGCAAGCGCACCCCGACCGAGGACTTCCCGACCAAGGGGCGGGGTACCAAGGGTGTGCTTTCGATCAGCACCTCAGAGCGTAACGGGGACCAGATCGGCGCGGTCTTGGTGCTGCCCGAGGACGAGATCATGCTGATCACCGAGGGAGGAACCCTGGTGCGCACCACCGTGGTCGAGATTCCGGTGCTGAGCCGCAACACCCAGGGGGTGAAGCTGATCCGCCTCGCCGGAGACCAGCGGCTCTCGAGCGTGGAGCGAATCGTCGCCCTGGACGGGGATGATGAGGACGCCGAAGACGGCGACGCTGCAGACGAATAGACCCGCAAACGTCAGATATTCGCGAATTTCCACTGCGGATTCTTCTTCTGATCGTTTGATTACACAAGGTTACAACGGAGAGTTGAGAATGGCTCGAGCTTTCAATTTCAGCGCCGGTCCGGCCATGCTGCCGGAAGAGGTGCTGCGGCAGGCCCGGGAGGAGATGCTGGACTGGCATGGCAGCGGCATGTGCGTCGCGGAGATGAGCCACCGCGGAAAGGAGTTCATGTCCATCGCCGAGCAGGCGGAAGCCGACTTGCGCGAGCTTCTGGCCGTGCCGGAGAGTTACAAGGTGCTGTTCCTGCAGGGCGGGGCCTCCAGCCAGTTTGCGATGGTCCCGATGAACCTGCTGCGCGGCGCAGACAAGGCCGACTACATCAATACCGGTTCCTGGTCCAAGAAGGCCATCGCCGAGGCCAAGCGCTTCTGCAGCGTCGAGGTCGCGGCCTCCACGGAAGACGTCAAGTTCACCAGGGCGCCTGACCAGGCCGAGCTCAACCTGAGCGCGGATGCTGCCTACGTCCATTTCACACCCAACGAGACCATCCAAGGCGTGGAGTTTCCCTATGTGCCGCGAGACCGGCGGCACGCCCCTGGTGGCGGACATGTCCTCCACCATCCTGTCGCGGCCCATCGACGTGTCCCGTTACGGCGTGATCTATGCCGGTGCCCAGAAGAACGTGGGTCCGGCCGGGCTGACCATCGTGATCGTACGCGAGGACCTCATCGGCCAGCCCGTTGCGGGCGCGCCGGCGATGTTCGACTACAAGATCCATGCCGATGCCGATTCCATGTATAACACCCCGCCCACCTATGCCTGGTATCTCGCAGGCCTGGTGTTTCAGTCGATTAAGCGCCTGGGGGGGCTGGAGGCCATGGCGGCCATCAACGAGCGCAAGAGCAAGGCACTGTATGCAGCCATCGATGCGTCCAGCCTTTACACCAACCCCGTCGAGCCCTCCTGCCGCTCTTGGATGAATGTGCCTTTCATCCTGGCCGATGCCCAGCTGGATGCGACCTTCCTTGCCGAGGCCGAAGAGGCCGATCTGGTCACGCTCAAGGGCCATAGATCCGTCGGCGGTATGCGGGCGAGCATCTACAACGCCATGCCCGAGGAGGGCGTGCAGGCCCTGATCTCCTTCATGCAGGAGTTTGAGCGCAAGCACGGTTGAAGAATAAAGTTAACCGGTAGTTTTAAGAAAAATGTTTAAGATACTAACGCTAAATAATATTTCTGTAGCGGGTCTCGACCGGCTGCCGCGGGAAAAGTACGAGGTCGCCTCCGAGATCTCCCGCCCGGACGCCATCCTGGTGCGATCGGCCAGTATGCATGACATGGCGATCGCGGATACGGTTCAGGCCATCGGCCGCGCCGGTGCCGGTGTCAACAATATCCCGGTCCCGAGCATGACCCGGCGCGGGGTGCCAGTGTTCAACGCTCCGGGTGCCAATGCCAATGCCGTGAAGGAGTTGGTCATTGCCGGCATGCTGCTGGCTGCCCGCAACATCGCCCAATCCTGGAGCTTCGCCAGGGGCTTGCAGGGAGACGACGGCTCGATCCACAAGGCGGTAGAGAGCGGGAAGAAGAACTTCGTCGGCTTCGAGCTCCCGGGCCGCACCCTGGGCGTCATCGGCCTGGGTGCTATCGGTGTCAAGGTAGCCAATGCGGCGCGGGCCCTGGACATGAAGGTGATCGGCTACGATCCAACCATCACGGTACAGCGGGCCTGGCAGCTGGAGTCGGACGTGGAGCAAGCCCTGAGCATCGACGATCTGGTCTCGCGTTCGGACTTCATCAGCTTTCACGTGCCTCTCACGGACGAGACCCGAGGCATGATCAATGCCGAGCGCCTCAAGCACATGAACGAAGGCGGGGTGTTGCTGAACTTCTCGCGCAACGGCATCATCGACGACGAGGCGGCAGTGGCGGCTCTGGACTCCGGCCGGCTCTATGCTTACGTGTGCGATTTTCCGAGCAATCTGCTCAAGGACCACCCACGGGTGATCACGCTGCCGCACATCGGCGCCTCCACCCGAGAGGCGGAGGAGAACTGCGCCATCATGGTCGCAGACGAGATCCGTGAGTGGCTGGAGGATGGCAACGTAAGCAACTCGGTGAACTTTCCGCAGATCAACCTGCCCCGCAACGGCGGCTACCGTATGGCGGTGGTCAACAGCAATGTGCCCAACATGCTGGGTCAGATCTCCACCGATCTCGCCGACGTCGAGCTGAACATCCTGGACATGCTCAACAAGTCACGGGGAGAGGTGGCCGTGACCCTGATCGACGTGGACAGGGAGCCTCCCGAGGAGACCGTGAGGAAGATCGGCTCCATCGACGGCGTGCTGTCGGTGCGCTGCCTGGGTTGTGGGAAGAAGTAGTTGCGAGAAGAAGTAACGGCCGACTCCCATGAGCGCTGAGGACCCGCTTTCCCGCGTACGCGGGCGCATCGACGCAATCGACCGGGACATACTGCGCCTGATCAGCGAGCGCGCCGCCTGTGCCAACCAGGTCGCGGAGATCAAGACGGCCAACGGCGAAACCCAGTTCTACCGGCCCGAGCGTGAGGCCGCGATCCTGCGTCGCATCAAGGAGCAGAACCCGGGGCCTCTGGACGGGGAGGAGGTGGCGCGGCTGTTCCGGGAGATCATGTCGGCCTGCCTGGCGCTGGAGCAGCCGGTAGTCGTGGCCTTCCTGGGTCCGGAAGGGACCTTTACCCAGGCGGCCGCCCTGAAGCATTTCGGCCATTCGGTGCAGACGCTGCCGTTCGGCGACATCTCCGACATCTTCCGTGAAGTCGAGGCCGGGTCCTGCCAGTACGGTGTGGTGCCGGTGGAGAACTCCACCGAGGGCGTGATCAGCCACACCTTGGATATGTTCATGCGCTCGCCCCTGCGTATCGCCGGCGAGGTGAGCCTGCGAATTCATCACCACCTGATGAGCCGGGAGCCGGACCTCGAAGGCGTGAGGGCGGTATTCTCCCATCAGCAGTCCCTGGCCCAGTGCCGCGGTTGGCTGGACCGTCACCTGCCCAACGCGGAGCGGATCGCCGTCGGCAGCAACGCGGAGGCGGCCCGCTTGGCCGCAGCCGAGGCCGGTGCCGCCGCCGTGGCGGGAGAGGCTGCCGCGGAGATCTACGAGCTGCAGGTCCTTGCGGATCGCATCGAGGACGAGCCGGGGAATACGACCCGCTTCCTGGTCATCGCCAAATCGGACGTGCCGGCGAGCGGTCGCGACAAGACCAGCCTGCTGCTTTCCTGCCGCAACGAGTCGGGTGGGCTCCACCGACTGATCAGTCCGCTCGCCGAGCACGGCATCAGCATGACGCGCATCGAGTCCCGTCCCTCCAAGCGGGGCATTTGGGACTATGTCTTCTTCATCGACATACTCGGGCACCGGGAGGATCTGGTCGTCGCCCATGCCCTTGATAACTTGGAAAAAGAATCTCTTTTATTCAAAGTATTAGGATCTTATCCTGAAGCCGTACTTTAGGGGTCAATTCGCGTTCCTGCGCTCATGTAGGCGGAGGGCTTCGGAGACTTCGCGCAACTAGGCCATTTAAACGCGATAGATCGATTATCTCTGCATCGCGATTGGTTCCGACGCAGGGTTTTGTCGTAACCTGCACCTCGCGGAAATTCCGTCGTCACTCTGTCTTCCCGCGTACTTCGCGGCTTCGCCTGATTGAATTTGCCTAACATGCCGGTTTCTGAAAACCCCTTTCTCGCACTGACTGCCCCCGGGCTGTCCGGCCTGACGCCTTACGTCCCTGGAAAGCCGGTCTCCGAGCTGGAGCGGGAGCTGGGAATCCGCGAATCGGTCAAGCTGGCGTCCAACGAGAACCCGCTTGGCCCGGGTGCCAAGGCCCGGACCGCGGCGGCGGAAGCCCTCGCCGACCTGGGCCGCTATCCGGACGGAGGTGGTTTCGATCTACGCCGGGCACTGGCGGAGCATCACGGACTGGACCCGGCGGCCGTCACACTGGGTAACGGCTCCAACGACGTGCTGGACTTGGTGGCTCGGACCTTCCTGCAACCGGGGGCCGAGGCGGTCTTCTCCGAGCACGCATTTGCGGTCTATCCCATCTCCACCCAGGCCGTGGGCGCGACGGCACGGGTGGCGCCGGCGCGGGATTACGGCCATGATTTGCAGGCCATGGCCGCGCTGGTCAACGATCGCACCCGGGTAGTCTGGATCGCCAATCCCAACAATCCGACCGGTACCTGGCTTGCCGCCGAGCCTCTGCACGCATTTCTCACCTCCCTGCCGAAGACCTGCGTCGCGGTGGTGGACGAGGCCTACATCGAGTATGTCGCCGAGCCCGATTACCCGGACGCCAGCGCCTGGCTCGCCGAGTTGCCCAATCTCATCGTCACCCGCACCTTCTCGAAGGTTCACGGCTTGGCGGCGTTGCGGGTGGGGTATGGGCTCAGCGACCCGCGGATCGCCGATCTGCTGAACCGGGTGCGTCAACCTTTCAACGTCAACTCGCCGGCCCAGGCCGCCGCCGTTGCGGCCTTGGGTGACCGCGAGCACGTGCGGGCCTCGGTGGCGCTCAATGAGGCGGGAATTGCACAGCTCAGTTCCGGCTTCGAGCGCCTGGGCCTGGACTACATCCCCTCGGTGTGCAATTTCATTACCCTGAACCTTGGCCGGCCCGCCGCACCCGTGGACCGAGCCCTGCTGCGGGCAGGCTGCATTGCCCGGCCGGTGGCCAACTATGGCTTGCCGAACCACTTGCGGGTCAGCGTCGGGCTCCCGGAGGAGAACGCGCGGTTTCTCGCTGCACTGGAACAGGTGCTCGGAGGATGATAGAGCGCTTGGCGGTCATCGGGGTCGGCCTGATCGGGGGTTCTGTCGCGCGCGCCCTGCGTTCGGCGGGTGAGGTGGGCGAGGTGGTCGGCTGCGGCCGCTCCGCCGCCAACCTGGAGCGGGCCCTGGAGCTCGGTGTCGTCGACAGATTCAGCCACGATCCCGCGGAGGCGGTCGCGGAGGCGGATATGGTCTTCATCGCCGTCCCGCTGGGCGCCATGCGGGACACCTTTTCCGCCATCAAGGGGCATCTGCGCGACGATGCGGTGCTCACCGACGGGGGCAGCGTCAAAGGCAGTGTCGTGGCGGACGCCGAGGCGACGTTCGGCCGGGTGCCCGAACGACTGGTACCAGGACATCCAATCGCCGGCACAGAGCGCAGCGGCGTAGAGGCTTCCTTCCCCGAGCTCTATCACAACCGCCGCGTCATACTGACGCCGCTTCCCGAGACCGACCCGGACGCCGTAGAGCGGGTTACGCGCATGTGGCGCACCTGCGGAGCCCGGGTCACCAGCATGGCGGTCGCACACCACGATGAGATCCTGGCCGCAACCAGCCACCTTCCCCACATGTTGGCCTTCGGTCTGGTGGACGCCCTGGCTCGGATGCGTGAGAACGACGAGATTTTCCGTTACGCCGCCGGCGGATTTCGCGACTTCACGCGTATCGCCTCCAGCAATCCGGTCATGTGGCGGGATATCTGCATCGCCAACCGGGAGGCATTGGGTCAGGTCCTGCGGAATTTCAGCGATGAGATGGCGGACTTGGCCGATACCATCCGCCGCACCGACGCAGATCACCTGCTGGAGGTATTCGAGCGCGCCAAGGCCGCGCGGGACCGCTACGTCGACGGTATTGGTATTCGGGCCGGGCCGGAGACGGATCGAGAGTAGCCGTTATGGACAGTACAAGCACTTACCCTGCGAGCTTTTGCCAGACGGTTGCGGACAGCTTGGATGTGGCCATCTACGTGGCGGACCTGCGGACCTCCGAGGTGCTGTTTGTCAATCGGTATGCCAGGGAAAGGTGGGGGGCCGAGTACCGGGAGAAGCGCTGTGCCGCGTACCTGCGATCCGTGAGCGAAGACGCCTGTCCCTTGTGCAGCAGTAACCGGATTCTCGACCCGGCGGGGAATCCGACCGGCGTCTACCGCCGGGAGTTCGAGGACCCGGAGACGCAAGAATGGTTCGATTGCCGCGACGAGGCTGTCACCTGGCCTGACGGGCGCCTGGTCCACCTGGAGATCGCGGTCAATATCACGGAGCGCAAGCGCTCTGAGCGGGAGCTCAAGTCCAGCGAGCGCTTCAACAAGAGCATCATTCAGAGCAGCTGCGACTGTATCAAAGTACTAGACCTGGAAGGGCGCCTGCAATACATGAACGAGAGCGGGCGGGAGCTGCTTCACATCACGGACATCGAGCCCTATTTGAACCAGTCTTACGACGAGTTCTGGGAAGGGAGCGACAAGGCGGCGAGCAGGGCGGCGATCAGCACTGCCTTGCAAGGTGAGGAAGGTAGGTTCATGGGCTTTGCTCCGACGAAAGATGGTGCGCCCAAGTGGTGGGACGTTATCGTCGCTCCCGTCTTCGGGGAGGGCAAGGTGGTGGCGCAGCTGCTGGTGGTCTCCCGCGACATCACCCAGCGCAAGATCGCGGAGGATGCGCTGGAGGACAGTGAGCGGCTTCTCCGGCAGGCGCAGGCTTATGCCAACATCGGCTATTGGAGCCTGGATGCGGACCTGAAGACGATTGCTTGGTCCGAAGAGATATACCGTTTGTTCGGGCTCGATCCGGACGTGGTTCCCAGCTTCGATGTCCTCGGCCGAATCCTTCACCCGGATGATGCACCGTTAGTCATCGCGTCGCTGAGCGAGTGCATGCGCGAGTGCAGGGAGCACAACATCGAGTACCGTATAGTCCGTCCCGGGGAGCCGCTCCGGTGGGTGGCGTGCAAGGGTGCACCGGTTCTGGACGATCAGGGGCTGGTGATCCGGCTCTCCGGCGTGCTGCAGGACATCACCGAGCGAAAGCTCTCCGAGCAGGAGACACAGGCGTCGTTGGAAGAGAAGGAGGTCCTGCTGCGGGAGATCCATCACAGGGTCAAGAACAACCTGCAGGTGGTAGCCAGCCTGCTGTCTCTGCAGGCGATGCAGGCCTCGAATCCGGAGACCGTGGAAGCACTGCAGGAGAGCGGGCGGCGGATCCAGCTGATGGCGCAGATCCACAGCAGGCTCTACCGCTCCTCCGATCTCGCCAACGTCCATTTCGACCTGTTCGTACAAGCGCTGGTCGACGATACGATCGCTTCCTACGGGCTGGATTCCTCCCGGGTCCGAGTGGACACCTGTCTGCGGCCCATCACACTGCATATCGATGAGGCGATCGCCTGCAGTCAGATCGTCAGCGAGTTGGTCTCAAACTGCATGAAGCACGCATTTCCCGGGGAAAGGCGGGGGACCATCGCTATCCGCTTGAGCGAGGAAGACGGAAAAATCGTCCTCTGGATCGAGGATGACGGAGTCGGCATGCCCGAAGGGCTCGACTGGCGCAAAAGCAATACGCTCGGCCTCCAGGTCGTCGATGCACTGACCAGGCAGCTGGATGGCAAAATAGACCTGTTCAGGGACAACGGGACCCGATACCGGATCTCGTTCTGATGGAGGGTCAGCCGGAGAAATCCATTCTGGTCGTCGAGGACGAGATGGTGTCCAGCTTGTTCCTGATTCACTGCGTGAAGAGGATGGGCCACCGTGTGGTCGGGACAGCGAGCACCGGCGAGGATGCGATCGCACAGGCCCTCGCGTTGGAGCCAGACCTGGTCATTTTGGACGTGGGCCTGAAGGGCGACATGAACGGGGCCCGGGCGGCGGACATCATCTACCGCCGCCAGCACATCCCCATCCTCTTCGTCTCCGCCTACACGCACGAGGAGCTCTGCCGGCAAGCCGACCTTCCGGATATCTTCGACTATCTGCCCAAGCCCATCGTCGCCGAGCAGCTGGCGCTCAAGTTGGAGACCATACTCGAGCGAGGGGAGGAATGAGGTTGGATTGGATATTCAACCGCTAATGAACGCCGATAAACTAAGTCTTGTTTGCGTCTACTCGCGTTCATTTGCGGATTGTTAATCAAACGATCGAGTGCCTCGTTCAGGTAATGACATCCGGCGCCGACCGACCGGTCCGCGCCTCGATCTGCGCCAGCTCCCGTGCGATCAGGATCAACGGCTCCATGGCCTCCTGGGTATCCTGGTCGTGCCTTGCGGGATCCGGCTCGAAGGACTCCAGGTAGACGCGCAGGGTGGCGCCTTGGGTGCCGGTGCCCGAGAGGCGGAAGACGAGGCGTGAGCCGCCTTCGAGCCCGATGCGCACGCCCTGGCCCTCGGAGACGCTGCCGTCGACCGGGTCCGTGTAGGCGAAGTCGTCCGCGTAGTCGACCTTGTAGTTGCCGAGCTCGGTCTCCGGTAGGTCGGGGATCAGGCGGCGCAGGTGGTCCATGAGCCCGTTGGCGGCCTCCGAGTCCACGGCTTCGTAGTCGTGCCGGGTGTAGTAGTTGCGTCCGAAACGGCGCCAGTGCTCGCGCACGATCTGCGCCACGGACTGCTTGCGGACCGCCAGCAGGTTCAGCCAGAAGAGCACCGCCCACAGTCCGTCCTTCTCGCGCACGTGATCGGACCCGGTGCCGAAGCTCTCCTCGCCGCACAGGGTGATGCGCCCGGCGTCGAGCAGATTGCCGAAGAACTTCCAGCCGGTGGGGGTCTCGAAGCACTCGATGCCGAGCGCGTCGGCCACCCGGTCCGCCGCCTGGCTGGTGGGCATGGACCGGGCTACGCCGACGATGCCGTCCTTGTAGCCGGGGACCTGGTGGGCATTGGCCGCCAGCACGGCCAGGCTGTCGCTGGGGGTGACGAAGAAATTCTTGCCCAGGATCATGTTGCGGTCGCCGTCGCCGTCGGATGCGGCGCCGAAGTCGAGTCCGTCGGCGCCTTGGCACATCGCCACGAGCTCCTTGGCGTGGGCAAGGTTGGGGTCCGGGTGGCCGCCGCCGAAGTCTTCCTTCGGCTCCCCGTTCATCACGGTGCCCGGCTCTGCGCCGATGCGGTTCTCCAGGATTTCGACCGCGTAGGGGCCGGTGACCGCGTGCATGGCGTCGAAGCGCATCTTGAACTGTCCGGAGTTGAACAGCGCTCGGATCGCATCGAAGTCGAACAGGGTTTCCATCAGATCGGCGTAATCCGAGACCGGGTCGAGGATCTCCACGGCCATGCCGCCCACCCGGGTCTCGCCGACCTGGTCAAGATCCACGTCCGCCAAGTCCAGGGTCCGGTAGCCGTCGATGTTGCAGGTGCGCTGGTAAATCGCTTCGGAGACGGCCTCAGGGGCGGGCCCCCCGTTGGGCACGTTGAACTTGATCCCGAAGTCCTCGTCCGGGCCGCCGGGGTTGTGGCTCGCCGACAGGATGATGCCGCCCTGGGTTCTGTACTTGCGGATAACGCAGGAGGCGGCCGGCGTAGAGAGGATCCCGCCGCGGCCGACCAGGACTTTGCTCACCCCGTTGGCGGCGGCCATGCGCAGTATGGTCTGGATGGCCTCCCGGTTGTAGAAACGCCCGTCGCCGCCGGCGACGAGTACGCCGCCGTTGAGGTCCGGTCGGGTATCGAATATGGCCTGGACGAAGTTCTCCAGGTAGTGCGGTTGCTGGAAGACCTTGACCTTTTTGCGCAGACCGGAGGTCCCCGGACGCTGGCCGTCGAACGGTTTGGTGGCGACGATTTTCGATTCCATCTTCGTAAAGCCCTTGATTTTTGTAGGATACGGCTACATTCAACGACACGCGTTTCGCGTGCGCGCCGTAGAATTGTATCCTTTGCGGTTTAGTCGCACATGACCTTTTATTGATTCAACGGGTATCGAAGAAAAATGACGGCAGAAGCACACAAGGAAACTCTCGAGTTCAAGGCCGAAGTAAGCCAGGTCCTGGACTTGGTCATCCGCTCCCTCTACTCGAACAAGGAGATCTTTCTGCGGGAGCTGGTCTCCAACGCCTCCGACGCCGCCGAGAAGCTGCGTTTCGAGTCCCTGACCGACGAGGGGCTATTGGAGGACGACACGAACCTGCGCATCCGCGTCGAGGTGGACAAGGAGGCAGGGACCTTGACCATCTCGGACAACGGCATCGGCATGAGCCGGCAGGAGGTCATGGAGACCATCGGCAGCATCGCCAGCTCGGGCACGCGCCGCTTCCTGGAGAGTCTGACCGGCGACCAGACCATGGACGGACAGCTCATCGGCCAGTTCGGCGTCGGTTTCTACTCCGCCTTCATCGTCGCCGACAAGGTGACGCTGATCACCCGGCGCGCGGGACTCGGTCCCGAGCATGGCGTGCGCTGGGAGTCCGACGGCCGCGGCAGCTACACGCTGGAGACCCAGTCGACAAGCCGAGCGGCGGGGCACCGACGTGGTCCTGCACCTGAAGGAAGAGGAGAAGGACTTTCTCGATCCCTGGCGGCTGCGCACCATCATCGGCAAGTTCTCCGACCACATCGCCCTGCCGGTGGAGATGCTGCAAGGAGGAGATGCCAGCTGGAGCGGAGGACGAGGACAAGGAAGAGGAAAAGGCCCCCGAATACGAGCAGGTCAACAGGGGCACGGCCCTGTGGATGCGCAACAAGTCCGAGATCGAGGACGAGGAGTACAAGGACTTCTACAAGCACATCTCCCACGACTTCGACGAGCCTCTGGCCTGGGCCCACAACCGGGTCGAGGGCACCAACGAGTACAGCGCCCTGCTGTTCGTTCCCAAGCGCGCCCCCTGGGATCTGTGGGACCGGGAGCAGAAGCACGGCGTCAAGCTCTACGTGCGCCGGGTCTTCATCATGGACGAGGCGGACAAGCTCATGCCCCGACTACCTGCGCTTCGTCAAGGGTGTGGTGGACTCGGACGACCTGCCGCTCAATGTCTCCCGCGAGCTGCTGCAGCACAACCGCAAGATCGACACCATCCGCCAGGCGCAATATCAAGCGCATTCTGGTGCTGCTGGAGTCCATGGCCAAGGACAAGCCGGAGAACTATCAGGCCTTCTGGAACGAGTTCGGCGCGGTCCTGAAGGAGGGGCCGGCTGAGGACTTCGAACAACCGCGAGCGCATCGCGGCGCTGATGCGCTTCTCGACCACGGCGACCGAGGGCGAGGTCCAGACCGCGACCCTGGACGAGTACATCGAGCGTATGAAGGAGGGCCAGGACAAGATCTACTACATCACCGCCGACAGCCCCGCTGCCGCCCGACACAGCCCGCATCTGGAGGTCTTCCGCAAGAAGGATCTGGAGGTGCTGCTGCTGTCCGACCGGGTGGACGAGTGGCTGGTGAACAGCCTCACCGAATACAAGGACAAGCACCTGCAGTCGGTCACCAAGGGCGATCTGGACCTGGGGGACCTGGCGGACAAGGAAGAGAAGGAGCAGAAGGAGAAGGCGGCCGAGGAGCACGGTAAGCTGCTGGAGCGGCTCAAACAGAGCCTCGGCGAGCGGGTGAACGAGGTGCGGGTCAGCACGCGTCTGGTGGACTCGCCGGCCTGTCTGGTGGTCGGTGAATACGACATGAGCGCCAACCTGGCTCGGGTGCTCAAGTCCGTCGGGCAGGACCGCGCCTGAGGCCAGCCGACCCTGGAGGTCAATCTGGACCACCCGCTGGTGAAGCGCCTGGAGTCTGAAGACGGACGAGACACGCTTCGACGACCTGGGAATGATCCTGTTCGATCAGGCCCAACTCGCGGAGGGCGGCCAGCTCGATGATCCCGCCGCTTTCGTGGGCCGGCTCAACAAGCTGATGATGAGCATGATGCTGTCGGGCGGCTAGCACCCTCTGAGCTGCGCCTCAGGTAAGAGGTTTCCGATAGGATGGGCTGAGCCGTGCGAAGCCCATCGATTCCACCGATCTTCGGACACCATAAGCCCCCTGAATCGTTGCATGGATTCTGTGAAATAGCCTCCGACCGATGAGTGTGGCAGACTCGCCGCGCTGAACAAGCTGTACAGGAGCTTCAAGACGATGCGCGTTATTCTGCTCGGCGGTCCGGGTGCCGGAAAGGGCACACAGGCCGGTTACATCAAGGAAAAGTTCGGAATTCCCCAGATCTCCACCGGCGATATGCTGCGTGCCCACGTGAAGGCGGGTACGGAACTGGGCGAGGCGGCCAAGAAGATCATGGACGAGGGCGGGCTGGTGTCCGACGACATCATCATGGGTATGGTCAAGGAGCGCATCAAAGAAGACGACTGCAAGAACGGGTTTCCTGTTCGACGGCTTTCCGCGCACCATTGCCCAGGCCGACGCCCTGAAGGACGGCTGGCGTGCCGGTCGATGCGGTGGTGGAGATCGACGTGCCGGACGAGGAGATCATCAAGCGCATGTCCGGCCGCCGGGTGCACCTGGCCTCCGGCCGCACCTACCATGTCGTCTTCAATCCGCCCAAGGAGGAGGGAAAGGACGACGATACCGGCGAGCCCCTGATCCAGCGTGACGACGATCAGGAAGAGACGGTCAAGGCGCGCCTGAAGGTCTATCATGACCAGACCGAGCCGCTGGTCGCCTACTACGCGAAATGGGCGGAGCAGGGAGGGGACGGTGCCCTAAAGTATGTAAAGATCGATGGAATTGGCGGCGTAGAGGATATCCGCGACCAGATCTTCAACGGGCTGGGGTAGGTCCGAGCCCTACGGGTTAGTAAGTAAATTGGCCTTGCCCGGTTTTTCTGGTTCTTTCCAGCGCCCGGCTTCCGGGGCGTTTCTCCCGGATCGATGAATCGGGCATGGTCTAGGAGCCTGCCTGACTTGCGACAGTTCTACTGCGGAACCGCGGATGCTGGTCGGATTTTCCGCCAGATTCCGTTAAATAGGTCCGCTATTCGCCTCAATCGGGCGAAAAATCCGCTTCAGCCCCGCGCTCCCTCGCGTTGAGCGCGCAAGCAAGAGAGACTCCTAGGGTTTTACACCCCTTAGGTCCGGGTGAACTGCGGCGCTATGGGGATTCTGTTAGTATCGTGCATCGCTTTTTGGAGATGCAGGTGGAGCCAATGGCCGCAGTAGAGCTGAAAAAAGACAACTTCGAGCAGACGATTAAGGAAAAGGACTTTGTGGTCGTCGATTTCTGGGCGCCTTGGTGTGCACCCTGCCGTTCGTTCGCGCCGGTCTACGACAAGGTCTCGGAAGATCACGACGATATCCTGTTTGCCAAGATCAATACAGAAGAGGAGCAGGAGATCGCCGCGCATTTCCAGATCCGTTCCATTCCCACACTGATGATCTTCCGCGAGCAGATCATCATCTATGCGCAGCCCGGCGCGCTTCCCGAGGGTTCCCTCCGACAGCTCTTGGACCAGGCACAGGGGCTCGACATGGCTGACGTGCGCAAGCAAGTCGAGGCCCAGCAGCAACAGGACTCCGCGTAAGCTTCATGCGGTCGACGAGTCCGGTGTCTCCCGAACCAGGTCAGTGTTGCGTCGTCACGTTCCCAGGGTACTGAACGTGCATAACCGGGTGGAACAAGATACTTACCCGAGGCGCGTGTTGCGGGCGGGCCACTACCCTTGGAGCACGTCACTGATCAGGACCGGGCGTCCGACAGTGGGCAACCTGATGAGCCTGTGTGAAGAGAACTACAGCGCATTGATGCGGTTGATACCGGAGCTGAGGGAGATTAAAGGCGAACTGCGCTCGGTGCGTGACCAGGGTATGGACCTGCACTTGGAGATCCTGGAGCAGACGCCTTACACGACTCTGCTGCGGCTGACCTATTACTTTCCCCACGACGACGGTCTGGTCCACAAGTTGCGCGCACCCGATCCGGATGCGCTCCTGCGAGTCTATTACGACGCCGGGCAGGTCGAGGTCTTGGATTTGCGGCAGACGGCATTGCCGGTCCACGACAACTATCGGCACTCTGCGTTGGAGACCAAATGGAAGGTCAACCTTTTTCTTTCCAAGTGGCTGGTTTTTTGCCTCTTGCAGGGACATGGGTTTGGCACCAGATCGGAATCAACTTTCGAGTCGGGTAAGGGAAAGCTTACGTCTTCCCTGCTTTGAATCGCCTCTCGGGGAACTTGCAGGAAAACCCGTAAACTAACAGCAAAACAGGATAGAGGCGCCGGGCAAGATGGTCGCCACAAAAAAAATGCGGGAAAATTCTTGACTGATTTACTATGCTATAGCTATGCTTATTTCGGAAGCGGATTTTTCGAATGCAGATGTCCGTGCAGATGCGGTTGACTGACTCCGACTTGGAGTCGAGCGATTAACACCCGAAATGATTTCTTCTCACCTCGGGCGCAGGAGATGCGGCGTGGGGGAGAAGGTGCGCCCACGGCGCTTTTGCACCCCAAAAGACAAAAGGTATAACAACCATGAGACTCTCGACCAAAGGCAGATATGCAGTTACCGCCATGCTGGATCTGGCTCTGAACTCCGGCAAAGGACCGGTGACACTGGCAGATATCTCTGTGAATCAAGGTATCTCCCTGTCCTACCTGGAACAATTATTCGCGGCGTTGCGGGGCAAGCAACTCGTCCGGGGTGTGCGCGGACCAGGCGGCGGCTACTACCTTGGGAAGGCGTCGGACGAGATCTCCATCGCCGACATCATCTGCGCCGTGGACGAGTGGGTGGAGTTCACGCGATGTGGGGGTAGGGAGAATTGTCGCGACGGTAAGCGTTGTCTGACCCATACACTGTGGGATCAGCTCAGCGACGAGATTTTCAGCTTCTTGAGTGATATCTCCCTTGCCGATCTCGTGCGCAGGGGCCGCGGCGACAATGCGGACCTAGACACAGACGGTATGGGCATTCAGCGCAAAAAGCGCGCCGCCTGATGGGATTTGAAGTAGCGGCGCGGTCAGGCGCCGCGCTTCGCAGCTTGTTTACCTGTCGCGCCGGACCGCTTAGCCATGTGGTCAGGCCTGTCCTGTCGATGTAACGCCCTGCGTCCGGTGCCCGTTCGGGTCGAAGCGGGGAAACAGAACCCGCACACGCGTTCCCTCGGTCTCGTCGGACCTGAAAGACAACTCCGCTCCGTGAACCAGGATCAAGCGCCGGACAATCGCCAGTCCCAGCCCGGTTCCCGATGGTTTCGTGCTGAAAAACGGCTCCGTGAGCCGGTTCAGGAGGTCCGGTGGGATTGGCTCTCCCGGGTTGCGCACCTCCAGGGTTACGGCGCCGGATGATCCGTCGTCACTTACCGTCCAAACAATCTGTCCACCCTCGGGGGCCGCTTCACAGGCGTTTTGAGTCAGGTTTAGAAGCACCTGAGTCAAGCGGTCCCTGTCTGCAATGACCTGTGCGCCATTGCTTTTCGCCTTCAGTACGATGGATTGCCGACGGGGCTGCGTCAGCTCGCGGTGGTCGTCGATGAATTGTTCCACAAGCTCGGTGATTCGCACCGGGCGTAGTTCGAGATTGACCGGCTTGGCGTACAGCAGGATCTCTTCGAGCAAGCGCTTCATGCGCGCCGATTCCTGGCGCGCGAGCGCGACGCGTTTTGCGGCCTTCTCGTCCAGCGAGAGGCGGTCGAAATAGTCCACAGCCAGGGTTAGGGTCGCCAGGGGAGTGCGCAGCTCGTGGGCGATTCCGGATGCGAACTCGCCGATGGCCGCGAGCCGCCCGTGCTCGGCCAGGCGCACCGTGCGCCCGAAGCTGTGGGTGATCAGCTGTGCGATATTGTCGAGGAAGTGCAGGTGAGCCTCGTCGTAGCTGCCTCGGGTGCGGGTGGCGAACACGACTACGGCGGGTATAGGGGTCAGGGTTTGGGGCGTCAGCGGCAGAAAAATGGCGTCCTGCAGCCCACGCTCTACCAACGTTCGCAGGAACTGATATTGCCGGTTGCGCTTGGCGGAATCGACCATGTCTAGTATGTGAAACGGCTTGCCACCTTCCAGCGCCCTCTCGAGCAACGTGCCCGCGAGCCGAAACGGCTGCTTGCTCAGGCGCTCGGGCACCCCGTCCAGGTAGCTCACTTCGAGGCGTACCGTCCTGCCGTCTGCGTTGATCAGCACGACCCCGAGCCAGTCGATGCGCAGCAGAGATGGAAACTCCTGGCTCAGGAAGCAGATGACTTCATCTAAGTCGTTGCCGCGTTGCAGGCGCTCGATCAGGTTGAACAGGACGTCCAGGCGTCCGGAGAGGCCGTTGAAGCTCTCGGTGAGTCGGCGGACCTCCGATGACCCGGCGACCGGAATCCGATGGCCGAAGTCACCGTCCGCGACCCGTTGAATGCCGGCGATGGTCCGGTTGAGCGGCGCAAGGGTCCTGATGTACAGGACCGCCAGAATCAGCAAGGCCAGGAGACTTCCGGCCACCACCACCAGCAGCAGCGAGACGCGCATCACCTTGCGGTGCTCGGCTGCGGCCCAGTGGCGCAGGCTCTCGGCGAGCGCTTTGGTGGCGTGCTCCAGCTCCGCGTGATGGGCCAGGTTGTGCTTGGCGGCGTACTCGAGGCGGGGCTCCTCCATATCCGGCCCCAAGGCCGAGAACAGGCCCGCGCGGTACTCGGACCAGGTCTGCTCCATGTCTGCAATCGCTTGGGTGACGCCACTGCTGACATTCGGGCGCAGCCAGGGAAGCATGGCTGTGCATGTCGCCGCGAAAATCGCCATGCATAAATTCCTCGACCACCCGGTCGAAAGTCTCCACGTGAGACATCAGGTCCTGGTAGTAGAGTCGTACGTCCCGATAATAGGTGGTGTAGTCCCGCGGTGCATTCTGCTCATAGTTCATGGCCTGGGTGTGCAGGCGCTGGGCCGTCAGCTCGAGGCGCCCCGCGATGTCGACCACCGAGTCGTAGGCGAGCTGGCGCTGGAAAGAGCCCAAGGAGTAGAGGCTCGCCGCCGTGTAGAGCAGGAGCAGAAGTAGGAAGGCCGCGCTGATCTGGAAGCTGAGACTGGACAGGAAACGGGTCGGCATGGCTGGATTTCGTGCGGGGTTTCGATCTGCTGAATAGACCGCGCCGAAGGTGCTATTCTTGCGCATCTTGCCGCAAATCGAGGCGGCGTTTTTTAAAGTAGCGAGCGAAGTATACATGGCAGGTCCACCCGAAGGGCTTCTAACGATTCAGGATTTTGTCCGCTGGGGCGCCAGCCGCTTCAACGCGGAAGGTCTCTTCTTCGGTCACGGGACCGACAACGCGCTCGATGAGGCGGCCCAGCTGGTGCTGCATGCGCTGCATCTGCCGCCGGAGCTTCCGGCGACCTACCGCGATTGCCGGCTCACCTATCCCGAGCGCTCCGAGGTCGCAGAGCTGCTCGAGCGCCGTGTGAGCGAGCGCAAGCCCGCCGCGTACCTGACCAACCGGGCCTGGTTTGCCGGCCTGGAGTTTTTCGTCAACGAGGACGTTCTGGTGCCCCGTTCCCCGTTGGCTGAGCTGGTGGAGGCCGGATTCGATCCTTGGCTCGATCCGGAGTCGGTGGGCCGCGTACTGGATCTGTGCACGGGCAGCGGCTGCATCGGCATCGCCTGTGCCGTTTATCTGCCCGAGGCGGAGGTGGACCTTGCGGATGTATCGCCGAAGGCCCTGGAGGTGGCGTCCCGCAATCTGGTGCGCCATCGTCTCGAAGACCGGGTCCGGGTGCTTGAATCCGACCTCTTCGCCGCGATCGGTGAGCGCCGCTACGACGTCATCGTCTCCAATCCCCCCTACGTGAGCGCCGCGGAGCTGGCGCGCCTGCCGGAGGAGTTTCGCAAGGAGCCGCAGTTCGGACTAGCCGGTGGCGAGAGCGGCCTGGATCTGGTTCTGCGCATCCTGTGCGAAGCGCCTGCGTATCTCAATGAGGGCGGCGTCCTGGTGGTCGAGGTGGGCAACACCGCGTCCGAGCTGGAGCGCCGTTTCCCCGACTTGCCGTTTCTCTGGCTCGAGTTCGAGCGCGGCGGCGAGGGAGTCTTCCTGATGAAGCACGAGCAGCTTGATCGAGCTTCATCCGCTGTTTGAGAAGGAGTTGGAGACGCTATGAGTCTATGAGACGGGCAAAGAGTGTCGACGAGTACGTCGAGTGGGTACGTCAGGCCGTGTTCGAGGTGGGGGACCTGCGCGATTGCCTGGAGTACGAGCTGGAGGACGCCAGCCGATTTCCGGCCTTCCTCGATCCGCTGGAGGAGGGCATCAAGGGCATCTACCAGTCCATGCAGGACGGAACCTATGTCTTCGGACGCGAGGACCTGCCCTTCATGGATCTGGCCGAGCGTTACTCGCGAGGAGATCCCGTTCCACACCCTGCTCAAGCAGATCAACGAGACCCACCGCAGGGGCCTCGAAGTTGGAGACGACGCCGACTGACAGGGATTGCACTCGTTCTTATTTTGCCGCAAATAGGCCCAATTCGACGCAGATGAAGAAAGCTTTTTGTTCGTTCACGGAGGTTCGGTTGCCGCATGAATAGTCCCATGGAGCAGACGATCGACTTCGACCTGGATCTGGTTCGCCGCTACGACCAGAGTGGTCCGCGCTACACCTCCTATCCCACCGCCGTGGAATTTCACGACGGCTTCGGGGAGACGGAGTACCTAGCCGCTTGTGCCCGCAGCAACGAGAGCGGCCGGCCTCTTTCGCTCTATTTTCATATTCCCTTCTGCGACACCGTCTGCTTCTATTGCGCCTGCAACAAGATTGCGACCAAGGACCGTAGCCGCGCCCAGCCTTATCTGGATCGTGTCTACCGAGAGTTGGAAATGCAGAGCGCCTTGTTCGGCGCCGACCGGCAGGTGGAACAGCTCCATTGGGGCGGCGGGACGCCGACTTTCATCAGCCGTGACCAGATGGCCGCGCTCATGGACGTTACCCAGCGTTGGTTCCGAATGGCCGACGACGACTCGGGCGAGTACTCGATCGAGATCGATCCTCGGGAGGCGGATGCGGACACCGTCGCCCTGCTCAGGCGCTTGGGTTTCAACCGCATGAGCCTGGGTGTACAGGATTTCGATCCCGCGGTGCAGAAGGCGGTCAACCGGATTCAGACAGAGCAGGAGACCCTGGCGGTGCTGGAAGCGGCCCGCGCCGAGGGCTTCCGTTCCGTCAGCATAGATCTCATCTACGGCCTCCCGTTTCAGACGGTGGAGGGATTTCTGCGCACCCTGGACCGCATCGTCGAGTTCGCGCCAGACCGGCTGTCCGTCTTCAACTACGCCCATCTACCCCAGCGCTTTATGCCTCAGCGGCGCATCGACGAGGCGGATCTGCCGCTGCCCCGGACCAAGCTGGATATCCTCAAGGCCACGGGCGAGCGGCTGGCCGAAGCCGGGTATGTCTATATCGGCATGGATCACTTCGCCAGACCCGACGACGAGCTGGCCGTGGCGCAGCAGGACGGCAGTCTTTACCGCAACTTTCAGGGCTACTCCACGCACGCCGACTGCGACCTGGTCGGGCTCGGGGTCACATCGATCGGCAAGGTCGATAACAGCTACTCTCAGAACCGACGCACCCTCGACGAGTACGTCGCGGACATCGACGGCGGACGCCTGCCCGTGTTCCGGGGTATCGAGCTGAGCCGGGACGATCAGATACGCCGCGATGTCATTACCCGAGTGATCTGCAACTTCGCGCTGGACTTCGCCGCGGTCGAGGAGGCTTGGCGTATCGATTTCGCCGAATATTTCTCCGGCGCCCTGCCTGCGCTCGCGCCCATGCAGGCGGACGGTCTGCTGGAGGTCGACTCTGCGGGAATCCGGGTCCTGCCCAAGGGCCGGTTGCTGATCCGCAACATCTGTATGGTCTTCGATGCCTATCTGGCCGCGACGAAGCGGCCGGTAGGGTTCTCGAAGGTGATCTAGGGGAGCACCGATTCGATGATCACCGAAACAGCTAGGCCAACGAGTATTCCGTCCACTTTCAGGGCAGTCGCCCGCGCACGAGGCGATCAGCCCGTGATGTTTGGCGCGGGACCGGTCTGGACCTTTGGGGCATTGGACCGGGCATCCGACGGAGTCGCGGACAGCCTTGCAAAGCTTGGCGTCGCGCCCGGCGACCGCGTGGCGCTCTACTGCCCAAACGCACCGGAGTTCGCATTGGCTTACCTGGGGATACTCAAGGCCGGTGCCACAGTCGTACCCGTCAACCTCATGCTCAATCCCAAGGAGATCGCCTATATCCTTGACGATTCCGGCGCCAAGGGATTCTTTTACCACGCCGCCCTGGCGGATCAGGCAGCGCAGGCACACACGGCAGCCAAGAACGTTGAAATTGCCGTGCGCATCGGGGGCGGGGCGGCGGGCGCAGACCCGTCTCTCGCGGAGCTCGTCGAGCCGCAAGGTCAGCCGCCGGCCATCGAGATTGACCCCGATACGCAACTCGCGGTCATCCTCTACACCTCCGGCACCACGGGCCGGCCCAAGGGTGCCATGCTGTCCCACCGCAATTTGATGGCGAACACGGCCAGTGTCATGCAGGCCCTGGATCTGCGGCCGGGACGGGACCGAATTCTGGTGGTCCTGCCGATGTTCCACGCCTTCGCGGCTACCGTGGGGATGCTCACGCCGCTGCTGCACGGTTTTGCGCTGGTGATCCTGGAGCGATTCGACCCCAAGCTGGTCACCGACGCCGTCGCCGAGCACCAAGCCACGGTCTTCCTGGGCGTGCCCAGTATGTACGGCCTGCTGCTTCGCCTGGACGACGAGACTCGAGCACGGTGGGCATCGGTGCGCTTCTGCGTGTCGGGTGGCGCGGCAATGCCCCAAGCGATGATGGCCGCCTTCGAGGAAAGCTTCGGCATCCCGGTCCTTGAGGGCGACGGTCCCACCGAGTGCTCCCCGGTGACCTGCGTGAATCCGCTGCCAGGGCCACGCAAGTCGGGCTCCGTCGGCATTGCCATCCCGCAGGTCGAGATGCGCATCGCCGATCCCGACGGCAACTGGCTGGAGGACAACGAGCGTGGCGAGGTCTGTGTGCGCGGGCCCAATGTCATGCGCGGCTATTGGGGGTTGGAGGAGGAGACGCGGGAGAGCTTCTTCGGCGACTGGTTTCGCACCGGTGACCTGGGCTATCGCGACGAAGAGGGTTACTTCTTTCTCGTCGATCGAATCAAGGACCTGATCATCGTCAACGGCATGAACGTTTACCCGCGGATGATCGAGGAAGTGCTCTACCGACACCCGGATGTAGCCGAGGTCGCGGTCGTCGGGGAGCCCCACAGGCTGCATGGCGAGATCCCGGTTGCCTTCGTCGTGCCTGAGCCCGATGCCCGGCCTGATCCCACACGGTTGCGAGACTGGTGCAGGGAGCATCTGGGGCGGCATGAGATCCCGCGCCGGGTCGAGTTGCGAGAGTTCCTCCCCAAGAATGCGGCGGGCAAGGTTCTCAAGCGTGAGCTGCGCCGGCAGGGTGAGCTTGAGAGGGGAGTAGACAGCTCATGAAGGTTCGGTAGATCAGGTCCTTTCTGTCCTTACAACGCGGTATGGCCTTGGAACCACGCTTCCTGAAAAGTTATACTGCTCCGCTTTGCAGCGAAACAGCGCGTGTTATGGGTCTTCGCGAATGACTGGCCGGATTCCCGCACGCCGCATACGTTGGCGAACAAGGGCCGGCCAAGAGAGCGTTTATTCCCCCCGGCGCGAGCACAGAGAGTAGAGACAGACGATGCAAGTATCAGTGGAGAGCGGAGAAGGACTCGAGCGGCGGATGACGGTTGGCCTGGAGCCGGAGAAAATCGATGCCGCGGTGGATCAGCGTCTTCGCGAGTTTGCTCGCACCGCCAGGCTGCCGGGTTTCCGGCCGGGTAAAGTGCCGGTAAAGATTCTGCGGCAGCGTTACGGGGGCCAGGTCCGCCAAGAGGTCTTCGGCGAGCTCGTCCAGTCCAGCTTTACCGAGGCACTGATCAAGGAGGAGTTGCGGCCTGCAGGCGCACCCCAATTCGAGCCTGATATGGATGAGTCAGGCAAGCGCTACGCCTATACCGCCGTTTTCGAGGTGCTGCCTCAGTTCGATCTGGGCGCCTTGGGTGGCAAGACGCTCAAGCGCCCGGTCGTCGAGGTGACGGATGCGGACCTGGAGGCCATGCTTACGCGGCTGCGAGAGCAGCGCAAGACCTGGACCCCGGTGGAGCGTGCGGCCGTCCCTGGTGATCAGCTCAGCGTATCCTTCACCGGGACCATGGACGGCGAGCCCTTCGAGGGCGGGTCCGGAGAGGACGCCAAGATCGAGCTGGGGTCCGGGCGCATGATTCCGGGCTTCGAGGACGGGCTCGTCGGCGTGAAAGCCGGCGAAGAGCGGCGACTCGATCTGCTGTTTCCCGACGAGTATCACGCCGAGCATCTCAAGGGTAAGCCGGTCACCTTCGATGTTCGTGTCGGTGAAGTTGCAGAGCCAGTGCTTCCCGAGGTCGACGCGGAATTTGCCAAGGCGTTCGGTGTCGAAGACGGCGACTTGGACCGGTTTCGCAAGGACGTTCGCGAGAATATGGGGCGCGAGCTCAGAGAGCGTATAGAAGCCCGCGTCAAGAACCAGGCCATGGAGCTGCTGCTGGAGGTGAACCAGATCGATCTGCCGGATGTCCTGGTCAAACAGGAGATCCGTGCGCTCAAGCAGCAGGCGCGCCAAAGCGCCGGGGGCGGCAACTTCGAGCTTCCCGACGAGTTGTTTCAGGATCAGGCGCGCCGACGCGTGGCCCTCGGGCTGATCATCGCCGAGGTGGTCAGGGTCAACGATATCAAGGTCGATGAGGACCGGGTGCGAGAGGCCGTGGAGGACATGGCTTCGACCTACGAGCACCCCCAGCAGGTGATCGACTACTATTACGGCAGTAAAGAGCGGCTTGCGTCCGTGGAGTCCCTGACCCTGGAGAACCAGGTCGTAGACTGGATAATGGGGCAGGCGGCGGTGGAAGATGACGCCGCCTCTTTCGAGGAACTGACCTCTCACAAGGGAGGGGTTTGAAAGTCAAGCCCGATACCGGGCGAGTCTGCGTCAAGAGATAGGGCTGAGAGCTTATGAGCATGATTTCCGACAGTGCCAGCTGGGACCCGAAGAGCCTCGGCCTGGTCCCCATCGTCATCGAGCAGACGGCGCGGGGTGAACGCTCCTTCGATATCTATTCGCGCCTGCTCAAGGAGCGCGTCATTTTCCTGGTGGGCACGGTTGAGGACTATATGTCGAATCTGGTGGTTGCCCAGCTCCTGTTTTTGGAGTCCGAAAATCCGGACAAGGATATCCACCTCTACATCAATTCCCCGGGAGGGTCGGTGACCGCCGGTCTAGCCATTTACGACACCATGCGCTTCATCCGCTCGGACGTGAGCACCATGTGCATCGGTCAGGCGGCGAGCATGGGTGCGTTGCTGCTGGCGGGCGGAGCTGTCGGAAAGCGCTTTTGCCTGCCCCACTCGCGAATGATGATCCATCAGCCCCTCGGCGGGTTTCAAGGGCAGGCGACGGACGTGGACATACACGCACGGGAGATTCTGCATATCCGGGACCAGCTCAATCGAATCCTGTCTCACCACACCGGACAGCCAGTGGAGAAAGTCGCCGAGGATACCGAGCGGGACCGCTTCATGGGGGGCGAGGCGGCCGTGCAGTACGGCTTGGTGGACAAGGTCCTCGACGAGAGGGACGCCGCTGCCGCTGCGACCGAGTAGCTCGTTAGTGGCTTCTCGACGCGAGGGGTTCGCCGCGTTCAGATAAATGTCACCGGCGAACGGGGGGGATGCAATCCCTCTGTTCCGCGTGCCGTTTATCGTCTTGCCATCTTCTTTCAAACAGTTATGATTATCGTCACACCCCCTAGGGGGTGTCTTAATCACAGGCTGGAAATTCGAGCTATACCGGGAGCGAGAGATCGCGGAGGCAAGACGATTCGGAGCCGAGCAAGGTTCCGGTTCCTTTTCGGGAATAGCCCGACAGCGAGCTTCCGTCGTTTTTTTGACGTACCGCGTGCTAGCTCAAATCACTAGACCCTCCGGAGAGCGCTGTTCATGAGTGGCAACAACCACGGCAAGGGCGACGACGGCAAGCTGCTGTACTGCTCGTTCTGCGGCAAGAGCCAGCACGAGGTGCGCAAGCTGATTGCGGGCCCGTCGGTGTTTATCTGCGACGAGTGTGTCGAGCTCTGCAACGATATCATCCGTGAGGAGATGCAGGAGGGCATCGGAGATGCCACCAGCAAGCTGCCCAAGCCCCGGGAGATCAACGAGATCCTCGATCAGTACGTGATCGGACAGGAGCAGGCCAAGAAGGTCCTCTCGGTCGCCGTCTACAACCACTACAAGCGCCTGGAAGCATCCGACGCCAAGGAGGACATCGAGATCGCCAAGAGCAATATCCTGCTCATCGGTCCCACCGGCTCGGGTAAGACACTGCTTGCCGAGACCCTGGCGCGGCTGCTCAACGTACCCTTCACGATCGCCGATGCCACCACCCTGACCGAGGCGGGCTATGTCGGTGAGGACGTCGAGAATATCATCCAGAAGCTGCTCCAGAAGTGCGATTACGACGTCGAGAAGGCCCAGACCGGTATCGTCTACATCGACGAGATCGACAAGATTTCGCGCAAGTCGGACAATCCCTCGATAACCCGCGATGTCTCCGGTGAGGGAGTGCAGCAGGCACTTCTGAAGCTCATCGAGGGAACCATCGCCTCGGTGCCTCCCCAGGGTGGGCGAAAACATCCGCAGCAGGAATTTCTGCAGGTCGACACGGCCAACATCTTGTTCATCGTCGGCGGCGCTTTTGCCGGACTGGACAAGGTGATCCGCAACCGCTCGCAGAAGGGCGGTATCGGCTTCGCTGCAGAGGTTCACAGCCAGGACGACGAGAAGACGGTCGGCGAGTTGCTGAGCGAGGTGGAGCCGGAGGATCTTATCCGCTACGGTCTCATCCCGGAGTTCGTCGGCCGCCTGCCGGTCATCGCCACCCTCGGGGAGCTGGACGAGGAGGCCCTGGTCCGAATCCTCACCGAGCCGAAGAATGCGCTTACCAAGCAGTACGGCCGGTTGTTCGAGATGGAGGGCTGCGAGCTTGAGCTGCGCGAGGACGCGCTGCAGTCGATCTCGCGCAAGGCGATGGAGCGCAAGACCGGTGCCCGCGGTTTGCGTACCATCATGGAGCAGGTGCTTCTGGACATCATGTACGATCTTCCGTCGACGGACAATGTCAGCAAGGTGGTGGTGGACGGCTCCGTCATATCCGGCGAGAACGACCCCTTCGTCATCTACGACGGGGTCGATAAGCAGCTTGCTGCCTCCGATTGAGCCTGTGTTTCCGCACCCCGGCGCGACCGGGGTGGCTCGCACTCGTGTCGCATGCACGCGCCCGATCGGGCCCGTCCGACGTTGAAGAACGCCGGGGGCGCCCAAACTATTCCCCCATTAGCCGTTTATCCATTTTCGTTTCGCCCGAATTTGTCGGCTCCTGTTGAAGAGGTCCCATGGCCTGTCGCAGCAGGCGGCACCCGGGGGAGACTCCAATTGAGCACTTAGTATCCCATGGCCCAAAAAGAAATCCTTGCGAATACGGACTTTACCCAGGAAGTGCCGGTCCTGCCGTTGCGCGACGTGGTCGTCTACCCGCACATGGTCATCCCGTTGTTCGTCGGCCGCGAGAAGTCGATCAAGGCGTTGGACAGCGCCATGGCCAGCGACAAGCAGATTCTCTTGATCGCCCAGAAGAGCGCGGACGTCGACGACCCGGGGGTCAAGGACCTGCATTCTGTCGGGACCCTGGCCAATATCCTGCAGCTGCTCAAGCTTCCTGACGGCACGGTCAAGGTGCTGGTCGAGGGCAACCAGAGGGCGCAGATCGAGTCCTTCGTCACCACCGACGACTCCTTCTCCGCCAACATTCTGCCCCTCGAGGATCGGCTGGAGGCGGACGACGAGGAGCAGGAGGTGCTGATGCGCTCGGCGGTGACCCTGTTCGACCAGTACGTCAAGCTCAACAAGAAGGTGCCGCCGGAGGTGCTGACCTCCCTGTCCAGCATCGACGAGGCGGGTCGGCTGGCCGACACCATGGCGGCCCATATGTCCCTGAAGCTGGACGAAAAGCAGCGCGTGCTGGAGATGGTGGACGTGCAGGACCGGCTGGAGCATCTGATGGCGCTCATGGAGTCGGAAAACGACATCCTGCAGATGGAAAAGCGCATCCGCGGCCGCGTCAAGCGGCAGATGGAGAAGAACCAGCGCGAGTACTATCTGAACGAGCAGATGAAGGCGATCCAGAAGGAGCTGGGTGAGCTGGAGGAGGCGCCGAACGAGATCGAGGACTTGGGCAAGCGGATCGAAAAGGCGGGTATGCCCAAGGACGTCAAGACCAAGGCCTTGACCGAGCTGAACAAGCTCAAGCTCATGTCGCCCATGTCCGCCGAGGCGACGGTGGTGCGCAACTATGTGGACACCCTGGTCAACGTGCCCTGGAAGAAGCGGACCCGCATCCGCAACGATATCAAGGTGGCGGAAGAGGTGCTGGAGGCCGATCACTACGGGCTGGAGAAGGTCAAGGAGCGCATCCTGGAGTACCTGGCGGTGCAGCAGCGGGTGCGCAAGCTCAAGGGACCGATTCTGTGCCTGGTTGGTCCTCCCGGCGTCGGCAAGACCTCGCTCGGACACTCCATCGCACGCGCCACCAACCGTAAGTTCGTTCGTATGTCCCTCGGCGGCGTGCGCGACGAGGCGGAGATCCGCGGTCACCGCCGCACCTACATCGGCGCGCTTGCCGGGCAAGATCATTCAGAATCTGTCCAAGGCGGGGTCGCGCAATCCCCTCTTTCTGCTGGATGAGATCGACAAGATGGCCATGGACTTCCGCGGCGATCCGGCCTCGGCTCTGCTGGAGGTGCTGGATCCGGAGCAGAACCACACCTTCAACGATCACTACCTGGAGGTGGATTTCGACCTCTCCGAGGTGATGTTCGTGGCCACGGCCAACACCCTGAACATCCCGCCGGCACTGCTGGACCGTATGGAGGTGATCCGCCTGTCCGGCTACACGGAGGACGAAAAGGTCACCATCGCCGAGCGCTATCTCATCCCCAAGCAGATGAAGAACAACGGCCTCAAGGATGGGGAGATCGTCATCCGCGAGAGTACGGTGCGCGACGTCATCCGCCACTACACGCGGGAGGCCGGCGTGCGCAACCTGGAGCGGGAGATCTCCAAGATCTGCCGCAAGGTGGTCAAGGAAGTGCTGCTCAAGAAGCGCTCCTCGACGGTCACCGTGACCCGGAAGGCCTTGGAAAAATATCTGGGTGTCCAGCGGTTCCAATTCGGACGGGCGGATGAGCACGATCAGGTCGGACAGGTGACCGGTCTGGCCTGGACCGAGGTCGGCGGCGAGCTGCTGCGGATCGAGTCCGCGCTGGTTCCGGGTAAGGGCAAGTTCACCTACACGGGCCAACTCGGGGACGTGATGCAGGAGTCCATCCAGGCGGCCATGACGGTGGTGCGCAGCCGCGCGGAGACCCTGGGGATAGACCCGGAGTTTCATCAGAAGCTGGATGTGCACATACATGTACCCGAAGGTGCGACGCCGAAAGACGGGCCCAGCGCGGGCGTGGCCATGTGTACCGCGTTGGTGTCTGCCTTGACCAAGGTCCCGGTGCGCTCGAATGTTGCCATGACCGGCGAGATTACCCTGCGCGGTGAGGTGCTGCCTATCGGAGGGCTGAAGGAAAAGCTCTTGGCCGCCCATCGCGGTGGGATCGATACGGTTCTAATACCGCATGAGAACGAACGCGACCTGACAGAGATTCCCAAGAATATCAAGCAGAATCTCAGTATCCTGCCAGTTCGCTGGATCGACGAAGTTCTCGACGTCGCCTTAAGTGAAATTCCGGAGATGGAGGCTGCCACACCGGAGGAAGAGGGGCCGGTGGAGGCCAAGGAGAGTGGATCTGCCTCGAAGACACAGAAGAAGAAGCGTTCGGGCGTCCGGACCCATCATTGAGTTAAGGTGATCTCGGCGAATTCAACGACAGGGAATGTATATCGGAATTGACAATCCGGACTATTCGGATTCTGGGTATAACGCTCATTTCTATTGCTTGACAGCTATGAATTCGGTCGCTATAAACCGGAGGGGCGTGCAGAGAGACTCTTAGGGCTGATTCCAACGGGGGTTGGTGGCCAGGCTTACACAAAGGGGGAATAATGAACAAATCGGATCTTATCGAAGCAATGGCGGACGCGGCAGACATCTCCAAATCGGCGGCGGGAAGGGCGTTGGACGGTCTGACTGACGCGATCGCTGTGGCGTTGAAGGATGGCGAAAGCGTGTCCCTGATCGGATTCGGCACCTTCTCCGTGAAGGAGCGTGCCGCGAGGACCGGGCGCAATCCTCAAACGGGCGCGACCATACAGATCGCCGCCTCGAAGACACCGGCCTTCAAGGCTGGCAAAGCACTGAAGGACGCAGTACAATAATCGATCGTCTTCAGGGTGCTTAGCTCAGCCGGGAGAGCATCGCCCTTACAAGGCGAGGGTCGCAGGTTCGATCCCTGCAGCACCCACCAAGCGGACACGGAGTGGTAGTTCAGTTGGTTAGAATACCGGCCTGTCACGCCGGGGGTCGCGGGTTCGAGTCCCGTCCACTCCGCCATTAAGAGGCGAAGCGGGGTATCCTGTCGGATACCCCGCTTTTATTTGTGCACAATGAAGGACCGATAGAAGAAGTCCTCAAGAATGAATTCATCGACAGGCCATGCTGCAGACGATTAGAGAACGAGCGCAGGGTTGGATCGCCTGGGTGATCGTTATCCTCATCAGCATTCCGTTTGCCCTGTGGGGCATACAGTCCTATCTGGGCGTCGGCTCCGAGCCGGTGGTTGCTACTGTCAACGGAGTCGAGATCACTGAGCGCGAGCTCGACTACCGTTTTCAGAATACCCGCGCGCGCTTGCGTGAGCAGCTAGGTACCTCTTATCGCCCCGAGCTGTTCGACGACAAGAAGATGCGGTCGCAGGTGCTTGACCAGATGATTCGGGACAATTTGCTGCAGCAGACGTCGCAAGAGCTGGGGTTGCGGGCCTCCGATCAGGAGCTGCGCTCGGCTATCCTGGGTAACCCGGCCTTTCAAAAAGACGGAGGCTTCGACAATGCGACCTATGAGCGCATGTTGGAGCTGCAGGGAATGGGGCCGATCCAGTACGAAGACAGCCTACGCCAGCGGATCGTCGGCACGCAGCTCTCGCGGGCCATCGTCGCCACCGAGCTGGTATTGGATTCGGAGCTGCAAGAGAGCATCCGTCTCGGGCGTCAGCAGCGGCGGGTAAGCTATGTGCGCGTTCCGAAATCCGGCTTCCAGAGCGACGAGCCGATTTCTGATGAGGAGGTCACGGCATACTACGATTCGAACCAGTCCATAGTTCCAGATCCCGGAGCGGATTCAGGTCCAGTATTTGGTCCTGGATGCCCAAGCCCTCGCCCCCGCGCAGGCACCCGGGGAGGAGGAGTTGCGTGAGCGGTATGAAGCGGAGCTGGAGCGATTTGCTCAGCCCGAGAGGCGCCGTGTCCGCCACATCCTGATCTCAGTCGACGCCGGCGCCGATACAGCGGCGGAAGAGGCCGCGAAGGCAAGCATTGCCCAGATCCGGGAGCGGATCACGGCCGGCGAGGATTTCGCTGCCCTTGCGAGCGAGTTGTCCGGCGATCCAGGGTCGGCGGGGCAAGGCGGAGACCTCGGGCTCATTGAGAAGGGGCTGATGGACCCGGCCTTCGACCAAGCCGCATTCGCGCTCGAGCAAGGGCAGCTCAGCGATGCGGTGCGCAGCCAGTTCGGATACCACCTGATCGAGGTTACCGAGATAGAGGGAGGGACGACCAAGCCATTCGAAGAGGTCAAAGATCAGCTTGTCTCCGAGATCGAGAAGCGGGGTGTCGAGGGTCAGTTCTTCGATTGGGCGGAGCGTCTGGCGAATCTGAGCTATGAAGCGCCGGACAGCTTGGAGCCTGCGGCAGAGGCGCTCGGTTTGGAGCTTCAAACCAGCGATTGGATGGAGCGCTCCGGCGGTGAGGGTATCCTGGCCCATCCCAAGGTGGTCGCCGCCGCTTTCAGCGACGAGGTGCTCAAGGAGGGCAACAACAGCGACCTCATCGAGCCTGAGCGTGATCAGCTGCAGGCGGTGGTCCTGCGGGTACTCGAGCATGAGGAGGCCACCGCCAAGCCCTGGATGAGGTTCGCGGTGAGATAGAAACCATCCTTCGCGACAAGCGTGCCGCCGATGCGGCAGCCGCCAAGGCGGAAGAGTTGGTGCAGGGTTTGACCGCCGGTGAGGACTCGATGACGTCCCTGGGGGATTACGAGGTCAAGGAGCTGGGGCTGGTGGCTCGCAACGCGCCACGAGGTGCCCGCGGAGATCCGCGAGCTGGCCTTCACGCTGCCGCGCCCGACGGCGGAAGCTGCGAGCTACGGCAGTCTGGCCTTGGCCGACGGGGACGGTGCAATGGTCGTTGTGGCCGAGGTCGTGGACGGTTCTTTGGATGAGGTGGACGAGGCGGGGCGGGATCAGGCTCGCAACCGTTTGGGCCAGAACGTCGGCCGTGCGTACTACGAAGACCTCTTAACGGATCTGGAGAGTCGGGCCGATATCAAGCGCAATCCATTGGGAGATGCGCTGGAGGAGTAGGCGTGCTCTCTGCGGACGGTTTCCCCTCAACCCTGCCCGAGAATGTTGTATCCCGTATCCACGTAGAGCACGTCACCGGTGATACCGGAGGCCAGATCCGAGCATAGGAAGGCCGCGGCGTTTCCCACCTCTTCAATCGTCACGTTGCGCCGCAGGGGGGTGCGCTCTTCGACTTGCTTGAGCATGGCCCGGAAGTCCGCGATACCCGAGGCGGCCAGGGTCCGGATGGGGCCGGCGGAGATGGCGTTCACGCGGGTGCCTTCCGGTCCGAGGGATGCGGCCAGGTAGCGGACGTTGGCCTCCAGGCTCGCCTTGGCGACGCCCATGACGTTGTAGTTGGGCACCGCGCGTACAGCACCCAGGTAGGTCATGGTCAAGTAGGGATCCATTGCGCCCCTGCATCAAGTCTTTCCCCGCCTTGGCCAGCGCGGCAAAGCTGTAGGAGCTGATGTCGTGGGCAATGGCGAATCCCTCGCGGGTGACGGCGTCGACGTACTCGCCCTCCAGTTGCTCCCGCGGGGCGAAGCCGATGGAGTGAACGATGCCGTCCAGTCCGTCCCAGTGCTCGGCCAGAGCCTGGAATGCTGCATCGATCTGCTCGTCGCTGGAGACATCCAGTGGCAGGACCAAGTCGGATTCGCACTTGCCCGCCAGGTCTGCGACCCGGGACTTAAGTTTCTCGGTCTGGTAGGTGAGGGCGAGCTGCGCCCCCTCGCGATGCATGGCCTGTGCTACGCCGTAGGCGATGGAGCGGTTGCTGGCAACGCCGGTGATGAGCACCCGTTTGTCTTGTAAGAAACCCATGTAAACCCGGTCCTGTCTCTGCTGACTGTTTGGCTGACAAGGCCCGCGCGGAAGTGCGATCATTGGCCCTGTTCTCTTTGCCTTCCCGGACTTTCGTCCCGTGCCGAGACGCCTTCGTTTCCAGGCCCGGTCCGGTAGCGCCGGCCTGATGCCGGTGCGAGTCGAGAAGAACGCTAACATTACCGGAACTCGGGAGCAGGTGAAAGGGCAGGCCTTGGAAGTGCGATCAGCAGTGCGGTGGATGCTCCTGGTAGTTACAGCGTCGGCGGTAGCGTTCTTGGGTGCGTGTGGTGATGCGCCCTGGAACGATCCCTATCCTCGTGGCCAAGCGACAGCCAACTTGGTTTACAGCTCCTTCTCGGAGCGCCCCAAGCACCTGGATCCTGTGCGCTCCTACAGCGCCAATGAGTACGCCTTCATCGCGCAGATCTACGAACCGCCGCTCCAGTACCATTTCCTGAAGCGGCCGTATGAGCTGGTTCCCCTGTCGGCCGCGCAGGTTCCGGTGCCGACCTATCGGGACGCCCAGGGAGAGCCTCTCCCGGCAGATGCACCGGCGGACCGGATCGCTTTCAGCGACTATCTGATCCGCATCCAGCCGGAGATCCTGTTTCAACCCCATCCCGCGTTTGCGAAGGACGAGACAGGAGAGCCCAGATACCTGGAGCTGACGGCGACCCAGCTGCAGGGTATCAATCTGCTTTCCGATTTCCCGCACAGCGGTACCCGTGAGCTTACGGCGGACGATTTCGTCTACCAGATCAAGCGGCTGGCCGTCCCCTGGCTGCACTCGCCCATCGCCGGCGTGATGCAGGAGTACATCGAGGACTTCGACGGCCTTGCCGAGCGCATCGAGGCCGCGGTACCAGCATCGGGTGCGGGTGGTGAGCGGGCTTTCCTCGACCTTCGGGATATCCCCTTCGCCGGTGGCGAGGTCGTGGATAGGTACAGCTATCGCATTCGAATCAAGGGCAAGTACCCCCAGTTCGTCTACTGGCTGGCCATGCCGTTTTTCGCCCCCATGCCCTGGGAGGCGGACCGCTTCTACGCCCAACCCGGCATGAAGAAGCGCAACCTTTCCCTGGACTGGTATCCGGTGGGCACCGGCGCCTTCATGCTGCGGGAGAACAATCCCAACCTGCGCATGGTGCTGGAGCGCAATCCCAACTTCCACGGCGAGCCCTATCCCACCGAAGGGATGCCGGAAGACGAGGAGGCGGGATTGCTGGCGGACGCCGGCCGGGCGATGCCCTTCGTCGATCGGGCGGTGTACAGCCTGGAGAAGGAGAGCATCCCGTACTGGAACAAGTTTCTGCAGGGCTACTACGACAGCTCCGGGATCTCCTCGGACACCTTCGACCAGGCGATGCAGTTCAGCGCCCAGGGCGAGGCGGGCCTGACCGAGACGATGGCAGACAAGGGCATCGGGCTGCTGACCGCGGTGGAGACCTCCATCTTCTACATGGGCTTCAACATGCGCGATCCGGTGGTCGGCGGCGACTCCGAGCGCGCGCGCCTGCTGCGCCGGGCCATCTCCATCGCCGTGGACTACGAGGAGTACATCTCCATCTTCGCCAACGGCCGCGGGGTCGCGGCCCAGGGACCGATCCCGCCGGGTATCTTCGGTCACCGGGAAGGCGAGGCGGGCATCAATCCCTATGTCTACGAGTGGCGACATGGTCGGGCGTCGCGCCGGAGTCTGGACGAGGCCAAGGAGCTGCTCGCCCAGGCCGGCTATCCGGAAGGGCGCGATCCGGCCACCGGCAAGGCCCTGATCCTGTACTTCGAGGCGGTCGCTCGCGGGCCCGACGACAAGGCGCGTCTGAACTGGATGCGCAAGCAGTTCGACAAGCTCGGCATCCAGCTCGTGATCCGGCCGACCGACTACAACCGCTTCCAGGAGAAGATGCGCAAGGGCACCGGGCAGATCTTCATCTGGGGCTGGAACGCGGATTACCCGGATCCGGAGAACTTCCTGTTCCTGCTCTATGGCCCGAACAGCAAGGTCGACGGGGGAGGGGAGAACGCCTCCAATTACGTCAATCCGGAGTTCGACGCCCTGTTCGAGCGCATGAAGAACATGGACAACGGCCCGGAGCGTCAGGCGATGATCGACGAGATGGTGGAGATCGTGCGGCGCGACGCGCCCTGGGTCTGGGGCTTTTTCCCCAAGTCCTTCAGCCTGCACCACGCCTGGCTCGGAAACGTGAAGCCGAACCTGATGGCCAACAACACCCTCAAGTACCGTCGCGTCGATGCCTCGGCGCGCGAGCGCTGCGCGCTCAATGGAACGAGCCGATTACTCTGGCCCCTTTGGTTGGCTGGTGGTCTGCTGGTTGTCGGCGGCGCTGCCGGCGGTGCGCATCTACCGCCGCCGCGAGCGCGGCAAGGCGCTGCCGAAATGAGTCGCCTACATCCTCCGCCGGCTGCTCTACGCCATCCCGATCCTGATCGGGGTGAACCTGATCACCTTCCTGCTGTTCTTCGTGGTCAACTCGCCCGGACGACATGGCGCGCATGCAGCTCGGGATGAAGCGGGTCACGCCCGAGGCGATCGAGACCTGGAAGCGGAGCGCGGCTACGACCAGCCGTTGCTGTTCAACGCCGGGGGCGACGGTATAGGCAAGCTGACAGACACCATTTTCTTCGAGAAATCGGTGAAGCTGTTCGCCTTCGATTTCGGCTCCTCGGACAGCGGCCGCGACATCGGCTACGACATCTCCCAGCGCATGTGGCCGAGTCTGGCCATCGCGGTCCCGGTGCTCCTGGTGGGGCTGCTGCTCAACATCAGCTTCGCCCTGTTCATCGCGTTCTTCCGCGCCACCTACATCGACTTCTGGGGCGTGGTTCTGCTGCGTGGCCATGATGTCCATCTCCGGGCTCTTCTACATCATCGGCGGCCAGTATCTGGTCAGCAAGCTGCTGCACCTGGTGCCCATCTCCGGTTACGACACCGGGATCGCGGCCTGGAAGTTTCTGGTGCTGCCGGTGATCATCGGGGTCATCGGCGGCATCGGCACGGGCACCCGCTGGTACCGCACCCTGTTTCTGGAGGAGATCAACAAGGACTATGTGCGCACCGCCCGGGCCAAGGGCCTGAGCGAGCGTCTGGTGCTGTTCCGCCATGTGCTGAAGAACGCCATGATCCCGATCCTCACCGGCGTGGTGGTGGTGCTGCCGCTGCTGTTCATGGGCAGCCTGATCACCGAGTCCTTCTTCGGCATCCCGGGTCTGGGCAGCTACACCATCGACGCCATCAACAGCCAGGACTTCGCCATCGTGCGCGCCATGGTGTTTCTCGGCTCGGTGCTCTACATCCTGGGCCTGCTGCTGACCGACATCTCCTACACCCTGGTCGATCCGCGGGTGCGGTTGACGTAAACGGCAAGCACGGAAGATGAGTAACTACGAATTTGACGCTGTTCTTGACCCGGGGGTTTAGTTGCCTGTTGTTCTACTGACCGACGCCCTGATCTACCTGCTGCTGGTGCTGGCGGTGGGATTCGCCGTCTATGCCTCGCGCCACGAGCACCTGCGTGAGCCTTGGGGCCGGGTGGGGCGCAGCCGGGTGGGAGTGGCCGCCCTGGTCGTCCTGGGCTTCTATGTCGTCATCGGACTGCTGGATACGGTGCATTTTCATCCCCCGGAGGCTGAGCAGGACGAGTCGGGCGAGACGGTCTATTCGCCGGAGGTGCTGAGTCTGCTGGACCTTTGGCTGACGCCTTTGCGCGAGCGCCAGGAGAAGACCTACTCGGCGCCCTTCGCCACCCACCTCTATGCCAAGGAGAGCGTCGAGCTTCCGGACGGCCGGATGATTCGCGACTATCCGCGGCTTCAATGGGGCGGGAGCCATCTGGAGATCCCGACGGGGACAGGTCGGCGGACATCGCGTGGACGGCGCTGCGTGGTCTGGCTCTCGGCTTGGCTTGCTGGGTATTGGTGTGCCTCGTTCGTGCTTTGGTTGCTGGCGCGGCGCTCGGGCGACGGGTGGCGGCAAACCTTCGACATGGTACGCGCGGGCCGCACCAGCGTACCCTGGCGTACGGCCCTGTTCACCCTGGCGATCATGCTGGTGCTGGGCTTCGTGGCCGCCGAGCTGGCCGTCAAGTACCACATCCTGGGCACCGACAAGGTGGGAGAGGACGTCTTCTACCAGGGCCTCAAGAGCATCCGCACCGGTCTGGTCATCGGTACCCTGACCACCCTGGTCATGCTGCCCGCGGCGATTCTGCTCGGCATCATGGCCGGTTACTTCCGGGGTCTGGCGGACGACGTCATCCAGTACCTCTACACCACCCTGAACTCCATCCCGAGCGTGCTCCTGATCGCCGCCGCCATCCTCATGCTCCAGATCTACATGAGCAATCATGAGGAGGACTTCGCGAGCCTGGTGGAGCGGGCGGACCTGCGGCTGCTGTTTCTGTGCATCATCCTCGGCGTGACCAGCTGGACCGGCCTGTGCCGGCTGCTGCGCGGGGAGTCCCTGAAGCTGCGGGAGGTGGACTATGTGCAGGCGGCGGTATCGCTTGGCGTGAGCCACTCGGCCCTGATCGGCCGCCATATCCTGCCCAATGTCCTGCACATCGTGTTGATCTCGGTGGTGCTCGATTTCAGCGGTCTGGTGCTGGCGGAGGCGGTGCTGTCCTACGTCAACATCGGCGTCGACCCCACCATGAACAGCTGGGGCAACATGATCAACAGCGCGCGACTGGAGCTGGCCCGGGAGCCGGTGGTCTGGTGGTCGCTTGCGGCGGCCTTCGTGTTCATGTTCACGCTGGTGCTGTTCGCGAACCTGTTTGCGGATGTGGTGCGGGACGCCTTCGATCCGCGGTTGCGGGGAGCCGAGATGAGCGAAAACGCTTCTTCGGGTCACAAATCTCACCACCCGGCTTGGCTCCGAAGCCAAGCCGGTTCGGGTGGTGGACGGGGTGGATCTGGAGATTCGCCGTGGAGAGACCTTCGCGCTGCTCGGCGAGTCCGGTTGCGGCAAGTCCATGACCGCCCTGTCGCTGATGCGCCTGCTTCCTCCCTCGGGACGCATCACAGAGGGCTCCGTACGGCTCGGGGATACGGAGCTCTTGGAGCTTCCCGAAAGCGAGATGCGCCGCGTGCGAGGCGGGCGCATGGGAATGATCTTTCAGGAGCCCCAGACCTCGCTGAACCCGGTGCTGACCGTCGGACAGCAGATCGCCGAGGCGGTGCGTATCCACGGTAATTTCCCCGCCGTCTCGGGAACGTCGGAAAAGCCGCTGTTTGAAAAACGGAGGTTGGGGAGATTGCAGGCCCCAGCCTCGGATGGCACCAAGAAGATCGCCGAACGCGTCGTGGATCTCCTGCGGGCCGTGGGAATCCCGGATCCGGAGCGGCGCGTGGAAGAGTACCCGCACCAGCTCTCCGGTGGCATGAAGCAGCGGGTCATGATCGCCATGGCCCTGGCTGGAGACCCCGAGCTGCTGATCGCCGACGAGCCCACGACGGCGCTGGACGTCACCATCCAGGCCCAGGTCCTGCGGTTGCTCAAGGGCCTGCAGCGTGAGACGGGCATGGCCGTGCTGCTGATCACCCACGACCTGGGTGTGGTGGCCGAGACCGCAGACCGGCTCGCCGTCATGTACGCCGGCGAGATCGTGGAGACGGCCACCGTCGGCGAGTTCTTCGCCCGCCCCGGCCATCCCTACAGCGCCAAGCTCATGGCGAGCCTGCCCGCGCCGGAGAAACGGGCGGGAAGCTTGGCGGTGATTCGAGGGCGCGTGCCGCCGCTGGATCAAGTGTTCGAAGGCTGCCGATTCGCCGACCGCTGCGAACGCGTCATGGACCCGTGCCGGGACCATGCGCCGGATTGGCATGGTCCATCACCGATGCACCAGGTGAGATGCCATCTTTGGGACGGGGAAGAGCCGCCAGCCGAAGAAGTCCCGGCAAGCGCGCCGGTCGCCGACTCCGTCCCCGTCGATCGGATCGGGCCGACCGTCCTGTCCGTAGGAGAACTTAAGGTCCACTTTCCGATCCACAAGGGGGTCTTCCGGCGGGTCGTCGGTCAGGTCAAGGCCGTGGACGGAGTATCTATGGATCTGCGCGAGGGACAGACCCTGGCCCTGGTGGGTGAGTCCGGCTGCGGCAAGACCACGGTGGGCAAGGGCATCCTTCAGCTCATCCGGCCCACCGACGGCGCAGTGCTCTTCGGGGATACGGAGCTTACGGGGCTGGGCAACCGGGCCATGCGCGGTCACCGCAAGGACCTGCAGATCATCTTCCAGGACCCCTTCGCCTCCATGAACCCGCGCATGCTGGTCGGCGATATCGTCGGCGAGGGACTCCAGGCCCTCGGCCTGGAACCCAACAGGGCCAAGCGGCGCGAGCGCGTACGTGTGCTCCTGGATCAGGTCGGTATGCCGGCGGAGGCGACGGACCGCTATCCCCACGAGTTCTCCGGCGGCCAGCGCCAGCGCATCTGCATCGCCCGAGCCCTGGCGGTGGAGCCCAAGGTCATCGTCTGCGACGAGCCCACCAGCGCCCTGGACGTCTCGGTCCAGGCCCAGATCCTCAATCTGCTCAAGCAGCTGCAGGACGAGATGGGCCTGAGCTACCTGTTCATCACCCACAACATCTCGGTGGTCTCCTACCTGGCCCACGAGGTGGCGGTCATGTACCTGGGCCGCATCGTGGAACGTGGTACGGTCGCCGAGGTCCTGGACGACCCGCGTCACCCCTACACCAGGGCGCTGCTTTCCGCCGTACCTGTCGTCGAAAAGGATCAGCGCCGCGAGATCATCCGCTTGGAGGGGGATATGCCTTCGCCGTCGAACCCCCCGTCGGGGTGTCGTTTCCATCCAAGGTGCCCCGAAGCCGGGCCGGAGTGTGCTAAAGGGTATCCGAGCGGGATTAGGCTCAGCGACACCCGGACCGTTCACTGTATTCGCGCGGGGAGTTGAAATGCTCAGGCGCGAAGGAATCGATAGAATCACAGAGACGCGGAGCGCGCAAACAAATGGTGATTCATTTTCCTCTGGAACCTATGCTCCGAGATTGTTCGCATATTTTCTTTGCGCGCATCGTGTCTTTGCGCGTTTGATCGCCGCGGGCACCTGCGCGACGCGGTCAAGCGCTCTGCCGACGCATTGCCCGCACGCGGCCCGGGTGCTGCTCACGGTCCGCCCCTACGCCTATGAGGACCGCAAGTGGCGCCTGGCGGGTTTCGCCGAGCTGGCCCCTTCACATTGGGAAGCGACGAGCGCGAGATGGATGCTTAAGTCGCGAACATCAGCGCATTGTCGCGGCTAACGTCGCTCCTGCGAATAGGGGGCTGGTGTTTCTAATCATACACCGCGAGTATCGCCGTATGTGCTTCGCTTATCCGCCCTACGCAGCTCTCTAGTAATCTTCTACGCAGGGGATCAAATGCTGTAAGGGTAGACATGAAAATCCAAGACATCGACCTTTTGCGCGGACGTTGCTGCATCGGCGGCGATTGGGTGGAGGCCGACGACGGGGCCCTGCTGGAGGTTACCGATCCCGCCAGCGGAGAGGTTATCGCCAGGGTGCCGAACGTGGGCGAAGCAGAGACTCGACGCGCCGTCGAGGCCGCAGAGCCGCGCCTTGGCCCGCCTGGCGTGAGCTGACCGCCGCCGAGCGGGCCGCACCGCTCAGGCGTTGGCACGACCTGATGCTGGCGCACCAGGAGGACCTGGCACGGCTCATGACCGCAGAGCAGGGCAAGCCCCTGGCCGAGGCCAGGGGCGAGGTGGTCTACGGCGCCTCCTTCATCGACTGGTTTGCTGAGGAGGGCAAGCGGGTCTACGGAGACCTGATTCCACCCCACCAGGCGGACAAGCGCATCCTGGTGCTCAAGCAGCCGGTCGGGGTGTGCGCCCTCATCACCCCTTGGAACTTCCCCGCGGCCATGATCACCCGTAAGGCCGGTGCGGCATTGGCCGCCGGATGCACCCTGGTGGTCAAGCCGGCGGAGGACACACCGCTGACAGCTCTGGCGCTGGCGGTGCTCGCCGAGCGGGCGGGCATTCCGCCGGGGGTCTTCAATGTGGTCACCGGGGATCCGGTTTCGATCGGCGGCGAGCTGACCGCCAACCCGACGGTACGCAAGCTGAGCTTCACCGGCTCCACCGAGGTGGGGCGGCTGCTTATGCGCCAATGTGCCGACACACTCAAGAAGCTTTCCCTGGAGTTGGGCGGCAACGCCCCCTTCATCGTCTTTGACGACGCGGACCTGGACGCCGCCGTCGAGGGCGCCATGCAGTCCAAGTACCGCAACACCGGCCAGACCTGCGTCTGTGCCAATCGGATCCTGGTGCAGGACGGCGTTTACGACGCCTTTACCGAGCGCTTGGCGGCCAAGGTCGCGGAGCTGAAGGTGGGCCCGGGAACCGCAAAGGGTATCGCCCAAGGCCCGCTCATCAACCAGGACGGCCGTCGAAAAGGTCGAGGCTCATATCGCCGATGCCGTGGACAAAGGGGCGCGTCTGGTCACCGGCGGCGCGCGGCACGACCTGGGAGGGACCTTCTTCCAGCCGACGGTGCTGGCCGGCGTTACGACGGACATGCGGGTGGCACGGGAGGAGACCTTCGGGCCGGTGGCCCCGCTGTTCCGCTTCCAATCGGAAGAAGAGGCGGTGGCCATGGCCAACGACACCGAGTACGGACTGGCCGCCTACTTCTACAGCCGTGACCTGGGGCGCGTCTGGCGCGTGTCCGAGGCCTTGGAGTATGGCATCGTCGGCGTGAACGCGGGCATCGTCTCCACCGCTGTTGCCCCCTTCGGCGGCTTTAAGCAGTCGGGACTGGGGCGGGAAGGGTCTCGCTACGGCATCGACGAGTATCTGGAGGTCAAGTATGTTTGTATGGGTATCGGGGGATGAAGCCGGTCGTCGTCGCATGCGGGCACTCTCTGCCGCCGAACCGGGCCTCGGAATCGCCGATGGCTGGGCGACCCTGTTCTCCGCAGTCCACGTCTGTCTGGGGGATCTCTACCTGGACGGGATCGAGACGCTGCTCGCCCGTCACCGTAAGGACCCGCTGACCAAGGCCCTGCGGAGCTTCGATCTGCGGCTGCTGGCGCTTTACGCCGAAGTCCGGGACGACTTGGAGCAGCGTATCGCGTCCGCGACCGGCCCCCATCATCTGTTCCACGTCATCACCGAGGAGGCGGCGGTGAGGCTGCACATGACGCGACGGCTCATCGATGAAGTAGAATCGTAGGGTGGTTTCGAGCGGCTGCGCCGATTCGTTCGAGTCCAACCGCCGCTTCTAGTCCAAAAGCTTCCCGGCCGCCTTTCTGAGAGTCGCCGTCACCTGCGCCTTTCCGGTCAGGCCCGTCAAACGGGCAACTTCTCCCCAGCCGCGATGCTGGAGGACCTTGCAGATCAGCATATCGCGTTCCCTGTCGTCGAGGATGCCCGCGCGCAGAGCTTGCCCGAGCCGGCAGGAGACAAGTCTGGTCAGCAGGGGGAGGGCGGACTCGAAGGGCCTCAGGGCGAAGGCGAATGTCTCCAGCTCCCGCTGCTCCCGCGGATCAGTTGACCAGCGGTCTGTCGGTGTCACTTGCAGCAGGCGAGCAGCGATCTGCGGCTCCAGGTCTCGCAAGGGTCCCGCGAGCAGCGGGGGCAGACGCTCACCGAGCCGTCCGAGGGCCAAGGTCCGGAGCGATTCTCCCTCGGGTGAGATCGGCCGCAGCACGACGGCCCCATGGGCGCCGCTGGCGGCGTTGCGGCTGGTACCGAGGTGTACCGGCGCGAAGCTGCATCGTTCCCAAAATTCGATCAGGTCCGGGGCAGCGCCGAAGCTGGAGCCGACCAGGTCCAGGCCCAATCCGCGTGCATCCTCGACGATACCGCTCAGCAGGGATCGGCCCAGGCCGCGGCCCTGAACGGCAGGGTGCACGGCGATCCTGATCACCCGTGCATAACCCAGTCTCGTTGCCTCTGCGATACCCGCATGGGCCGAAAGCGTCTGGGGAAGGAGATGCCCGCGGGGGCGGCGCCGGCCCTCGAAGATCTCAGCGGCCAGATCGGGTCCCAGGCTCCCCTCGACGGCGACGAGTGTCGTAGCGGCGATCTGTCCCTCATGATAGAGCGCATAGATCCGGACGTTGGGACCGTCCAGCAGGTGGCGCAGGTCCATGGGGCGGGTCTGATAGTGGGCGATCACCAGCAGACCGAAGAGCTGGGACAGAGTAGTCTCCGTATCCGCCAGGGCGTCCCGATCCAGCCGCCTGAAGCGGCAGGTCTTTGGGCATGCCGCCCTGAGCAAGGCCTCGTCGGCCGGGGCGGCATCCAGGAGGAGGGCGGAGGAGGCGAGCTCCTCCAGCGGGTCTCCCAGTGCCCAGCGAACGGGCGTCTCCATCCACATCTTTCTCCAGCCTGGGGTGAGCGCATCGAGGGTGCGGCTGAAACGCACCTCAAAGCCGCGGCCTGTGCCTTCGTAGCCATGCACCGTGGATGAGAAGACCACCCTTGCGTGCGCGCGCAGCAATTGCTCCAGGAGCGGGGCGGGTATACCGGCCGCCTCGTCCACGAACAGAAGCTCCGCCGTTCGGCGTGAGCGCAAGAGTTCGTCCGGGGGCACAAACTCGAGCTGCGCGCCGCGGTGGGAAATGCGATTGGTGTGAATCTCGGCGTCCGGCAGCAGACGCGAGGCGTGGCGGAAGAGCGGATCGACCGCCGAGCGGCGCGGTGCCGTGACCAGGATACTCCGTCCACGGTCGCGCAGGAGCTCTGCTGCAGCGATTCCTAGCGCGGAGGACTTACCCCGGCCCCGGTCGGACGTGAGCACGAGCGGGCGCCGGGCACGGCCGCTGGCGGTCTTCAAAATGGCCTCCACGGCCCGTCGCTGGTCTGGTGTGCAGTAGTCTCCCCTCGGCTCGGTAACCGGATTGGCCGGGGCAGCAGACCCCGGCAGCGACGGAGGGATGGGGTCAGATTCCGTAACCAGCGCTATTGCGGCCGAGCCGGCAATGACGCGCGAGAGCCGACGAATGAAGCGCCCTGGCATCTGCCCGGGAGTGAAAGGATGCACGGCGATGCGTTCGGCCTGGGGATCGGGGAGTCGGGGCCAGCTTTGCAGGTCCGGGATTAGCAGCAGGAGAAGACCGCCGCCGCGCAGGGCCCCGAGTGCCGCACCGAAGCTATCCGCGTCGAAGCCGTCGTGGGCGTCGTAGACCAGGCTCTCCACCTCGGCGCCCAATAGCATCTCGCCGCCGGAGACCGTTAGGTGTCGGCCTTCGCATGCCTGCTCGGAAAGCCAGACGACATTTTCGCTTGATTCCGCCGAGAGTGCGGCGCTCGCGGCGCTCGCGGTCCAGCCGCGGCTGCCGGCGAGGACGAGAGCCAGCCGATGTCTTGAAGCGGTGGCCCGGGTCTTGATGGTGACGGCGAGGTCGGCGAGTGCCGCGGCGTCCTCGGCGGAAATCGGGTTGGACTTCGTGATCTCTAGTCCCTGCGTAGAAAGGCCATGAACTCCGACCGCGTGCGGGCGTCTTCCTCGAATGTACCGCGCATGGCGCTGGAGACGGTGGAGCTGTTCTGCTTCTGGACCCCGCGCATCATCATGCAGGTGTGGCTCGCCTCTATGACCACGGCGACGCCGAATGGCTGCAGCGCCTCCATCAGGGCGTCGGCGATCTGCTTGGTCAGCCGCTCCTGCACCTGGAGACGGCGGGCGAACACGTCCACGACCCGGGCGATCTTGCTCAGACCGACCACCTGGCCGTTGGGGAGATAGCCGACGTGGGCGTGGCCGAAGAAGGGCAGCATGTGGTGCTCGCACAGGGAGTAGAACTCGATGTCCCGGACCACGACCATCTCGTTGCAGTCCTCGGCGAATACGGCGTTGCGCACCACGTCGTCCACGCTCATCTCGTAGCCGCTGGTGAGGAAGTCCATGGCCTTGGCCACGCGCAACGGCGTGCGCTTCAGCCCCTCGCGCTTCGGATCCTCGCCCACCTTCTGCAGCAGCCCGCGCACCAGGGCTTCCTTCTCAGCGTCGTAGACCTGCTCGTCTTCGTCGGCCTCGAAGGTCTCGGCGTAGTGGCCATGGGTGACTATTCGGGCGCGTCGATTTTGCTGTGACATATTTAAGGACTCTATCGGGTTCTCTCTCCGTTTAGCACATCTTGCCTGTGCTCGGAATAAACAATAGGGACTTTCCGTGAAAAGCGAAGCCCATCGACTCCGTATCTTGTCAGAATATGATCCGAGACCTTTGCGCGCTCCACCAGCGCGCATTTTCCTGTTTTTCGTACATTGCGCTATGGTGGGCTTGCACAGTCGGTCCGGGGGAACAGGATTTTTCCGGTACTGCGATCCAGCGGATAATCATCGCTGGCGCAACCGCAATTGATCGAGGGGCGATATGAATTGGAAGGTCAGTTTACCCGGTGAGATCCACACCGCCGAAGAAGGCGGACGCGAAGGCGGCGAATCGGTCGCGGACGCCCGCTTAGTGGGTCGAAATCCTTGCGTACATCGGGAGCCGTCACTAGACAGATGAAGAACCTGAGTATTGGCTTGCTGATGGGTGCGATCCTGGGGACGGTCGCGGGTTTTGCCGCCGGGATGTTCTATTTTCCCTTCCTGTTTCCGCCAGCGGAGGTCAACGAGGTCGTTACCGATGCCGGGAGCCGCACGGCCGTTGCGACCGGGACCTTCGTCCATGCGGATCCGTCCGACCCGATTCACTACGGCTCCGGGGGCGTGACCCTTTACAAGCATCTACTCCATTTGGAGCAGGACTTCGAGGTGGGGCCGGGACCCAAGTACCACGTCTACCTGGTGCCGGAAGCTGACGTTACGACGGATACGCGGGTTGAGGAGACCATGTTCGTGGATCTCGGACGCTTAAAGGCCTTTACGGGTGGCCAAAACTATCCGATACCGAAGGGGCTGGATCCGAGCGATTACAAATCCGCCGTTATCTGGTGCGAGCACTTCAATGTGCTGATCTCGCCGGCACCACTGAATTCGGCCCAACAGGCCATGTAGCGGGGAGGCGCCCCGTTACTTCAGCGGGGGCCGGGTTGCGCACCGAAATCAGTTGCTCAGTCGTGGGAGTGGAGCGGCCCACTGCGTTACAGCGCGATGACTGAACGACAGGCTACCCTGTGCAGCGCAAAAGTCTAACGCGCCGTGATCCGTCGACTGGTGTCCCGGTAATAGCTGGGATACATGCGTTGAGCCGGAGGTGTGGAGCCCCACTGGGGATTGGGTGGCGCGGTCCAAGGATCGAGTGGGGACCGGTCGTCCCGCCAGCCAGGTTGCTGGTAAGGACCCTGCCAGCGGCCGCGAGAGGTGCGGGATTTCTCCAGTGGCCGGAAGCTGTAGATTTCCTGTTGTTGACGCGGCGGTGTGGATGGCGCCGCGTAGGGTGACGGGGCGATCGGCTGCTGCCGAGCTGCGGAGCAGGAGCAGGAGCAGGAGCAGGAGCAGGAGCGGGATAGGTTGGAGGCTGGTGCTGCTCCGTATAGGGCGCCTGCGTCCGCCTTTGCTCCTGCTCGTTCGATGGCCTGAACCTGTAGCCATTCATCCGGGCCGGGTTATACCCACCATACGATTCGCGGGTGCCGTATGCGCCTGTGTAACTTTGGGCATAGGGTTGATGGGGATAGTTGCCGGGGCTGCCGTAGGACGGCGGAGCCTCTTGCACAGGGTACCGATCGGCGATGCCGTAATCAGGGTCCGGCTCCGGGAAGGCCGGCTCGCGGGGCTGAAATTGCTGGTCGGTGGTCGATTCAGGGTCTCCACCCGGATCGCGCGTGTCGGAGGTCTCATCTCCCGGTCGCAAGACCAGGAAGCCCGCGCCGAGGACGAGTAGCAGAGCGATGAAGCGTGATTTGGTCATGAATCTTGGAAACTCACGTAATTCCCTAATCTTACTAGTAGATTGTAGACCAGTTTATAAGTTCCTGCGTTAACTTTGCGTATCAATTCAAGAATTCCGTATTTTACACATGGTTTGCTGATCCAGATCAACCAGAAAGGTCTTCTGTGTGCGCCTCTTCGTCCTTGTCGCGCTCGATCAGGGCATAGGCGGAGTGGTTGTGGATGGACTCGAAGTTCTCCGATTCCACCACGATAGGCGCTGACGCGATCGTCCTGGTTCAGCGTTGCCGCCACGTCGCGCACCATGTCTTCGACGAACTTGGGGTTGTCGTAGGCGCGCTCGGTGACGTATTTCTCGTCCGGGCGCTTGAGCAGGCCGTAGAGCTCGCAGGATGCCTGCTTCTCCACCAGCTCGATGATCTCCTCGATCCAGATGAAACCCTTGCTGCGCACCTGCACCGTGACGTGGGAGCGCTGGTTGTGGGCGCCGTAGGCGGAGATCTCCTTGGAGCAGGGGCACAGGCTGGTGACCGGCACCACCACCTTGATGTACATTTCGGGCTTGCCGTTGCGGATCTCGCCGATGAAGGTGACGTCGTAGTCCAGCAGGCTCTGTACGCCGCAGACCGGCGCCGTCTTGTTGACGAAGTAGGGGAAGCTCATCTCGATGTGGCCGGCCTCGGCCTCCAGGCGCTCGGCCATCTCCCGCAGCATCTCCTTGAACGAGTTGACGCTGATTTCCTTCTCGTGGCTGTTGAGGATCTGCACGAAGCGGGACATGTGCGTGCCCTTGAAGTTGTGGGGCAGGTTCACGTACATGTTGAAGTTGGCGATGGTGTGCTGCTCGCCGTCGCTGCGGTCGCGTACCCGCACCGGGTGGCGGATGTCCTTGATGCCGACCTTGTCGATGGCGATGCGGCGGGTGTCGGCACTGCTTTGGACATCGGCGATGGCCACGGCGGCCTGGGTTCTCTTCAAGGCTGACTCCATGACTGATACCTCGGAGGCAGAAATCGGCGGTCGTTCAGGGCTTGTGCGTGAGGCTAATGTCCCGGCGGGCCGAATCAAGCGGACAGCTTTTCGGGTTAATGCCCGAGGAGCCGACGGTCATAGCGGCAAACCGCTAATTATTCGCTTAAATGCGGCGTAGGGCAAGAAAAAGCAACGCCCCCGGGATATGCAGGCGGACTCAGCGATCCCGATTAACCACGTACTCGGCGATCCAGCGCAAGGGATCGGCGCGTTCGTCGAAGCCTTCCAGGTTTCTCAGTGACTCGGTGCCCAAGGCGTCCGCTTTCTCGCGGGCCTCGGCGAGGCCGAGCAGGGCGGGGTACGTGGCCTTCTGCTGAGCTTGGTCCTTGCCTTGGGTCTTGCCGATCACGGCGGTCTCGCCTTCCACGTCCAGAATGTCGTCGCGGATCTGAAACGCCAGGCCCAGGCACTTGGCATAGCGGTCGAGATGGCTTGCGGAGCTCGGGTCGAGCTCCGGGCGGGCGAGGGCGGCCATGCGCACGGCGGCGCGGATGAGTGCTCCGGTCTTGTGAATGTGGATATTCTCCAACATGGCCAGATTGAGGTCCGTTGCCCGATGCGTCCAGGTCGAGTGCCTGACCGCCCGCCATGCCGCGGGAGCCGCTGGCCCGCGCCAGGGTGTCGAGCATGGCGATCCTCGCTTGCGGACCGCCGGGTGCGGCCTTGTCGGCGGCCAGCACCTGGAACGCGAGGGTCTGCAATGCATCGCCCGCGAGTATAGCCGTGGCTTCGTCGAAGGCCTTGTGGCAGGTGGGCCGACCGCGGCGCAGGTCGTCGTCGTCCATGGCCGGAAGGTCGTCGTGCACCAGGGAGTAGGCGTGAATCAGCTCCAGGGCGCTGGCCGGGGCGTTGAGCAGCTCCGGGTCCAGTCCGATGGCGAGTCCGGCGCCGTAGGTCAGGGCGGGACGGACTCGCTTACCCGGTCCGAGGACCGCGTAGCGCATGGCCTCGTGCAGGGACTCCGGCTGAATCTCCGTCACCGGAAGATAGCCCGCGAGCGCCTTCTCCACCCGCTCCTGACAGTCGGCCAGGAAGGACTGAAGTCTGGGATCAGTCATCGCTCTCGAAGGGTTCCAGCTCGGCGTCGGGGGAGTCACCAGTCAGGATACGGACCTTTTGCTCGGCCTCGTCCAGTGCCTTCTGGCAGTTGCGGGTCAGCTTGATTCCGCGCTCGAAGGCGGCGAGGGATTGATCCAGGGTCAAGTCTCCCTCCTCCAGCGTCTCGACCAGGGATTCCAGCTCTGTAAGTGCGTCTTCGAAGCTCTGCGGCGGGGTATTTACTTCTTCGGATGTCATTCGCTCGTCGTCGAAAATCTTGCCGCTCATGCCTGTTTCTCAAACGCTTGCGGGTGTACTGCATCGGTTCGGGGACAGGCGTGGCGGGATCCGAACCCGCGAAACAGCCGGCTTGCACGCGGTTTGAGTTTGAAACCATGTTTGAAGCTACGGTAACGTAGCCCGGTTTTATGGTCAATTCGCGCCCCATCGGGCACTGATCGTCACGACCATTCCCGCAGCTACCCGAGGAAAACCCAAGCAGGCCATGAGCGGTAACTACGACGCCTCAGCCATCGAAGTCCTGAGCGGGCTCGATCCGGTGCGCAAGCGCCCGGGTATGTACACGGACACCACTCGCCCCAACCACTTGGCCCAGGAGGTGATAGACAACAGCGTGGACGAGGCCATCGCCGGCTTCGCCCGCAACATCGAGGTCCAGCTGTTCAAGGACGGATCCCTGCAGGTCAGGGACGACGGCCGTGGCATGCCGGTGGACCTGCACCCCCAGCAGGGGCTGCCCGGTGTGGAGGTGATCCTCACCAAGCTGCACGCCGGCGGCAAGTTCTCCACGGACAACTACAAGTTTTCCGGCGGACTGCACGGCGTCGGCGTTTCGGTGGTGAATGCGCTGTCCAAGCACCTGGAGGTCTGGATTAGGCGCGAGGGCAAGGAGCACAACATGGCCTTCGCCCACGGCGAGAAGGTCTCGGAGCTGGAGGAGATTGGAACCGTCGGGCGTGCGAACACGGGTACCACCCTGCGTTTCTGGCCGGACGAGAGCTATTTCGACAGCCCCAAGTTCTCGCAGCGACAGCTCAAGCATCTGTTGCGGGCGAAGGCAGTGCTTTGTCCCGGGCTCAAGGTGAGCTTCCGAGAAGAGGCGAGTGGGGACGAGCAGGTCTGGTGCTACCAGGACGGCCTGCAAGGACTACCTCAGCCAGTCCCTCGAGGGCCTGGAGATGGTCCCCGCCGATCCCTTCGTCGGCAACATGGAGGGCAGCACCGAGGCGGCGAGCTGGGCCCTGGTCTGGCTGCCGGAGGGCGGCGATCCGGTCACCGAGAGCTACGTGAACCTGATACCCACGGTCCAGGGCGGCACCCACGTCAACGGTCTGCGCACGGGGCTCACCGAGGCGGTGCGGGAGTTCTGCGAGTTCCGCAACCTGCTCCCGCGGGGCGTCAAGCTGACACCGGACGACGTCTGGTCGCGCTGCAGCTACATCCTCTCGGTGAAGTTGCTCGATCCCCAGTTCTCCGGTCAGACCAAGGAACGGCTGTCGTCTCGCGAGTGTGCCGCTTTCGTCTCGGGAGTGGTGAAGGACGCGTTCAGCCTGTGGCTCAACCGGCACGTGGCGGACGCGGAGCGCATCGCCGAGATCGCCATCGGGGCGGCCCAGGCCAGGCTGCGGGCCGGCCGCAAGGTGACCCGCAAGAAGGTGACCCAGGGACCGGCCCTGCCGGGAAAGCTCGCGGACTGTACCTCCACCGACCCGGAGCGTAGCGAGCTCTTCCTGGTGGAGGGCGACTCCGCCGGCGGATCCGCGAAACAGGCCAGGGACCGGGAGTTCCAGGCCATCATGCCGCTGCGCGGCAAGATCTTGAATACCTGGGAGGTGGACCCCGCGGAGGTCCTGGGCTCCCAAGAGGTGCACGACATCGCCGTCGCCGTCGGCGTGGACCCGGGCAGCGAGGACCTCTCGCGCCTGCGCTTCGGCAAGGTCTGCGTCCTGGCGGACGCGGACTCGGACGGGGCCCACATCGCGACCCTGCTGTGCGCCCTGTTTCTCAAGCACTTCCCGAGCCTGGTGCAGGAGGGACACGTCTACGTGGCCATGCCGCCGCTGTTTCGCATCGACGTGGGTAAGCAGGTCTTCTACGCGTTGGATGAGAGCGAGCGGCAGGGCGTGCTGGACCGTATCGAGGCGGAGAAGCTCCGCGGCAAGGTCAGCGTGCAGCGCTTCAAGGGGCTCGGCGAGATGAATCCGCAGCAGCTTCGGGAGACTACTATTGACCCGGACACCCGCCGCCTCGTGCAGCTCACGGTGGAGCAGGGGGACGAGAGCAATCGGCTGATGGACATGTTGCTGGCCAAGAAGCGGGCGTCGGACCGGCGCGCCTGGCTGCAGGAGAAGGGAGATCTTGCGGAGGTCTGAGGTACCCTTCCTCCTTCCCGGGCCCAAGCATCCGGTGCGAGCCGTGCGAATCGATTCTCCGTGACAGCGGCGCTTGGATTCCGGTAGCTTTGGTCGCAACTCAGCAAGTCTTTAGTTATTTGGAGCGCGATGATGACGGCGTTTTCGTTCGGACATGCCGCCGCTGCCGGGTGGCGCGAGGCGGTGAACGCTTGCTTGTCCGCGCTCGGAGAGGTGCCCGACGCGGGCAACCTGGGCTTCCTCTACGTCACGGATGCGCTCGCCGATCACATGGGCGAGACCCTGGAGCTTTTCCGCGAGGCCACCGGCGTGGAGCATTGGGTGGGCGCGGTCGGCATGGGAATCTGTGCCACCGGGATCGAGTACTACGATCGGCCCGCGGTGGCGGCCATGGTCGGCGAGTTTCCCGAGGACTCCTTTCGGGTCTTCCCGTCCATGGTCAAGGATCTGGACGACTTCATGGCGCGGGAGGGCGAGTGGATCGCGACGCATCGTCCCTTCCTCGGGCTGGTCCACGCAGACCCCTCGAACCCGCTCACCGAGGCTCTGGTCAAGCAGCTTGCCCAGCACACTACATCCGGGTTTCTGGTCGGCGGGCTAGCCAGCTCGCGCTACAACGTCCACCTGTTTGCGGACGGCCTCACCCAGGGCGGGCTCTCCGGGGTGTTCTTCTCCGAAGAGGTGGGTGCGATTACCCGCCTGAGCCAAGGCTGCTCGCCGATCGGGCCCCAACGGGAGATCACGGAGGCCCAACGCAATATCATGATTCAGCTCGATGCGCGCCCGGCGTTGGATGTGCTCAAGGAGGATATCGGGGAGATCCTTTCCCGGGACCTGATGCGCATCGGCGGCTACATCTTCGCGGGGCTCCCCATCGCCGGATCGGACACGGGAGACTACCTGGTTCGCAACCTTGTGGGCATAGATCCCAAGAGCGGGATGGTCGCCATCGGTGACATGCTGGAGCAGGGCGGTCAGGTGATGTTCTGCCGCCGCGATGCCAACACCGCACGCGAGGACCTGTCACGCATGCTCTGGTGGATCAAGAGGAACCTGAAGGCGCCCCCCCGCGGCGGGGTCTACGTCTCCTGCCTGGGGCGCGGACGCAACCTGTTCGGAGACGATTCCGAGGAGTTGCGCCTCATCGGGTCCGAACTGGGGAATTTCCCTTTGGTTGGGTTTTATGCCAACGGAGAGATCTCACGGGACCGGCTGTACGGCTATACGGGGGTTTTGACGTTGTTTCTTTGACTCGGTGGAACCGCTGCGCTAGTTCCACACGACGCCTTCCAGAATCGATCTAATCGTCTGCGCCCGGCCGCTGACTAGACAAGCCGGTGAGCTCCCACAGCGTATCCAGCTCTTGTCTCAGCCTCGCGACCTGCGCCTCCAAGGTTGCGATGCGGTCATTGCGCGGGTCGGAATAGGTCGCGACAGGCGCGGCAGCGGGCTCCTGCTGCTCGATCTCCCCGCACAGGAGCTGACCGTAGCGTTCTTCGCGCTTCCCCGGCAGGCGCGGCAGCCTGGTCACCAGGGGCGGCTCCCGTTCCGCCAGGCCGGTGAGGGCCTCCTCCAGGGTCGGAAGATCCGCAAACTCCGCCATGCGCGCCGCGTTGGTTCGCAGCTCTCCCGCGGTCTGGGGACCGCGCAGCATGAGCGCGCACATCAGGGCCTGCTCCTGACGGCTCAGGTGGTAGTTGGAGGCCATCTTGTGGTCGTAGCGCTCGGCACGCCCGGCGAAGCTGGCGTGGATCAGGCCACGGTCGCGCAGCTCGTTCACCGTATGGCCGACCTCTCCGACTTCGAGCTGCATCACCGGGTTGCGGCTGGTCTTCTGATTGCATGCCTGCACCAGGGCATTGAGGGTGAGAGGGTAGGTGTCAGGGGTGGTCCGCTGTTTTTCCATCAGGCAGCCGAGCACCCTGGCCTCAACGGGCGTCAGGTCCGTGCTGGTCTCCTCTTGGCGCGCGTCTTGTTGGATCTCGTCGGTCATTTGATCTCTGGCATGGCTGTTAGGCGAAAGCGGAAATGGTAACGTCTTTCAGCGCCTTGCCCAATGTTTGCCTCGACACTCGAAATCCGGCAGTTTGGTAGAGGATTCAGTTTGTCGATGATTCAGCTGACGCCGGGGGGCAGGACGTGGAAATTCAACCCTCGCCGTTGCGGGCCTTCAACGAGATCGCCGGGGTTGCATTGCCCTGCATGGCGTCGCGGGCATTGATGAACAGGTTCATCAGAACCTGCTTACTGAGCCAGAATCGGGTCTCCGTAGTCGCGTCAGAGGTCGGCGTGCCCGAGGCGTCAATCTGCTTTCTGCCGGGCAATGCCTGACAAGCGATCCGGGCTTTACAGCCGGTTCTCCAAGATCAGAAACCAGGGCCGCCGCGGCACCCTCTGCAGGCGGCCGCCGCCGTCCAGCTCCAGGGTCACCTTTGAAACAGAGTTGCGCACATTTCCCCCGATCGCCTCCAGGGTCCGCCCGCTCTTTTTGACGACCAGGTCGCAATGGGTGGGCTTGCCGCTGAGCCCCCCTGCGCTGGTGTAGCCGCCGCTGGAGGAGGGGCGGGAGTGGCCGCGGTAGGCGCAGATGAGATCGCCGGGATTGGGACTGTAGTCGGTGATTCGCCGGGGGACGAAATAGCGCCCGGGATAGGACGCCTGGTCGATCATGCCGGAGAGGTAGATCCAATGCGCGGGGGATCGGCGGAACTGGCTCTCGGGCACGCCCGCGCCCCCCATGACCCAGCCCATGAACGCAGAAGACCAGGGCTGCCGGCAGTCCATGCCGTAGAGGTCGGACTTGCCGACTGCGCGCCAGTACGCGTTGACCCGGCTGCTGTACCTGGAGTCGTCGTCCTCCCAGGAGCCCACGTTGGGGATGCTCTCTTTGCTGCCTTTCATGACGACGGTCTGGCGGCCGAAGAAGTCCCACTCGCGGGTTGCGCGGGAGATCATGGCCTGTCTGACACCGGGCTTGGGTGCGGGGGGTGCCCCGATCGCCCGTCCGGCCCAGGTTCCGGTTCCGGGCGAGGGCCTTTCCGGTCCGGCACAGGAAGCCAGGAGGAGACAGAGCGCAGGGAGCCAGGCACGTCGGAAGCAGGCCGCGAAGGTGGAATGGATCGGCATCGGAAAGACTCCTTTGAGGGTATCGTTATTTCCCCTCACTCCCAGTCCTCACTCGTGTGGGGCGGGGGATACGAGGAGCGCCAAGGGCGTGGCCTGTTTCGGTCATGAAGCTAGCTAGCGCGGGGGGCGTCTGGTATCACGGAACCAGGAACGGTATTGCTCCATGCGCGCGCGTTGCTCGGCCGGTGCCTGGCGGCGGCAGGTCCCGTAGTCCGCTGTGCCGGGAGACGCGCCCCAGCGCCGCTCGACGCAATCGTTGGGGTTGTATGCCATCTCCAGCGCCGACTTGCGGTCGTAGATTTCCTCGAGGCTCAGCTGCCAGGGGCTGCCATCGCTGCGTGTGTAGCCGATGGAGCGTTCCTTGGATCTCTGCGCATGGAGGCGCTCGATGCGTGAGGCGGCGGTAGCGGGACTCGTACCTCCCAGCCGGAAAAGCTCCGGATACCGCCGGATGCGCTGGGGCAGTCCCTCCACCACCTTCATGGCGATCAACAGGCGCATATCCCGCGATGGGGTCGCGTAGTCCTCCCAAGGACCCGTAGTCTCGAAGATGGCGGGGCCGCGCGGCATAGGGATGGTGCCCCGGTGGCGGCGGACGTAGTTTTCACCATTGTCTACCGACTTCACCCGCGTTTGGAGCTGCTCCATCAAGGCGTCCAGGGTGGACGAATAGGCCGCCTCCGGGTCCAGACCCCGGGGGTTGATGAGCTGGTCCATGCGGGCGTAGAAGTCCTCCGGTGTCAGCCTGGACTGCTCGGCGGAGTAGGGCGGGAGCCCGGACCTGCCGTCCAGCGCGCTGTTGGACAAGGGGCGCCCGCCGCTTCCGGACGGCGGGCGGTAGGCCTTGAAGCCGGCCCCGGCGCTGGGGGTCTTGGCGAACAGGAAAGTCCCTTCCCAGAAGCGCTTGCGGTTGACCGAGTTGTCCGGTTGGGCGTCCACGGCGAGCAGGAGCCCGCTGCGCCCCGCCCTCTGGGGTACCCACTTGACCAAGACCAGCACGTGTCCGTAAGGGTCGGCGAAGACGGTTCCGGGCCACAGGGAGGAGCGCTCCAGGGGGACCGGATAGAAATCGCTGGCGTTGTCGTTGAGCGCCGTGCGCCCGCAGCCGGAATGGACGGTGTTCATGATGTCGCGGCTCAGCTCGCGGAACCTGCTGGCCGGTGCGGGCGAGCGGGCGAAGCCGGTGTCGACCTTCGGCGTCTGACAGCGTGGCGGGCTGCTGCTGCTGCCCCGGCTGCAGGAGCGGTAGGAGATGGGCAGGCCCATCTTCCAGGCGAAGTAGGCGCGCAGGAAATAGGGGAGGTCGGCGCAGTCCGGCTCGGCGGGCAGCCGCTTGTCCTCACCGGCGCTCAGGTAGTCGTAGAGGAAGTTGCGGCCGGGATCGCGCAGCACGGGGGCAAGCGACGGGAAGCTCAGGGAGCGCTCGGGCGGAGCGTCGAACAGGTGCTCGATCCAGGCCGCGTAGAGGGCCTCGCTCTCCAGGTCCCACTCCCCGCTGCCCCGATGGCCGGCACCGCCCCCGACCTGCACCTCAACGCAAGCCGCTATCCTGCCTGAGCGCTTGGCCTCGATGCGGTAGGTGCCGCTGGCGGGCCGGGATACGTACCCGCGCAGGCTCCAGGGCGGTCCGCCACCCCTGACGGCAGAGAGCCTGCTCTGGCGTCCAGCGGGGTCGGTGATGACCAGCTCGCCGAGATCGCCCTCGGTTGCGACCGCCATGATCTTCATGACCTGGCCGGGCCTCGGCTCGAGCGGCGCGGTCCAGACCCGGGCTTCCAGTCCCTGACGGCAAGAGGCGGCGGCCAAAGCCCCGCCGGACGGGGTCAGGGCGGTCGCCACGAACAGGGTAGCCAACAACAGGGGCGAGAGCAGGATGGTCGAGATGCGGCGCGATAACATGGGACCTTGCGTGGGATTGTTGATTTCCTGCGAGTGTAGCGCGTCAGACCCGGTGTTTGCGACAGGCTTATGGATACTCTGTCGAAGTCGGCAGCCCCGGATGCGCCCCCTTTTGCCAAAGGAGGATTGGTGGCTCTCAACCGCTCTCCAAGTCCCGATTCACAGCCGCGGCTATGACCAGATCTCCCCAGACGTTGATGGCCGTAATCGGATAATCGAAGAACCGGTCTACGACCAGGTACAGGGCCAGGTAAGTTTGGGGCAGCCCCAGCAGGTCCAGCATAAAGGCCATCATGGCGATGCCGCCGCCGGGAATTCCCGCGGTGCCTGCGGAGGAGGCCATGGTGAGCAGCACGATGAAGACGGCCTGGAGAAGGCTTAGATCAGCGCCGGCGAGCTGGGACATGAAGATCAGCAGAATGGACTGGTAAAGGGCCGAGCCGTCCATGTTGAGGGTTGCGCCCAGGGGCAGGGTCAGGCTGGTGACCTGCTCGCTGACGCCGGCCTCCTCGAGCGCCTGCTTGGACACGGGGTAGGTCGCCGAGCTGGACGCCGTGGACAGGGCCGTGAGCAGCGGTGCTCTGCAGGCCGCCACGAAGGGCCAGGGCGATCTCCCGGTGCGCACGCGGTAGAGCGTCGGCAGGAACACAAGGGCATGCAGAAACACGGCAAGGCCCACGGCCCAGACGAAGGGGCGAAGCTCGAACACACCCGTCCAGTCCATCCCCGCCAAACTGGCGTAGATCAAGGCCATGATGCCCAGCGGCGCGAAGGCGATGATCGCCTTCAGCAGCCGCATCAGCAGGGCGTCGAGCGCCTTCGCGCCCCCCAGGAGCTTCTCCCGGTGCTCGTTCAGGATGCGGCGAGACGCAAGGGCCGCGACCACCGCAACGAAGACGATGTGCAATATGTTGCCCTCGGCCAGGGATGCGAACAGATTGCTCGGTATCAGGTTGCCGATCAGGCGAGCCAGGCTGAAGCCGTCCGCGCTCGGAGCCACCTGCTCCAGGTCGAGCAGGCCGGCGGGCAGGTCTCGGGCGAGAGCCAGGCCGAGCAGGGTGCCCAGGGTGGCGGCCACCGTGGATGTGAGTGCGTAATACAGCAGGGCGCGGCCGCCGATGAGGCGCAGATCGCGGCCTCCGGAGAGGGATGCGTAGATGGAGACCAGGATCAGGGGCAGAATCAGGAGCTTCAGCAGGGACAGAAAGATCTGGCCCAACCAAGCCAGATGGGGGGCCCCGGAAGGAAAAAGCAGGGCGAGAACGATCCCGAGGACCAGTCCGGTGGGGACGGAGTAAATCCGGCGCAGCCAGGTTCTTTCCAGCATTGTAGTCTCCATGGCGTGCCCCTCAGGTCCAGCCGAGTCGTATCAGGTTGAGATCCACCTCGTCCTGGTCACTGTAGTACTCCTTGCGGCCGTTACTGTCGATGTAGCGCTCGTGTCCCTTGCCGGCGATCAGCGCTACCCAGGGCTCCGGCGGTGGGCGCTCCGCGAGCATGTCGAACAAGCGGGCGACTGCGCGCGGGCGCTCGACCACCACCTCATGGCCTCTGTCCGGCATGCCCGCGACTATGTCCCCGATGATTTGCTCCGGGTCTTCGGTGCGGGGGTTGTCCGAGGTCAGAATGACCTGGTCCGAGTAGCGCGCTGCGGCGGCCCCCATGAGGGGACGCTTTCCGTGGTCCCGATCACCGCCGCAGCCGAACAGGGTTAGGACGCGGGCGGCGGGGAAGGCGCGGCGGATGGCGATCAATATGGATTCCAGTGCATCCGGGGTGTGGGCGAAGTCCACGACCAAAGTCCGGTTGCCGACCACCCGGCACTCGAAGCGGCCCTCCACCGGGCTCAGGTGGCGCCAATAGGCGCGCTCACCCGGCCCGAGCACCTCATCGGCCAAAGCGCTCGCGAGGGCGTAGTTCTCCCGATTGTATTCCAGGGCCAGAAAGGGCTTGGCGGCGATCGCCTCGGATTCCAGGGGCGCTGCGCCCAGGATCTCGACAGGAACTCGCGGCGTTGCCCGCCGGGCGAGACGCCTGGCCACAGCCGGGCTGGTGCAGTACAGCCGTCCCCCGTCCTGGATCAGGTCGAGAATGCGGGCCTTGGCGGCGAAGTAAGACGCCTCGTCCCGATGGTAGTCCAGATGGTCCTGAGAGAAGTTGGTCCAGCCAGCGTTCCGGAAGGTGATTCCCTGCAACCGCTCCTGGTGCAGGGCGTGGCTGCTAGCCTCCATGACGACGAGATCGTATCGCCCCCGTTGGGCATGCAGCAGGCGGCGCAGCTCGATCTGGGGCGGCGAGGTGAACCCGGTCTCCACGACCGGCTCGCCGTTGATAGAGACGCCCAGGGTTCCAATGCTGAGGACCCGTCGGCCATGGGCCGCCAGCATGGACTCCAGATACTTGACGGTGGTCGTTTTGCCGTTGGTACCCGTGACGCCGATGAAGTCGCCTGCGCAGCTTCCGAGTGGGTAGAGCAGATCGCAGAAGCGCGCGAGGACCCCCGGCCATTCCCCGGGATGGGTTACACAGATCCCCTTGCCGCGGAGGGCGTCGAAGCAATCGTGCATGCGGTTGGTGACAAGAACGGAGAAGCCGCTGTCGGCGAGGTAACGCCGGTAGATCTCGGCGTCGCTGCGCTCGTCGTCGAAGCGCCGGAAGAACAGAATAGAGCCCGGCTCGCATGCATCGGCACGCCATTGGATGTTGGTGAGCGGGACCGGGACCATTGGTTCGCGCCGCCAAGCGAAGTCGAGGTTTTCAAGCAGGTTGGAGAGCGGATCTGAAGACATTGGCCCCTGTTGTGGTTGCGAACGAGTGCAGGGCGGCAACTATACCCGAGCTTGCCGCGCGCATGTTGGGCACAACAAGAGCGCCCAAACTACGCGAACGATCGGCACGGGGAATCTGGGCACGGGGCAATTAAACGGCGGTAGTCGAAAATCCTTGTCTTATGCGCGTTCATTTGCGTTCATTTGCGACTGGTTGTTGAGCTTCGGGTCAAATCCGATCTTTTCGAAAAGCGAGCATGGCACTGCGCATCTTCCACACCGCCGATTGGCACCTGGGGCACAGCCTGCATGGCTTGCCTCGCGACTTCGAGCACGCGTGCTTTTTGGACTGGCTGCTGGACGCACTGGCAGAGCGGCAGGCCGACGCCCTGCTGATCGCCGGCGACCTGTTCGACTCGGCCAACCCTCCGGCTTCCGCCCAGGCCATGCTTTACCGCTTCCTGGTTCAGGCCGGGCGGCGGCTGCCCGGCCTGAAGGTGGTGATGATCGCCGGCAATCACGACTCCGCCGCCCGGCTTGAAGCACCGTCGCCCATCCTGCATGCGCTCGGGGTGCATGTGGTCGGAAAGCCCTCCCGCCTCTCCGATGGTGGCCTCGACCTGGATCGTCTGCTGGTGACCCTCGATGACCGCAACGGCAGGGCGGCGGCCTGTTGCGCGGCCGTGCCGTTTCTGCGCCCTTCGGACCTGGGCACCTCGAACCCAGGCGTCTCGGACCCTCACGATCGGCCGCAGCCGCACGAGGATCCGCTGATCGCCGGCGTGGCCCGGCTCTATGGCGAGGTGCTGGAAGCTGCAGAGCTGCGGCGAGGCCGGGACCAGGCCCTGATCGCCATGGGTCATTGCTACATGACGGGTGCAAGTCTTTCGGAGCTGTCGGAGCGCAAAATCCTGGGCGGCAATCAGCATGCGCTGCCCGCCGCCCTGTTCCCTGAGCAGGTCGCTTACGTAGCCCTCGGGCACCTGCACTTGGCGCAGGCGGTCGGCGGGCATGAGCACATCCGCTACAGTGGCTCACCGATCCCGCTTGCGCTGAACGAGCGCCGATATCCCCACCAAGTTCTTCAGCTGGACCTGGATGGCAGCGAGCTGGCCTCGCGGGAGTCCCTGCGTGTCCCGCGCTTCGTGGATATCCTGCGCTTTCCAGACTCGGGTGCCGGCGAGGTGGAAGAGCTGGAGGCCGCCCTTGGCGCCTATCCCTCCGACCCGAACCTGGCACGCGAGCGCCATCCCTACTTGGAAGTGGCGGTGCGCCTGGAGCGCCCCGATCCTGACCTGCGCCGGCGCATGGAGGACGTCCTGGAGGGCAAGCCTGCACGCCTGCTCAAGCTCACCACCGAGTATCCGGGACAGGTCGCCGGGCTCCCGTCCGCCGGCCACGCACACCGCCTGGAGGAGCTCAAGCCCGACGGGGTGTTTCAGGAGCGCTACCGGCAGCAGTACGGGGACCCGCCGTCCGCCTCGCTCATGGCCGCGTTCCACGAGCTGATGGAGGAAGTACAGGGGGGCATGAGTTGAGGATACTGGCCATCCGCGGCCGGAACCTGGCGAGCCTGGCGGGGGATTTCGAGATGCGCCTCGATGCCCCGCCGTTGGCCGATGCCGGGCTCTTCGCCATCACGGGTCCGACCGGCTCAGGCAAGTCCACCACCCTGGACGCCCTCTGTCTCGCCCTGTTCGATCGCATGCCGCGGCTGCCCGGCGGCCGTGGGGTCGAGGTGGGACGCGCGGACGATGTCCCCGAGTCGCGCCTGCGGAGCAACGACGTGCGCTCGATCCTGCGCCGTGGAGCCGGCGAGGGCTATGCCGAAGTGGATTTTCGCGGTGTCGATGGCGGCCGCTACCGGGCGCGCTGGTCCGTGCGCCGGGCGCGGGAGCGTGCCGGCGGTCGTTTTCAGGCCCAGACCATGGAGCTCCGGGACCTTTCCAGCGGCGCGGACCTGAGCGGCACCAAGACCGAGGTGCTGGACGGCATACAGGCCCGCCTGGGGCTGACCTTCGACCAGTTCCGCCGCTCTGTCCTGCTCGCCCAGGGGGACTTCGCCGCCTTTCTGCGGGCGCATGCGGGCGAGCGCGCGGAGCTGTTGGAGCGCATCACCGGCACCGGGATCTACGGTGAGATCTCCAAGGCGGCCCACCGGCGCGCAGCGGAAGAGCACAAGCGGCTGGAGTTGGTCCGGCAACGCCTGGGCGATCAACGCCCTATGGCGGAGCAGGAGCGCAAGGCCCTGGATGCGGAGCTGGCTGCGGCGCAGCAGGCTCGCGACGAGCAGCTCCTGGCCTGGCAGTCGCTCCAGCAGGCGCAGCGCTGGTACGAGACCCTGGACAAGCTCGCGGCGGAGCGCGACCGCGCCGCCGAGCAGCTCGCCTGTGCCCGAACGGAACAGGCGAAGGCGCAGCCCCGGAGGCAGGCCTTCGAGCGTATCCGCAGTTTGCAGCCGCTGCGCCTGCACCTGATCGCTTTCGAGCGGGCCGACGAAGCCCTGCTCGCCGCACGCCGGGACCTGGAGCTTTCCGCCGCCGAGCAGAGCACCCGGCAGACCGAAGTGGATCGGGCGGCGGCGGATGCAGCTACCGCAGCGGCCGCCTTCGCCGAATCGGAAAAGGCGCAAATGGATGTCGCACCGGCCCTGCAGGCGGCTCGCCGCCTCGACACCCGAATCCAGGGCGCCTGCGAACTGGTGGAACGCTCCAGAAAGGACCGCGAGGTCGCGCAGACGGACCTGAAGCGAGCAATGGCGGAGCGCGACGAGCTGCAAGAAGGCGCGGACAAGGCGAGCGAGACCCTCGGTCAGGCGGAGGACTGGCTCGCTGCGCACGCCGGTATCGATCTCTTGGTCGTTCAGTGGGAGGCTTGGGAGCGTGAGCTTGGACGCTACACGCGTGCCCGCGGGGTGGTGGAGGACACCCGCGCAGCCATCGAAACCGCAGAGCGCGCGGCTTTGGTACATGCCGAGAGTCATCGAGCCCTTGACGCGCTCATTGCGCGGATCGGCGCCGACCGGGAGCGGGCCCTGTCCGATCGCTCCGAGCTTGAAGCCCTGGCGGCCGGGCTCGACCCGGATCGGTTGGCTGTGCGTCGCGAAGAGCGGCTGGCGCACCGGGCCAAGGTCGACCAATGGCGACAGCTGGTGGAGCAGGCGAGGGAGAGCGGAGCGCGGATACAAGTTGCCGGCAAGGCCTTGGCCGACGAGCAGTCGAGGCGGGCCCGGAGCGAAGCCCGACTGCAAAAGATCGAGAAGGAAATCCTCCCGGCCGCGGCAGCTTTGTCCGAGGCGGAGGATGCCTACCGCCGGCTGCTTCTGGCGAGCGCGGGCGACCTGGAGGCGTTGCGCGGCCAATTGCGGGAGGGAGAGCCGTGCCCGGTATGCGGCGCCAAGGAGCATCCCTGGGCAGATCGTACTCCGTTGGTTCTCGAGGGATTGGTTGCAGAGCAGGCCGCCAGGGTCGAGTCGGTCAAGCGCCGCGTCGATGATCTGGCCGGCGGGAAGGCCCGGGAGAGCGCCGAGCGAGCGCAGGCCCGGAGGCGGGGCGGGGAGCTCGCTTCGGATCTGGACGAACAGCGGGCCATGCAGCTGCGAATCCTGGATACCTGGTCGGGCTGTGAGTCCGATTCCCTGCGTCCGGCGGACCCCTTTGCGGAGGGTCTGATACAGCGTCAGGCGGGCGAGATCTCCGCCCTCACCGAGAGTCTGAAAGGGATCGGCGCGGACGAGGCCAAGGCCCGGTCCCTGCAGGCAGGCATCAAGGGCAAGATCGCAGAGATCGAGGGTCTTGACGCCAGGCTGGGCTTGGAGCGAAACAAGCTGGCGGAGCTGGACGAACAGACCCGTATCGGCATGGATGCCCGCGGCCGGGCCGAGCTTGAGCGCGAACGTTCAGAGGAATCGATGGGTCAGGTGCTGGAGCTGATTGCCGAGCCCCTGGCGGGAATCGATGGTTGGCGCGCCTCTCTCGCGCAGGATCCCGAGGTCTTTGTGCAGGGCTGCCGCAGGGAGGTCGATCTCTGGCGGCGGCACGACAAACAAAGGGACGAGGCCCGCCGGCTCCAACAAGATCTGTCGCCCCGGCTGGCTCTGGCACAGGCCCGTTTGCAGGGCGCGGACCAGGAGCTTACGCGCCGCAGCGCCGCCTTGGACGAGCAAACAGTGGGCCTCTCCGAGCTGATGCGGGAGCGGGCCGGACTTCTGGGCGGAGAGTCTGCAGATGCCCTGGAGGCAAGGCTCAAAGACACCGCCGCCGAAGCCCGGAGCAAGCAGGAGGAGGCGCGAAACGACTTGGCCCGATCGCGCGAGCTGCTGACCGCGGCGCGGGGTGCCGTCGCGACCCGTCGCCAAGCCCTGCAGCGGTTCGAGGACGTGGCGGCGGGGGAACGGCAGGTCTTGGATGCCCAAATGGCCGGGCAGGGGGTCGGCCTCGACGAGCTGCGCGAAGCGTTGGAGCGCGACCATGACTGGATTGAGAAGGAGCGGCTCGCCCTTCAGGCCCTGCGGGATGCCTGCGACCGATCGCAGGAACTGCTCAAAGAGCGCGAGCGCAGGCTGGACGAGCACCGTTTTGCGGAGCTGACTGACCTGAGCCCGGAAGAACTGGCCGAGCGGCTGCCCCTCGCGGATGAAACCCTGAGCGCAGCCCAGGAGCATTGGGGCCGGTTGCACGGTCGGCTCAGCGAGGATGAGCGCAGGCGGGAGACCAGTCGCGAGACCCGGGCGGAGCTGGAGAGGCAACAGGCGGTGTGGGAGCTGTGGGAGTCCTTGCGCGAGCTGATCGGCTCAGCGGACGGGAGCAAATTCCGCAACTTCGCCCAGGGCCTGACCCTGAACCTGCTGGTGGCGCACGCCAACGAGCACCTGCGGGACCTGGCCCGGCGCTACGAGCTACAGCGGGTCCCGGGTGCCGAGATGGAGATCCAGGTCATCGACCGGGAGATGGGCGACGAGGTACGCAGCATCCACAGTCTCTCCGGCGGTGAGAGTTTCCTCGCTTCCCTGGCCCTGGCACTGGGCCTGGCGTCCCTGGCCTCGGACCGGGTCGAGGTGGAGTCCCTGTTCATCGACGAGGGCTTCGGTGCACTGGACGCGGACAGCCTGGATCTGGCCATCGCCAGCCTCGATGCGCTCTACAGCCTGGGCCGCCAAGTGGGTGTCATTTCCCACGTGGACACCCTGGTGGAACGCATCGGGGTCAAGGTGCAGGTCACCAAGCAGGGTGGGGGGCGCAGTCGGCTGAAGGTGGTAACGGATTAGCCTAAAGAGAGCAATCGACCCGCAGAGACGCGGACGACCCTGCGGAGTGTTACCGCAACCTCACCGCAGGTCGTAAAAATGCCCTTGGCGGGAACCTTCCAGCAGGGCCAGGAAATCCTCGCCACTCGTCTTTACCAGGGTTCGATGATCGCCGGATTCGAAATAGACGAAGGCCAGGCTGGTCAGGGCCTCGTCCAACAGGGTTTCCATGTCGTAGGCCGGACCCAGCGGCGGGATGGCACCCGAATCGCAGTCCGGAAAGAAGCTGGCGGCCCGGCTCTCGTCGGCGAGCTCCAGCTCCCGCCCGAGGGTGTCGCCCACCGCATGCACCTTCACCCACTTGTCGCCCGGTATCACCACCAGTACGCCCCCCTGTCTATCGGTGAGGATCACCGCCTTGGCAACGCGGTCCTCATCCACGTGCGCCGCCTCCGCGCTCTCCTGGCTGGAGCCGGTAGTAGGGTGCGAAACCAGCTCGTACGCGATACCCCTTCCTTCCAGATAGCTCTTTACTGTGGTTGACATGGTCATGGTTTCTGCACTCTGATCGCTCGCTTTAATGCATCCTTACTAAACATTTTAGCCGCCCCATTCGGTGTTGCCGTGGGAGCGGGCCTGTCATCCGCGCAACCTTGCTTCGGTTTCTCCAGCTTTACAGGTGATTAGCGCCGAAACTGAGCTTGGAGTCGTAGACAGGCCTCGGGGCGGAGCGTTACGCTTTGCCGGCACCATTGGCGCGGCTCGGCGATCTAACGTTTCGCCGGTGGTGTACGTTCGGCGATGATGGTTTCCAACGGTCGGTTGGCGAAGGTGACCGCGATTCCTCCGGCAAGTCTTCGCGCCTTGGCGGTTTCGTTTTTCGGAGTTTCATTATGAGCGATTTCCGAGTCGCGGTCGCCGGGGCCGGCGGACGCATGGGGCGGACCCTGATCCAGGCGGTCACCGAGGCGGACGGTCTGGCGGTCGACCGTCGCCAGCGAGCAGCCGGCAGCAGCCTGCTGGGAGCGGACGCCGGCGAGCTGGCCGGGGTCGGTCGTCTGGGTGTGGAGGTGCGGCCGGACCTGGAGCCTGTGTTGGACGCTTCGACGTGCTGATCGATTTCACTTCGCCTGCCGCGACTATGCACCACCTGGCGCTTTGCCGCCGGGCTGGAAACCGCGATGGTCATCGGTACCACCGGGCTCGACGCGGATCAGCGGGCGGACATCGCCTCGGCCGGGGAGGACATAGGTATCGTCTTCGCCCCGAACATGAGCGTCGGCGTCAACCTTTGCCTCAAGCTGCTTGACCTGGCCGCGCGGGTGCTGGGGGACGAGGTCGACATCGAGATCATCGAGGCCCATCACCGTCACAAGGTGGACGCGCCCTCGGGTACGGCCATCCGCATGGGGGAGGTGGTTGCCAATGCCCTGGGCAGGGATCTGGACGAGGTGGCCGTCTACGGCCGCGAGGGCCACACGGGGGCGCGGGATCGCCGCACCATCGGCTTCGAGACCATCCGCGCGGGCGACGTCGTTGGCGAGCACACGGTCTGGTTCGCCGCCGAGGGCGAGCGGGTCGAGATCGCGCACAAGGCCTCGAGCCGCATGACGTTCGCCAGCGGCGCAGTGCGCGCGGCGCGCTGGATTGCCGGTAAGGACAACGGGGTCTACGACATGCAGGACGTGCTCGGCCTGCGTGAGCTTTAACAGGTCCCTCAACCCAATTGATTCCGTCTGACATCAGCAAAATGCAGCCGGTTGGCTTCGCAGAGGCCGACAAGGATTCTCACCCCGGTCCGCGGCCCTCGGACGTCCGACCTTTCCTCTCCCTCATGTCGGAGATCGAGCGGGAGCTGCGCCGCCAGGGCCAGTGGGAGCCGGCCCCGCCAGAACCGAAGGCCTTCGCGAGCCGGCTTCCCTTCTGCTGCGACCGCATGATCGACGCGAGATCCGCTTCTGCGTCGCGTGAGTAGGAAACGCCTCGCGCAACGACCGGCTTGGGTGGTCCATACGCTTTTCCATATGGATTCCCGTCCCCATTTCGAATGGTTGAGAGCGCAGGCGAGACGGACCAACCGCGGCCAGGTTACATTGTCGAACCTGCATGGTATCGGCTCCAGCCGCGCGGACTCACGGTAGGTATCGGGTTAAACTATCAAGGTTTGTTGCCGAGGAAGAATCGATGTTCGACAAGACTATGCAGATCGCCGGTTACGACGACGAGCTCTGGCAGGCCATCCAGGACGAGGAGCGTCGGCAGGAAGAGCACGTCGAGCTGATCGCCTCCGAGAATTACACCAGTCCGCGGGTCATGCAGGCCCAGGGCACGGTGCTGACCAACAAGTACGCCGAGGGCTATCCGGGCAAGCGCTACTACGGTGGCTGCGAGCACGTGGACGTGGCCGAGCAGCTCGCCATCGATCGCGCCAAGGCCCTGTTCGGGGCGGACTACGCCAACGTCCAGCCCCACTCCGGCTCCCAGGCCAATGCCGCCGTCTACATGGCCCTTTGTCAGCCGGGCGATACCATTCTGGGCATGAGCCTGGCCCATGGCGGCCACCTCACCCACGGCGCCAAGCCCAACTTCTCGGGCAAGCTCTACAACGCGGTGCAGTACGGGCTCGATCCGTCCACCGGCGAGATCGACTACGAGGAGGTCGCCGGGCTGGCGCGGGAGCACAAGCCGCGCATGATCGTGGCCGGCTTCTCCGCCTACTCCCGCGTGATCGACTGGGGGCGTTTCCGCGCAATCGCGGACGAGGTGGGAGCCTTCCTGTTCGTGGACATGGCCCACGTCGCGGGCTTGATCGCGGCAGGCCTGTACCCGAGCCCGGTGCAGATCGCCGACGTCACCACCACCACCACGCACAAGACCCTGCGTGGTCCACGCGGCGGGCTGATCCTGGCCAAGTCCAATCCGGACATCGAGAAGAAGCTCAACTCATTGGTCTTTCCCGGTACTCAGGGCGGCCCTCTGATGCACGTGATCGCCGCCAAGGCCGTGGCCTTCAAGGAGGCGATGGAGCCCGAGTTCAAGGACTACCAGGCGCAGGTGCTGCTCAACGCCCAGACGATGGCGGAGGTCTTCATCTCTCGCGGGTACGACGTGGTCTCCGGCGGCACCAGCGACCACCTGTTCCTGGTGAGCTTCATCGAGCAGGGGCTCACCGGCAAGGATGTGGACGCCTGGCTCGGGGCCGCCAACATCACGGTAAACAAGAACGCGGTGCCGAATGATCCCCAGTCTCCCTTCGTCACCAGCGGGATCCGGGTCGGGACGCCGGCCATCACGACCCGCGGGTTCGGGACCGATGAGGCGCGCGACCTGGCCGGTTGGATGTGCGATGTCATCGATGCAAGGGGCGAGCAGGGCGTGATCGATGGGGTCAAGGACAAGGTCTTGGAGCTTTGCGCCCGGTATCCGGTTTATGCGAGCTGACTCTTTCGTCGGACTACGGAGCGCGTGGTCCTTGTGACAGTTCCAGAGCACTACCGAGACGCGCTCCTAATCCGACCTACGTCTTTATAGATATGCGTTGCCCTTTCTGCGGAGCCCAGGACACCAAGGTCATCGACTCACGCCTCTCCGGCGAGGGTGATCAGGTGCGCCGCCGCCGCAGGTGCACCGTGTGCAAGGAGCGCTTCACCACTTACGAGAGCGCCGAGCTCAATCTTCCGCGGGTAAAAAAGCGCGACGGTACCCGGGTTCCGTTCGACGGGCGCAAGATGCGTTCGGGCATCCTGCGGGCCCTGGAGAAACGCCCGGTCGGCACCGAGGACATCGAGGCGGCGATGGCCCGCATCAACAGGCGCTTGATCTCCAGTGGGGACACGGAGGTCTCCTCTCGCCACATCGGTGAGCTGATCATGGAGGAGCTGCGGGGGCTGGACCAAGTGGCATATGTGCGCTTCGCCTCGGTATACCGGCAGTTCGAGGACGTGGACGCGTTCCGTGAGGAGATCGAACGGCTCCAACGCCAACCCACTCCCGAGGCCCAGCGCCAACAAATGGACCTGCTCGCCGGATCTGGAAAAGAAGTCTTGACGGCCGTACCTGTCGATCAGGAATTCATGGCGCGGGCCATCCGGCTTGCGCGCCTGGGTCTCTACAGCACCGATCCCAACCCGCGGGTAGGCTGCGTCCTGGTCCGCGGTGGCAAGGTGGTCGGTGAGGGCTGGCACCGCCGGGCCGGCGAGCCCCATGCAGAGCGCAGCGCCATCGCCGCAGCGGGCGGGCAAGCAATGGGTTCCACCGCCTATGTCACCTTGGAGCCCTGCTGTCACCAAGGGAGGACGCCACCCTGTACCGACGCCCTGCTCGAGGCCGGAGTTAAGCGCGTAGTAGCCGCCATGGTGGATCCCAATCCGCTGGTCGCGGGTAAGGGGCTGGAGATCCTGCGAGCACAGGGCGTTGCCGTAGAGGTAGGCGTGCTGGATGAACAGGCGCGGGAGCTCAACCCCGGCTTCGTCAAACGCTTGGGCCGAGGATTGCCCTATGTGCGCTGCAAGCTGGCGGCCAGCCTGGATGGGCGCACCGCGATGGCGAGCGGCGAGAGCAAGTGGATCACCTCCGAGGCGGCGCGGCGGGATGTGCAGTTCCTGCGTGCACGAAGCTCCGCGATCCTCACTGGCGTGGGCACCTTGTTGGCGGATGATCCGTCCATGAACGTACGGCTGGAAGCAGCGGATCTGCCGGGGATGGAGCCCGGCCAGGCAGTGCGCCAACCCCTGCGCGTCCTGGTGGACAGCCGGCTTCGGACACCCGAGAACGCGCGCATGCTGGGTCTGTCGGGAAGGACCCTGATCGCCTGCGTAGACCAGGACCCCGCCCGGGCCGCCCGGCTCGAATCGGCGGGTGTTGGTGTCTATGTTTGCCCCGAGAGCCGGGACCGCGTGGACCTGGGGTCCCTGTTGCGCTACCTGGCGCGGCAGGAGATCAACGAGGTCCTGATCGAAGCCGGGCCGACCTTGGCCGGCGCGGCCCTGCAGGAGGGGTTGGTGGACGAGATCGTCCTCTACCTGGCACCCCACCTCATGGGTGAGGATGCGCGCGGGCTGTTCCGGCTGCCCGGGCTGGAGCGGATGCAGGACCGCGTCGCGCTCGATATCGTGGATGTCCGCATGGTTGGAAGGGACCTGCGAATTTCAGCTGTTCCGACTTGAAACACGTGCACCGGATAAGTTCCGCAAACCCGACGAAGATCTGAATCCAAATGTTCACAGGAATCATCCAGTCAATCGGTGAGATCCGCTCCCTGGAGCCCCGCGGTGGCGACGTCCGGCTGACCGTCGCGACAGGAAAGCTCGACATGGGGGCCGTCGTCCTTGGTGACAGCATTGCCGTCAACGGGGTCTGCCTCACGGCCGTGGTTCTCGAAGGTGCCGCCTTCGCAGCGGACGTGTCCCGCGAGACCCTGTCTCTGACCACGCTCGGCGACCTCAAGACCGGAAGCGCCGTCAACCTGGAGAAGGCCCTGACCCTGGCCACGCCCCTGGGCGGCCACCTGGTGAGCGGCCATGTGGACGGGGTAGGCCGCGTGATCGAGCTCCGGGAAGATGCGCGGTCGGTTCGATTCCGGGTCGAGGCCCCACCGGAGCTGGCACGATACATCGCCCACAAGGGCTCCATCTGTGTGGACGGCACCAGCCTGACCGTCAACGGTGTCAGCGGTTGTGTCTTCGATCTCAACATCGTCCCCCACACCCTGAAGGAGACCATCATGAGCGGCTACGGCGCCGGCACCGGGGTCAATCTGGAGGTGGATCTGGTCGCCCGCTATCTGGAGCGCCTGGTGCTCGGCGACAAGGCGGCGGACCCGAACGCAACGGGAATCACAGCCGAATTCCTCGCCGAGCATGGGTTTTTGAGTTAGGCCGCTGTCTGACTTACGGCTGTCCTGTGCTGCGGACGCGCAAGCCGGACAGCCTCCCGGTGCGCTAACCGGGCTTCCGGGCCGATAATTTGTTATACTGTTCGGCTCGGTTTTTCCCATCAGCAGTAGCGCGCGCGAGCCATGGCCCTGAACACCACAGAAGAGATCATCGAAGACCTGCGCCAGGGGAAAATGGTCCTCATCATGGACGACGAGGATCGCGAGAACGAAGGCGACCTGTTGCTCGCCGCGGACATGGTGACGCCGGAGGCGATCAACTTCATGGCCACCTACGGACGGGGTCTGATCTGTCTGACCCTCAGCAAGGATCGTTGCGAGCGTCTGCGTCTGCCGCTCATGGTGAGCGACAACAACGCCCCCCTGTCCACCGCCTTCACCGTCTCCATCGAGGCCGCCGAGGGCGTCACCACCGGCATCTCCGCGGCGGACCGGGCGACCACCGTCGCCGCGGCCGTGGCACCGGGTGCGGAAGCGCGCGATCTGGTGCAGCCGGGCCACGTCTTTCCGTTGATGGCCCAGCCGGGCGGCGTTCTGGTGCGTGCCGGGCATACCGAAGCCGGTTGCGACTTGGCGCGCTTGGCGGGGCTGGAGCCGGCCGCCGTGATCGTCGAGGTGCTGAACGAGGACGGCACCATGGCCCGGCGTTCTGACCTGGAGGCCTTCGCGCAGACTCATGGCCTGAAGATCGGCACCATTGCCGATCTGATTCAATACCGGGTTCGTCATGAGAAGGCCGTCCTGCGCGAATGCATCTGCGACCTGCCCACCGAGTACGGCGAGTTCCGGGTTTCCGCCTATCGCGACACCATCGACAAGGATCTTCACTTTGCCTTGACCTTGGGTGAGATCTCGCCGGAGCGGCCAACCTTGGTGCGGGTGCACCTGCAGAACAGTCTCTGCGATCTGTTTGGAACCCGCCATGACGGATGCGGCTGGCCCTTGCGGGAGGTTCTGCGCCAGGTGGCGGACGAAGGGGAGGGCGCCATCGTGGTCCTGCGCAACCGGGACCGGGCGGAGGACCTGCTCGCGCGGCTCAAGGATTTCGACCTCCAGGACAAAAAAGAACGCATCCCTTCGCGCCGCCAGGACCGGAGCGAGCTGCGGACTTACGGCATCGGCGCCCAGATCCTGGCGGACCTGGGGGTGCGCAAGATGCGCGTCATGAGTGCGCCCAAGGCCATGCACGCCATTTCCGGCTTCGACCTGGAGGTTGTGGAGTACGTCGGCGGGGGCGTTTGAGGCCCCGTCGGCCGTTTGCGCACGCATATCGGCGGCTTTACGTGTTGGCGTAATTTCAATGTACTGGGAGATATCGACTCCATGACGATCAAGACCATCGAGGGCGCATTGCGCGTCACCAATGCCCGGTTCTGCCTGGTTGTCTCGCGTTTCAACAGCTTTGTGGTGGAGAGCTTGCTGTCGGGAGCCGTTGACGCGCTGAGGCGTCACGGTGCCGATGAGGCCGATTTGACCATCGTGCGCGTACCCGGGGCCTTCGAGATGCCCGTGGCCATCGAGCGTATCGCGGTAAAGGGTGGCTACGACGCCATCGTCGCCATCGGTGCAGTCATCCGTGGCGGTACCCCCCACTTCGACTATGTGGCCGGCGAGTGTGTCAAGGGCATGGCGCAGGTCAGCCTGAAGCATGGAATTCCCGTCTCCTTTGGCGTGTTGACCGTGGATACCATCGAGCAGGCCATCGAGCGCGCCGGTACCAAGGCCGGCAACAAGGGGGCCGAGGCGGCCATGTCGGCGGTGGAGATGGTGAATCTGCTGCGGCAGATCGACTGAGATGGGCGGACGCCGCAGTCAGGCACGCCGCTACGCCGTGTTGGCCCTCTACCAGTGGCAGCTCACCGGACAGGATCCCGCGGAGATCGGCCGTCACTTCTTCGATGATCCCGCCTGGGTGGGCGAGATCGCCGAATCGATCGTCGACGTCCTAGGCTCGCCGAATACCGGTGACAAGGATGAATGGGCCTTCGACCGCGAGCTGTTTAACCAGCTCCTGCTCGGCGTTCCTGCGCATCAAAAAGATCTGGACGAGTGTCTGCAAGGCGCCCTGGACCGTCCCATCGAGCGCGTGGACCCGGTGGAGCGCGCCATTCTCCGCGCCGGTGCCTACGAGCTGCTCTACAGCACCTCGGTGCCCTACCGCGTGGCCATCAACGAGGCGGTCGACCTGGCTAAGCTCCTCGGGGCGGAGCAGGGCCATCGTTTTGTGAACGGCGTACTGGACCGGATTGCCCGGAACGCGCGTGCTGCCGAGACTGGCGGCGATGCTTCTTCGGGGTAGCATTTTCTCTGCAAAGCTCAGAAGCTGGATTCAACCACGAAGAGCACGAAGAACAGGGACGGGGCGGTGCTCCCGGACTCCGAGATGCCGGAAATAGCTGAGCTGCAATGTCCGAGCTCGATCTGATTCGGGATTACTTCACCGGCATCGGCAGTAGTCGAGCCGATGTGTCTCTCGGCGTCAGTGATGATTGCGCCCTGCTCCGGGTACCTGCGCAGACCGAGCTCGCCGTGAGCATCGACACCCTGGTGTCGGGCGTCCATTTTCTCGAGGACTGCGATCCCGAAGGTCTGGGGCACAAGTCTCTGGCGGTGGGCTTGAGTGACCTCGCCGCCATGGGCGCCGAGCCGGCCTGGGCAACCCTGGCCCTGACGCTTCCGAGTGCAAACGATGCTTGGCTGAAGGCCTTCAGCCGCGGCTTCGCGAGACTTGCAGCCAGGCACGGCATGGAGCTCGTGGGTGGGGATACGACGCGGGGACCATTGACCATTTCGGTGCAGGTGCACGGGCTCGTTCCGCAGGGGCAGGCGATACGTCGCGATGGTGCGCGGCCCGGCGACCTGGTATGCGTCAGCGGGACCCTGGGAGACGCCGGCTTGGCCCTGCGGCAACTGGGTGCGAGGGAGCCCGTGTCCGGCTTTCTGCGCGCGCGTCTCGAACAACCCACTGCGCGTGTCGAGCTGGGCGTTGCCCTGCGCGGTATCGCCTCGGCCATGATCGATCTGTCCGACGGGTTGGCGGCGGATTTGGGGCATATTCTCCAGCGCAGTGGCGTGGGTGCCGAGATTCGCCTCGCGGACCTTCCCCTCTCCGGGGAGCTGCGTGCTCATCCGTTGGCAGGTGCGGATTGGGGGTTGCCGCTCGCCTCGGGCGACGACTACGAGCTTTGCTTCTGCGTACCTCGGCGTAACCAGGGACAGATCCCGATGCTCGCCCGGCGTTGCGGCATCCGCATCGAAGAGATCGGCCTGATCACACACAAGGCCGGATTGCGTTGTCTGCTGGATGACGGTCGTATCTGGCAACCGGAAGCACCGGGTTATGACCACTTTGCTTGCGAACCTGGAAACGGCAGTTGACCGCTTTGAGCCATGATCTATCGACTGACTCGCATTGAAGCACGTGGCGCCTTAGGTGCTCACCCGATGGATGAGCCCGCTACGCCGCACAACTACGGCTTCTAGGATGAAGGCCAGAGGCCGGATTCTCCCCAACTTCGCGTGGCGCCGGCCGCATCACTGGCTGGCCTATGGCTTGGGTGCAGGGCTCTCTCCCCGGGCACCCGGAACCCTGGGGACCATCGTTGCCGTTCCTCTCTATCTGCTGCTGCGGCCCCTTCCTTTGGGTTGGTACCTCGCCGTCCTGGCGGCTTTGATCCTGGTAGGCATTTGGGCTTGCGGAAAGACGGCCCGGGAGCTGAACGCGCACGATCCCTCGGCCATCGTCTGGGACGAGGTCGTGGGATTTCTGCTCGCCATGACCGCCGCACCGCCGGGCTGGCTTTGGATCCTGGCCGGATTCGGTCTGTTTCGCTTCTTCGATATCCTCAAGCCCTGGCCCATCCGCGAGCTAGATCAAAAGGTCCAGGGTGGTCTCGGGGTGATCCTGGACGACCTGCTTGCCGGAGTAATGACCTGGGTGATGCTGCAGGCCGCGGTACGCTTCCTGGCCTGATCCTGGAAACGGCAAATTCGATAAACTGCCGGCTCTTCGTGGCTGAACATCCCGATCCAGCGCATTTTGTCGCTGCGGACCGGGTTAGATGATGCTGGCGCAAATCACCTCTCTATTTCCCCGTTGGGCTGGGTCGTCGCACTGGCGGTGTTTCTGCGAAACGCCGGCGGTATTGCAACGGGTTGGCACCTGCTGCTGTTCTTCCCTCGCGAGCATCGGGACCCGGTGCGGGAGACCATGCGCCGCGACGCACTGGAAACGGACGGAGATGAACCGGGCGCTGCGAAGCACCGCTTCAAGGTCGTTGCCATCGACAAATCAAAGGGAACCGCGGCGGGCTACATCGCAAAGTACATCTCCAAGAACATCGACGGGTACGGATTGGAAACCGATCTGACGGGAGAGCAACCCGTAAGCGCCGCGGAGCGTGTCAACGCCTGAGGGCGAGGGATTCACCGTGGTGAGCCGAACACACGTCTGGGAAATCCTGAATCCGCGTCAGCGGAATGCAACACCGGGAGCGCCGAGGCAGGATGCCGGAGCAAGTCCAGGGCGCGGCGAGCGAAGTGAGCCCTTCTCGCCCCGACTTCGAAATTCGCCTCTTCAGCAAAATCTGTGGGTACCTTCTGGCTCAGGTAGAGCGCCAAGTGCATGAAACAAGGCGATTTCCATCCCATGGAACGTACGAAAGCCGTAGGCTTTTCTGATACTCAATTTCGCCTTGTTGTTGAATCCCTCCACGACACCGCTGGAGATGGCGCCTTTGGCCCGGAACCAATTGAGGATCAGGGGTCGATGAGCGCGCAGCATCCGTGCGACCTTCTTCATCGGATCGAGACGCGAGCGCATGGTGCGTTTGCACCAGCGGTCGAGAAATTGTCCGGCCCAATACCAAGACTTGTAGCCCCAGAAGAACTGAAAGTCCTCTTTGAGCAGATAGGCCCGCACGCTCTTCAAGTTGTACTGCAGCAACTCGGCCAAGCGGATCTCCTGTTTCTCGCTGAGGTTCTCCGGGCGCTTGAGCAACAGCCAGCGGCTGTCCTTGAGCACCGGCTCATAGCCCCCGGCCTTGAGCGCCTTGGCCTCGCCGGCGCGCACCTCGCCGATGGCCTTGCTCAGGTGGGCCATGATGTGGAAACGATCGAGCACATGCACCGCTTGCCCGGCCTTTTTGGCGATCACCCGCAGGTACGGCTTCCACATGTCCGAGCAGACGAACTTCAGTGCCGCGCTGCGCTCGGCGCCGAACCAGCGGAAGAAGCCCAACAGGGTCTTGACCTTGCGCTCCTTGCCAACCCACAGCAGGCGCTTGCAGTGGGTGTCGATCTGGTAGACCAGCGTCAGATAGCGATGTCCGCGTTGCCATTGCACCTCGGCGCAACAGCGCCGACGGCGGTTCGCCGAACAGGCGACGATAGTGCCCAGCGAACGCACTTTTACCAAGGCGATAGCGCAAGGCAAGACAGCGGTTCTTGGATTGGATGCGACACGAATCTCGGCGACTAACTCGCGGGCCCGGTTGCGAAATGCTGACCGGTGATATTCAGCGGTCTATAATCGTAACGGGGTTTTGGATCCCGTCTCGTATTTCTATGTGCTCGAAGAGGACGAAAGCTATGAAAAAGATCTGGCTGACTGCGACCGGTGTGGCTCTTGCCGGCGCGGCTACTCTGGCGACCCTGCCCGCTCAGGCCTTTTGGGGCGGCAACAACTGGGGCGGCGGTGGTCCCTGGTACGGCGGTCCCTGGCACGGCGGTCCCTGGTATGGCGGCTATCCTTACTACGGCGGTTGGGGTGGTTACCCGTATGGAGGCGGTTGGGGTGGCTACCCGTATGGAGGCGGTTGGGGTGGGCACCGGGGTTGGGGTGGTTGGGGAGGTTACCCGTATGGGGGTGGTTGGGGGGGGTATGGCCTTCCGCTCTACGGTGCCTATCCCTACGCCGTTGCTCCAGCGGCCGTTGCTCCGGCAACCTCTGGCGCCGCGAAGTAAGACGCTCGCCAGATGCGCGGGGCGGTCAGTCCAGCCGTCCTCTTGCAAAGGGCCGGTTTACCGGCCCTTTCTCGTCTCAATAGGGCACCGAAGCCGGATAGTCCCTGAACGGCCCTACCGGATCGAACGGTGGGGGTGAGAGCAGGGGGGCGCCCTCGGGCCACGCGGGCTGGGGTAGCTCGCCCCGCTCGTAGGCGTCCAGCTCCGCCTGCATCACCGCCCGCTCTGAAGGAGGTGCCATCCAGGCCGCCATCGCGATCGCCTGCCGCTGTGTTTGGGCGGCCTCCTCGAAGCGCCCGGTGGCCGCCTGTGCCAGGGCCAGGGCGCGCTGATGGGGCGGCATGGGCTGCAGCAGGGTAAGCTGGGAGGCGATCTGCAGGGCTTGCTCCGGGGCGCGAAGCGAGGTGTCCGTCGCCGCGGCGAGCAGGCGTGACAGGGCGTAGCGCAACATCGGGTCTTGTGGATACTGCGCGCTTAGATCCGTGAGGCGTTCGGCGATATCCGCTTCTGCCTCTCCCGCGCGCAGGCGGGCAATCAGCTCCAACAAGCGGGCGGAGGCGATCTCCCGATCTGCCGCCAGGGCCTTGGCGTAGCGCCCCGCTGCGGCCGCGTAATGGCCGGCGTTGAAGTCCAGATTCGCGAGATAGAAGAGGGCGCCGGCGTGCCCGGGATCGATGCTCAGGCTCCGGCGATAGAAGTCCTCCGCCCGGTCCGGCTTACCCTGCTGCTGGAGTAGCACGCCCTGTAGGAAATTCGCGAGCAGCTCGTTGGGTTTGGCCGCCAGTGCCCTCGCCAGCTCTTCTCCCGCCTCCTCCGCCCGACCGGAAAGATACAGGGCCCGCGCGTAGCTTACGCGTGCCGGCGCATTCTCCAGGTCGATGGCCAACCCCTCGGCGAAATGAGCCGCCGCAGTTGCATATTTCCCCTGGCGGATGGCGTTAATGCCCTTGTGAAAGGCGGGCAGCGAACGCTTGGACGCCCCCTGAAGTTGCTCCAGCAGCGGGTCCTCGGCCTCCGGGGTCTTCGCTTCGAATCGGTCCAGGTGCTTTCGTGCTAGCTCGTTTTCGCCCAACGCCCGATAGGCCTGAGCCAAGGGGTAATGCACCCCCGTGGCATTCGGATCGGCTTCCAGGGCCTTGTTGAGGTGAGCGACCGCGTCCTCGAACCGGCGTTCCAGATTGGCGATCTGACCCAGATAGTAGTTGGCCGCGGCGTTGAGACCCGGGGTGTCCGCGATCTTCTCCAGGGCGGCGCGAGCCTCCGCGAGCTCGCTGCGGTCCAGCTGCACCTTGCCCAGGCGCAGATAGAGGGCGGGGTAGTGCGGATCCAATTCCCGGGCGGACTCGAGATAGGCGAGTGCCTGCTCGGTGTTGCCCGCTGTCATCGCTAGATGACCGGCGTAGTAGGGCCAGCGGAACTCCTTAGGCTCGAGCTCGCGCGCGGTGCGGAAGCAGGCGTCCGCTTGGGCCTCCACTTCTACCAGTAGGAACAGGGCCCCGAGCCGACCATAGGCCCCGGCGAGGGAAACGGGGTCCACATCCGGACTTTCCAACAGGGCGGCGATCTCGGCGCGGGCCTCGGTGATGGCCTGCTGCATGAGGCGCTCGGCGCCGCTGATGTCGACCTCCGCCACCGGTACCAGGGTACCCTGCCAGTGTTCCGGGGGCTCGGAGAGGACATCGGCCTGCACCTGGATGGAACCAGTCGCAAGCCAGAGGACCAGAGTGGCGAGAAGAGAAACAAAGCGAGTCATATCGTCACCTCTGAGCAACCGGGAAACCGAAGATAAGGATACCCCTGGATTCGGCCGCGCGGATTCGGTTCCTTGGGGAAAGCTCCTTCTGCGCGTCTGGCGCGTTGCTCGATGACCGGGGTGGTGTCCATCGCCTCCGGCACCAGTTCCCACTCACGGCCGTTGGGCCAGACGATGCGCAGGCGATCAACCCTGTCAACCATTCGAGCCCAGAGGGCACCGGCGGGGGCACCTGCAACATATTGCGCTGGGTGGGCATGACTTTCCGGTAGCGGGGGGAATTGCGGTGACAGTATACGCAACCCTGAGGACGGCACGAACGACTGCGGTGTAGACAGAGGGAACGCTCAGCAGTTGATCCGAAGCGTCCGTTTGGGGCCCGGACCTTCGCCATCCCCGGAGTTCCTCGACGGTCGTTTGCCCGTCAGCAGTCGGACCCGAGCCTACCTTCGAGGTGCTTTCGTTCTCTTGGTGCGAACGCAAATCTCTAGCCGCCATCGCCTAGCGTGTGTTGCCCGCCTAGCGCTTCGTGCCTCCTTCGCCGGCAGTCGGCGCAGGCGAACCCTTTGCTCAGAATGCTATTTCAGGTGCGGACGCGAGATAAGTCGAGTGCACCTCGTATGTCGACCCGTCTTTTGTCTTGAGCACCGTAGTGTCATCGGACATGCCGTTCTCCAGCATCAGAGTGGTGCGCGATACGAGATAGCCTTCCACCGTTTCAGAATGGCTTCAAGTGTGGGCGGGGTTTGATGAGGCCAGGTGGATCTCACGAAGAAAATCGAGTTGCGGCTGCGGGATCCATCTCCGCTCGGCCACGGCATCCGGGTTGATCGCCGATGGCGTTTTCGCTCGCTGTAAGCTTCATCGAGCCAGGACCGGTGGTAGCCCGCTCCGTGGATTCGGCGAGCAATAAGACAGGATCCCATAGCCAAGACCCGAAGCCCCAGCGTGTTCGTCTCTTGCCTCGGATGGAGGCTCGGTCCCCTATGCTCTTGCTTGAAGCTGTCAGTCGAGGAGGCCTATGGGACATCTGCTCAGCGCCAAGTCGTCTTTGGTACCTTTGATCGGTCGCCTGAACCGTTATCCGATCGGACTGGTGGACAGCGAGAAGCTGCGCGACATCCTCGGCCTCCTGTTCGACAATCGCGAGGCGTTCGTCGCCTCCCGCTTTCCGTTGATGGAGGCCACCGTCGAGGAGTTGTGCGGTGACCATGTGCTACTGCCGGCACAAGAAGGCGCATATGGGGCAATCTTACAGAAAGGGCGCTCCGGTGGAGGGCATCTGCATGGTTCTCGGCGAGGGCGCACGCTTCCTGGTGCGCCGTGGGTTCGCCGAGGAGCGCACTGTCGAGCAGATGCTCCAGACCCTGGATTACGCGCGCTCCCTGGGCCTTACCCATGTCACCGACAATGTCCGGGAGCAGCCGTCGTTTCTATGCAATTGCTGCCGCTGCTGCTGCGAGCTGATGGCGGGTGTCCAGATGGGGTTCCACGATGGTCTGGCCAAGACGCCATTCATCGCCGAGGTCGATCCGGAGCTGTGCGATTATTGCGGCGAGTGCCTGCGTGCCTGCAACGTCAAGTGCGTCGGGCTGGGTGCGGATGCTCTGGGAGAAGGGCAGGCTTATGCCCTTCGTCAAGGAGGGTTTCAAGCGACGCTGGCGCCGGCCTCCTTTGCGCCGGGAATAGCCCTTCGAATCCTTATCCCGAATGTAGGGCGGATAAGCGTAGCGCATCCGCCATCAGCCCCCGGAGCAAACCGAAATGAGCTGGAAGACCGCCTACCGATCCTTCTACTACCAGGGCGCCCCGGAGCCGGAAGACCTGGATCTGAAGCCCGAGGAGACCGCCATGCTCTGCATCGACGTGCAGAACTATGGCATGGTTCCCAAGGACGACCCGTCGGAGCAGAGCCGCTGGCAGCCCTTCTTCGACCGCATGAACAACACCGTGATCCCCAACATGCGCGCGCTTCAGGACAGCTGCCGCGCCCGGGGTATGGACGTCATCCACGCGCGCATCGCCTGCCTGCTGGAGGATGGCCGCGACCGCTCCCTGAGCCAGAAGATGCCCGGCTGGAACAACCTGCTCATGCCCACGAGCACGGAGGAGTCCCAGATCGTCTCCGAGCTTGCGCCCCTGCCCGGCGAGATCGTGGTGACCAAGACCACGGACAGCGCGCTCACCGGCACCAACCTGCGCCTGGTGCTGTCCAACATGGGCATTCGCAACCTGGTGGTGACCGGGATCTACACCGACCAGTGCGTCTCCTCCACGGTCCGCAGCCTGGCGGACGAGAGCTTCCAGGTGGTGGTGGTCGAGGACTGCTGCGCCGCGGGCACGGACGAGCTGCATCGCAGGGAGCTGGAGATCATCAACATGATCTACTGCCACGTGGTCTCGAGTACAGAGCTGAGGGAGCTGATGCGGTGGGATGAAACCGCCGTTTAGGAAGCATGTGGTGTGTCGGCATTACGCTGGAAGGTCCCGCCCCGGGAGCGGCCGATCGTGCCGCCGAGAGTGAGAGGCTCAGCCCGACCCAATCCCATCACCAAGCCTCCGCTGGTCACGGTCGGCAATCAATCAGAAACCAGTCCTTCGTTACCCGAATGGCGGTCGGGACCACTCCTCCAACGTAAACGCTATTCGCCCACTTTGCCGGCTCGGCTCGGACAACATCATGCGCCTATTGCGTCCGAGCCGGCGTTGTCGTACGGCGCACCTTCGCGTTGAGGAAGAAGGTGCCGCCGGGAACAAAGGTTCGAACGTATCTGGGCATGTCGGCACCGCGAAGACAGGATGGGCTATCGCTTTCCCGCCCTGCCATGCACTGGCGGCTCCGCTTTTGGTTATACTTCCGGTATGAAAACTGCCATATCCCTTCCAGACGAGCTTTTTAGCGAAGCTGAACAAATGGCCGCGCAGTTGCAAGTCTCGCGCAGCGAGCTCTATAGCCGCGCCTTGTCTGAATTCCTTGCCCGCCATACTCCGGACCGGGTCACCGAGGCCCTTGATACCGTTTGCAAAGGGCTTGATACAAAGCAGGACCAGTTTGCGGAATCCGCAGCGCGACATACCCTGCAACGCAGCGAATGGTAGCCCATCAAGGTGAAATCTGGTGGGCCGACTTGGGAGAACCTGTCGGTTCTGAGCCCGGATTCCGGCGCCCGGTGCTGGTGGTCCAGTGCAACGCCTTCAACCATAGTCGGATTGCGACCATTGTCTGTGTCCCCTTGACGAGTAATCTCAAGTGGGCCGAGGCGCCGGGAAATCTCTTGTTGAAGGCCGACGACACCGGGCTGCCGAAGGACTCGGTGGTCAATGTATCCCAGATCGTCACGCTCGACAGATCCACGTTGACCGAACAGACGGGGCGCATCTCCGAGCGGCATCTATCTCTCGTTCTCTCCGGCATCGACCTGCTCCTGGGCCGCTAGTGGGTTGAGGAAGTGTCAGGGTCTTGAAAGCATACCCGCGGAACAGACAGGGATGGGGCGTGCCAGGAATTGACGCTGACCACTCTTCCCGCGTTTCTTGAGATGCGTCATTACAAGACCTGACCCCAATCCTCCTAAAACAAGGGATTCCGATTATCCGCACCAAGCTGCACCGCCCCCTGGTCGCCAGGGACCTGGTGTGTCGCAAGGCCTTGCATGACAGGCTCGAGGCGGGTGGCCATCAACCGCGCTGACACTGGTCTCGGCGCCGGCGGGATACGGCAAGAGAAAACTCGTCAGCCACTGGCTCGAGACCCATGACGGTCCGAGCGCCTGGCTGTCGCTCGACGAGATGTACGGCGATATCAGGACGTTTCTCGGTTACGTCGTGGCTGCGATCCAGACGGTCGTTCCGGAGGCCTGCGCCGAGACGCGGGTCCAACTGGAGGCGGAAGGACTTCCACCGCTGCCGGTGCTTGCAGGGTGCCGGGCTAACGATCTCGACGACCTCGAAGCATACCTTACGTCGAAAAAATCCTCACGGCGTTCAGGGGCGATGAGCAGACCCAAGCGGGCGAGACGCTGGACCACTCCCTGACGAATCGAGAACTCGAAATCCTCATGCTGCTGGCAAACGAGATGAGCAACAAACAAGTCTCCGATCGGCTTTGTATCTCACCGGCGACCGTCAAACGTCATACCGAAAACATTTACCGCAAACTCGACGTGCCGGATCGCCGCAGCGCCGCGGCCAAAGCCGCGGCGCTCGCCATTATCGACTCGCCGTGAGGTCAAGATGACGGGTAAGGTGATTTCCAAGGTAAATTATACCGCTGTATGCGATAGTTGGAGTCTGATCTGAAGACGCAGACCCAACTCCATGAATATGAAACAACGCTCTTCTGCCGTTACGGTGATCGACGACGGCCATCTCGCTGATCTTAAGCTCGCCGCCTCGAAGATTTCGGAGCAGGCCGAGCGACGCGCGTTCCAAGCCGAGATGGCGGTGAAGTACTGTGCTGGAAACCCGAGGCAAGCGGAGGCAATCTTTGGCTGGAGCCGCAAGGCGGTGCAGTTGGGCCTGAACGAGAGACGCACGGGGGTGGTCTGTTTGGGTGCGCAGTCGGCCTTCTCCGGCGACAAGCTTTGGGAAGAGAAACACCCGCAGGTGGCCGACGCTTTGTGGACTTTGGCGCAGGCGCATTCGCAACAGGACCCGAGCTTTCGCGGCCCGCTGTCG
>CAWDLA010000042.1:0-74356 GCA_963802975.1 uncultured Gammaproteobacteria bacterium
TCAAAACATCATGTCCTAACCGTAAGCGGAAGGCAGCCGCTCGGGCGAGAATGGCGCGAGGCTGGGGGCCGAAAGCGCCGTCGGCGTGGCTGAGGTACCCGAAAAGAAGATCTCTTCCCCGGGTCTCTACCTAAGAACGGAATGGGTAAGGACGACACCATCGTCCTCATCTGCCGTTCCGGCAAACGTAGCGCCAAGACGGCGTCGTTGATGGCAAAAGCAGGGTACACCAATGTCTACCATTTAGTGGACGGGTATGAAGGCGACAAGGCCAACGAGGGGCCGAGCAAGGGGCAGCGCGTCGTGAACGGCTGGAAGAACGCCGGGCTACCCTGGTCGTACAAGCTGCAAAAGGAGCAATTTTCTTTCTAGTCGATCGGTCAATTTCCGATCTCGCTGAATCGGACACTAAGAGCCGACCGCCTTGAGCCGTTCTGCGCGCCTCCTGGTCGATCACTTGGTTTGAGAGACGAACGCGTTGTCGGACCCCGCGGAAACGCAAACCGTGCGGAAGGGTTGCCGCTCGATCATGCCGACTTTGGTTCCCCTGATTTCAAGGACAGCCGGTTTTGCGTTCGATGCCACCAAAGCGACGCGGGGGCAAGCGCCAACGGAATACCGCTCACGAACACCTATGCGGAGTAGCTCGAGAGTCCTTTCAGCGCGCGAGGTGTGACATGTCAAAATTGCCATCTTCCCGGCGGGCGGCACCTGTTTCGAGGTATCCACGACCCGGAAACCACAGCCTCGGGAATAGCCTTGGCCGTACGCAACGAAGTCGCAGGCGTTACGCTGTCATCGAGCTCCACCGGTGTCGGTCACAAATTTCCGACCTACGCCGTTCCGCGGGTACGCATGCAGCTGTCACTGTGGCGAGATGACGGCGAGCAACGCACGCGCATCGCGTTCAATGAGCACATTATCGAGCGAAGGGTGAGGTGGGTCGATGGGAAATGGGTCGAGCATTTTGATACTCGCCTGTCCCCCGGGGAGACCGCAAGTGTCAGACTCGACTGGCAGCCGGATGCACACTACGCTGAGTACGCGGTCCTGGTCGAACCCGATGTCTTCTCCCTCGAAACGCTTGTCGAAGATAAAGCTCACGGCGCCCTTGACCTTTCGTTTTGCATACCCGGCGAGGGACCAGTAGCCGGCAATTCCGAGCCGACGTCGAACCCAGAATAGCAGAGCGTTCAGGCGCACCACGAAGGCATAGGTTTGGTCCCCTAGCACCGCCGCCCAGCGATGATACTTGGTGACTTGGTCGAAGTCGTCGCCGTGGGTGAGAAGGTAGCGCTTGCCGTCGGCGGCGGTATGGATGTGGTCGTGAAGCAGCCGGATATGGCCGAAAGAGATGCCTATGTGCTCGCGCAGCGCCTCGTCGTGAGTGCCGGGGACGAAGACGACATCGGTGCCGTGACGAGCTCGCTTGAGGATCTTTTGAACCACCGTATTGTGCCGGGTGGACCAGAAGGCCCCTCTCCTCATGGCCCAGAAGTCGACTACGTCTCCAACCAGGAACAGGTGCTCGGACTCATACTCCCGCAGGAAATCGAGCAGGCGCTCAGCCTGGCAGGCTCGGGTTCCGAGGTGAACCAGTATTCCGCCGGGTCGCAACATGGCCAGGGCATTGTCCATGGCACTGCGCCAATCGAGGATCATGGCCAGGGAATAGGAGAAGTAGACGCAATCCACCGGTTCGTCTCGGCGGTAGGTGGCCGCATCCGCCTCCACTGCGCGCATGTTCGGCATTGCGGCCGTGCGTAAGCGGGCCCCGTGCAGCAGGGCGGGGCACGCCGAGGAGGCTCATGGTCAACTGCTGCGAGAGGGTCCAGTTGACGCTGCGGCTCCAGATCAGGGGTTGCACCCGCGCGTCCAAGATGCGGCGCTGCTCGTCCAGGGATCGGGTGTCAAACAGATCCGCAATGCTCGCCGTCTCCACGATCGAATTGCTCGAGATCGATGCCTGTGGGAATCACTGCAGCAGACGTTTTCACGCCATACGCCTCGAGGACCGACAGCATGGCCTGCGAGGGCACCACCAGCGCATCCACGTCCCCGCACTGTGCGGCGGAGAATCGGCGCGCGGCCAGGCGCAGCCAGGAAGACGGCGGGAAAGTGACGTACTTGTCGAGATATTGCTCGAAATAGGTATGGTAGCTCTCGACTACAGGTATCCCGAACCGGCGCGCCAGGCCTAGTTCTGCGTAGTGGGCAACGAATGGGGTTTGGATGTGGACCAGGTCGTAGCCTCGCGGGCCAAGCTGCTCCCGGTGTCTGCGGATACGGCTCGGGCGCCGGATGCGGTCCTCGGGGTCCAGCGGCAGGTAGCGCGACGGAATGCGGACGATCTCGACCCCATCCGGCGCAAGACAGTTCTCACCCTCGTGCGGGTCGTCCGAAGAAGGGCGGGCCCCGGACTCGGAAGAGCCTGGGTCAGGTCCGTACTCGGGTGCGATGAGCGTGACCTCGTGTCCCTTGTCTGTAAACTCCCGGGCAAAGGTTTGTACGGACGTGGATACGCCGTTGACCCGCGGAAAGTAGTCGTCTGAGATCATCAAGATGCGCATTGCGGCCCTTCACGGAGGAGATTGAGCGGACGCGGAAACGATCCTTCCACCACGCGTATTCGCTGCCGGATCCGTGAATCGACCTGTTCGGTTTATCAGCTTGCGGCGCGTGTCAGGAGACGACCAGGATTCCGGCATACGCCAACACGAGTCCGATGCCCGCGGCGGCCGCTACGTCGCTCGGATAGTGGAGGCCGAGAAAAATACGGGATCCCGCCACCAGAAGCGTGAAGGGTACGAGCGCCCAGGAGAGCTGCGGGTAATAGTGCACCGCGACGAAGGTGAAGCTCACTGCATGGAGGGTATGTTCGGACGGAAAGCTGTAGTGGTCCAACGGTGCGACCAAGGCGGGAATGTCGGCCAGAGAGTGGCAGGGGCGCTCGCGGCGAGTCGCCTTTTTCATGGACTTGTAGACGACCAGCGCCGCGCCGCCTGTGATCAGCATGTGCAGGCCGGCCAGAAGACCGTCCCAGCCGTCCACCAAGGGGAGGACGGCGTTCAGGGCGATCGCCGCACCCGTGAGCAGGTGCTCGAGCAGGCGCAGGGACCTCCGAAAGGGCGTTAGGATCCGCATGCTCTCATGACCGGGCGGCACGCTCCGCGAAGTGGCGTGAGTAGGCTGGGTTGATCTCGTCGACGACCGGAATCGAGCGCAAGAAACACCTGTCCAGCGTGACAGGAATCACACGCTGAGCCAGTCGCGGTTGATTCTTGCTCGGCGTTCTAAAAAAACGTGACCGATGTCCCGGATTTCGGGATCTTTCCTTTCTAGTCTGTGGTTCATAGTTGACTCTCCGAACGAGCACGTTTGAACGACGGATTAGCGAAACAACTCTTACGAGGTAAAACGCTATGACGACACATCAATCGCAAGCGGTCTGGGAGTTGTGCAGGGAAGGTTATCCACTCTCAGCAGATGAGGCCGAGATTCGCTGGAAATCAGGCGAGGCTTATCAGCCCGAGTCAGAGATGAAAATTTCTCGCGCGCTTCAACTTCTTATTTTCCAAAGCAACTACGATGCGCGTTATAGGGCCGTTCATTGACGATGGTTACATCTGATCCTACCGGCGCGTCTGTTCGCCTTCTATCCGATCCACTCGCACGGCTGCTCGTCGCGGAAAACGTGTATGCGGCCACCTTACTGCTTGATCTGATTAGCCCCGCTCGGGTCCGGATCGATGTGAAACCGCTGCTAGAGAAAGCCCACTGGGAAATCCGAAACGGTGATGTGAGCCCGGTGACGCTGGATAGGCTTGTAACGCTGCAAACGGCGTTGGGAAAGATCAGGAGGTCCCTTTGATCCAGCGCTCGTATGCGGGCTGCTGCGCGAATTAGAGTCCGCGGCGACGTCCCGGATCATTGCTCAAGCGCCAGGCGCATCGTGCCGAAGTCCAGGGCGAGGGCACCGGTGTTGACGAACTCGTCTCCCAGCAAGCCACCGATGCGGAATCCGAACTGATGTTCGAGGCGAAATTTGCCGATGAGCATCCCGGGAAGGTCGGCGAGTCGCGCGCCGGCCGCCTCCAGTGAACGACAGAGAAAGGGACGGGCCCGCATGGCGCTGGAGATCCCGAAACCGGTTCCCTCGATGTGGCGGGCGACCTCCACTTCTGCCGCCTCGGCTGTGGAGAAGGGAAGACCGACAGCCGCTCCAATCACATGCGCTTCCACGAGGGGTAGCTCTGTGTGGGAGGCCCAGGGCAAACTTACCGCGGCGTCGTCCGGCAGCAGGTACTGTCCGCCGTCCGCGAGCAGGTGAAGCTTGTCCGCAAGAGCGATCCGCCCCAGATTCCGGTAGAGCTCGGCTGCTTCCGAGAGACGGTCGCTGCGGCGCAGACATTCGGCCAGCGAGCCGAGCAGACGCGGATTGCCGCCCTGTTCGTCGACCGCCTTGCGCAGCAGTGGCTCCGCATCGGCAGGGCGATTGCGCAACAACAGGATCTCCGCGAGAAGAGCCGTCAACATCGGGCTACGTATCTTTTCTTCCCGTAGCTCGATGCAGAGAGGCTCGGCAAGCAGCAGATACCCGGTGGTGAAGTGCTCGTCGGCGATGAACACGCGACGTTGGTCGGAGGTCACGTCGCGGGTGGCCGAACGATTCGGCGGGAAGGGAAGGGCAAGATCATCGCTGACTAACGGAATCGCAGTCGTGTCGTGTGTCAGATCGGAATAGGTTCAAGTACGTGGGAATTTCCTTGTTGCTCGCGGCCGTGACCCGCTCGGCTTCCGCGGAACCGCCGCGCACAGTCGATTTCGTCGAGCTAGAGCGTTGTACGGGTCTCTGGTAGGAGATTGCGTATTCGCTCGATCTCGGGTTGATCCCGATCGTTTCCCTGAAGGAAGCGGCAGTTTCGGCCAACGATCTCATCCTTGTCGTACCCGGTAATCAGCTCGAAGGCCTCGTTGGCGTAAACGATGGGGTTGTCCGGCAGGTCCGGGTCGGAGAGTGTGATGCTGTTGATGCAGGTATCCAGGATCTGTGACAGCACGAAGGGGATGGTGCCCGGATGTCTTCCTACGGGTAGTTCCATGAAATCTTCCTCATTACTAAGCCTTGGCGCTCGTTAGTCAGTTGCGACGATTTTCACAGGCTCATGGTAAACGGGACAGCCGTCCACGGAAAAGCGCTTCCTGGCTCGACGCAGTTGGCAATCAAGATCCAGTACCCCGGAATCGCCCGCAGCATCGACAGCGATCTCGACAATGTCGTGGCGATCGTTCGCACGGGTGGCGGTGCGGCTCACGAAGCTCGCCCTGCGCGAGCTGTTCGACTCCCACCGCCGGATATGCTGCATATCCACCGCAACCGATCCCACAATGGTCTCCGCATCTCGTTTGGGTGGCATTACCCCGGGGGTCGCGGTGTTGTTTCCAGCAGTATTTCGTCATGAATTGGATACCTGCCATAATGCCGGTTTGTAAAAACTTGCGTCCGGTACCGAAGTCAGCTCGTATCCGCAGCAGCGGTAGAGACATAGGAGGGCTTCATCCCGTCTGTGTTTCCTTCGCTGTTTCCGGTGGAAGAGCTTTTTCGCCAATCCGATGGAGCTGCCAATGATTAACCTGACCGTCAACGGGCAAGAGCATCAGCTCGACCTGGATCCGAACACGCCCCTGCTGTGGGCCATTCGCGATCACGTAGGATTGACCGGTACCAAGTACGGATGCGGCATGGCGCAATGCGGTTCCTGTACCCTTTACCTAAACGGTGCGCCGATCCGTTCCTGCTCCACACCGTTAGCCGCAGCGGCCGGGGGCAAGATCACGACCATCGAAGGTTTGGACGACGCTGCGGGCAAGGCGGTCCAGAGGGCGTGGGCCGAGCTCGACGTTGTTCAGTGCGGCTTCTGCCAGTCCGGGCAAATCATGTCTGCGGCAGCCCTCTTGAACCAGAATCCGTCCCCGACCGACGCCGACATCATTGCTGCCATGTCGGACAACATCTGCCGTTGCGCCACTTACGCTCGGATCCGAACCGCCATCAAGCGGGCTGCGGCCGAACTGGTCTGAGGAGGACATGGCGATGAAGACCGAAGGAATCGAGAACCTGAGCCGCCGCAGCTTTTTGAAGCAGGGTCTGGCCGTTGGCGCAGGTTTGACTATTGGCTTGCACTTGCCTTCCGCCGCTAGAGGCTTCGAAGCCGGTCCAGGCATAGCCGGCGGCGATACGCGTGCCGCTGCAAGCTTTGAGCCCAACGCCTTTGTGCGCATCGGTACGGACGACGGTGTCACCGTAATCGTTAAGCACCTAGAGATGGGGCAGGGCACCTACACGGGGCTGCCGACACTAGTGGCCGAGGAGTTGGAGGCCCGCTGGGATCAGATCCGCGCAGAAGGGGCACCGGCCGACGCCAAACGCTACAACAACCTGTTTTGGGGCAAGGCCCAGGGCACGGGTGGCAGCACGGCCATTGCCAACTCCTGGGAGCAGATGCGCAAGGCCGGCGCCGCCGCCCGGGAGATGTTAGTCGAAGCCGCGGCTCGCCGCTGGCAAGTGGAGGCGGACCAGATCCGGGTCCGCGACGGTGTGGTGACCCATCCCAGCGGCAACAGCGCGAGCTTTGGCGAGCTGGCGGCAGATGCGGCGGCACTGTCTGTACCGGATGAGGTGTTGCTGAAGGACCCTTCCGAGTTCCGGCTCATCGGCAATCCAAAGATCCGACGCAAGGACAGCTCCGGGAAGATCGACGGCAGCGCCCTGTTCACCCAGGACGTGAAGCTGCCGGGCATGCTGACGGCCGTAGTGGCACATGCGCCGCGCTTCGGGGCTCGGGTTCAGTCATTCGACGAGTCCGCCGCCAGCGCCATCCCCGGTGTCGCGAAAGTGGTGCAGATCCCCACCGGCGTCGCGGTCCTGGCCGACGATTTCTGGAGCGCCAAACTCGGGCGCGATGCTCTGGCACCGTCCATCGTTTGGGACGAGACGGATGCCTTCAAGCTTGGTTCTGAGGAGATCCTGGTTCGCTACCGCGAACTGGCCGCAAAGGCCGGAACCGTTGCCCGCAAGGACGGTGACGTGGAGAAGGCGCTGGCTGCCGCGGAAAAGGTGATCGAGACGGAGTTCGAACTGCCTTTCCTGGCCCACGCGGCGATGGAGCCGATGAACTGCGTCATCGCGCCGGACGGGGAGGGCGTGCGGGTGCTGAATGGGGAGCAGTTCCAGACTGGCGACCAAGTCGCCTTGGCCGGCGTTCTGGGCCTTGAGCCCCAGCAGGTACGCATCGACATGCTATTCGCGGGCGGCTCCTTCGGGCGCCGGGCGAATCCCAAGTCCGACTATCCGATAGAGGCGGCGGAGATCTTCAAGGCCGCCGGTGGCAAGGTTCCGGTGAAGTTGCAATGGACCCGGGAGGACGATACCCGCGGGGGCTGGTACCGCCCCCTGTACCTGCACCGCTTGCGGGCCGGCTTGGACGCGAACGGCAATCCCCTGACCTGGGAACACCGTATCGTTGGTCAGTCCATCGCGGCCGGCACCGCCTTTGAGCCGATGCTGATCGTGGACGAGGTGGACGAGACGTCGGTGGAAGGTGCCAAGAATCTGCCGTATCGGATCCCGAACATGCTGGTCGATCTGCATTCCCCCGAGCTCGGTGTTCCGGTCCAGTGGTGGCGCTCCGTGGGCTCTTCCCACACCGGATTCGCGGTCGAGTGCATGATCGATGAAATGGCGGCGGCTGCGGGGCGCGATCCGGTGGAATACCGGATGGTGCTGCTCGAGGGCCATCCGCGCCATCAAGGGGTTCTCAGGCTTGTGGCCGACAAAGCAGGCTGGGGCGAGAATCTGGAGGAGGGGCGCGGCCGCGGTGTGGCGGTGCATGAGTCCTTCAACAGTTACGTGGCCCAGGTCGTCGATGTGACGGCGCGCGGCAACGCCTTCAGCGTCGACCGTGTCGTCATCGCCGTCGATTGCGGTATAGCCGTCAATCCTGACGTAATCAAGGCACAGATGGAGGGCGGGATGGGTTTCGGGCTGTCCGCCGCGCTGGTCAGCGCATTGACCCTCAAGGCGGGTCGTGTCGAGCAATCCAACTTCCATGACTACCAGGTGTTGCGAATGAATCAGATGCCCGAGGTCGAGGTCCATATCGTGCCGTCCGCCGAGCCGCCGACCGGTGTCGGTGAGCCGGCCACGCCCGTGATCGCACCGGCCCTCGCCAATGCCCTGGCGGCGGCGACGGGACGGCGCCTGTACAGCTTGCCGCTGAAGCTCGGCTGATGACCCCGGTCTCCTCCGAGCAGGCTGCGGACCTCGAGGTCCTGTCTGTCGCTCGAAAATGGTTGGAGAATGGGCAGCATGTGGCCCTGGTTACGGTGATTCGCACCTGGGGCTCGTCGCCGCGGCCGCCGGGCTCTGTGCTGGCCATCAGTGCCGACGGCGCTATGGCCGGCTCCGTCTCGGGCGGTTGCGTGGAGCAGGAGCTTGCTGATCGCTATCGAAAACGGGAGCTGGGCACTCCCTTTCCGACCTTGGTGGATTTTGGTGTCAACAGTCGGGAGGCGAGCCGGCTTGGTCTGCCCTGCGGCGGACGCTTGGAGCTTCTGGTCGAAGAGCTGGATGTACTTGAGCCGCTCACGGCCCTGCTGTCGCGGCTAGAGTCGGGTGCGCTGGTGGCCCGCCGGGTCTGTCTGCGCACCGGTGAGGTCAGCCTGCATGAGGGCGCGTACACCAGGGAGCTGGAGGTTACCGAGGACGCCGTGACCAAGGTCTTCGGCCCCGGTTGGCACCTGCTGCTGATCGGCGACGGCCAGCTGGCGCGAGTGCTAGCGCGAATGGCCAGGTTACTCGACTACCGTGTCACCATATGCGACCCACGGGAGCTCTTCGCTGATCCTTCGCCACTGACCAATGTCGAGTACTCCCGCCTTATGCCCGACGATGCCGCGCGGGAGCTGGCGAACGACCCCCGCAGCGCCATCGTCACGCTGGCACACGATCCCAAGCAGGACGATCTGGCATTGAGCGAGGCGTTGCTAACCAAGGCATTTTACGTCGGTGCCCTGGGCTCTGAGCGCAGTGCCGCGGCTCGGCACAACCGCCTGAAACAGGCCGGATTGACGCCGTCTCAGATCTCACGGCTCGACGCCCCGGCGGGGCTCGCCATCGGCAGCAAGCGGCCGGCGGAGATCGCGCTCTCCATCCTGGCGGGCATTACCGCCGCCCGAAATGGCGTATCCGCCAGCGAAAGGAAGACGTGACCCGAATCGTCGGCGTTCTGCTCGCTGCTGGAAGCGCGCAGCGATTTGGCACTCACAAGCTAATGGCCGAACTGTCCGACGGCGAGAGCGTCGGTCAGCGCGCTGCCCGCAACCTGGTCGAAGTACTGCCCGATTCCGTGGCCGTGATCCGAGCCGGCGACAAAGCGCTCTCCCGGATGCTAGCAGCCGCCGGCGTCAAGGTGATCGAGAATCCGGGGAGCTCGACCGGTATCGCCAGTAGCATCGCCGCGGGCGTTTCGGCACATGGCGATGCCGACGGCTGGCTCATCGCTCTAGCGGATATGCCTTGGATTCTTCCGGCTACGATTCGCGCGGTGTTCGATGCGCTCCGTGGTGGTGCAGCTTTGGCAGCGCCGACGTTTGGCGGCTTGCGCGGCCATCCGGTGGGATTCTCAGCCCAATGGCGATCACGACTGCTTTCCCTGAGCGGCGACAGAGGTGCGCGAGGCTTGCTCGAGAATGCCCCTTCCGAGCTTCTACTGTTGCCAACAACCGACCCCGGAATTCTCAAGGACATCGACTTTCCGTCGGACCTGAGATCGCTACCTATCGCGCTTGTCGAAATGGAATCGCCCTGCTCTTTGGCTTGTTAGTCGTGACGTCCGGGTTCTCTGCCCGGAGAGGGGGCGGGTTATCGCGGCCCGGACTCATCATGGTCTTCGCGTTGGGGTTGAAGCCGGTGGCGCCTTGGTTACGGCGATAGCGTCTTCGGCTTTCGGGCTCAGCCTGTCAGGTTTCCGGTGCTGTCAAGATCGCGTGCTGCAACTTCAGAGTAGTCTCTGCGATTCGCCAGGGAACCCGGGATCAATGTCGATTCGCCCATCATATAGATCACCATCATACGCCCCCGAATCTCCGCTTGCTCGCTGGAGAAACCGGCCTCGGAAAACATCCAGGCGGCAAACGAGAAGCGTTTTTTCAGAACGCGTTGGAAAACACGGTTCGCCTCGGCGTCCGACTGGGCCCAGTGCCAGATCGGCAGATCGTAACGTGCCAGATTGCCGTCGGTTACCGTTTCCATCACACCAAGAATGCGCTCGGCGGGGGAGCCCGCGGAGTGCTTGGCTGTCTCGATCGCCGCATCCGTCATTTCGCGCTCCCAGTAGTCGAGCAGTGCATCGAGCAGCTCGCGCCGGTTCTTGAAGTGCCAGTAGAAGCTGCCCGTGGTCACGCCCAGGTCTGCCGCGAGTGGAGCAACCTTGACCCGATCGATGCCTGACTCGCACAAGATCAGCGCTGCCTTAAGCCAGTCGTCACGGGCCAATCGTTTCGTCTTGCCTCGTACCATAGAGTTCTCTATTGATCTCCGCCTGCTCGACGTGTTAAAACATAGAGCACCCTATGGTACTACAATTTGGCCAAAGCGCAGCGTCCCACGTAATCGGCGGTCATCGCCAGTTGCAAGACAATCCGGAGGATAGAGAGCATGTCGAAAACGTCGAGATTTGCACCGAAGACAGATGACTTCTCGAATGTCTTGCTTGGGAATCTCCTGCTTCTCATCAGCGGGATCATCGGAGCTGTCATCATGGCCGGTCCGGCTCATGCGGCAGGCGCCGAGGACAACATGCCGCTCGGACGCACGCCCGCGGCGATCGTCGATGGCAAGTACCCGGCCAGCTACTTCCCCAATACCGAGCTGCTCGGCGCCGACGAGATGCGGATCACCGCGCTCGGTACCGGCATGCCGAACCAGACCCGGGCGGCCGTCTCCATCTCGTACCTCGTCGAGCTGGGCAACGGCGACAAGTTCCTGTTCGATATCGGCTCGGGCTCGCTGGCGAACCTGTTCTCCCTGCGCCCCGACTTCTCGAAGCTCGACAAGGTCTTTGCCAGCCACCTGCACGTCGACCACGTCGGCGATTTCATGGGCCTTCACATCGGCGGCTGGCTGTCGGGGCGCTATACGCCGATCCACATCTACGGACCCACCGGTTCCAGCCCGGAGCTGGGGACCAAGGCGTTCGTCGAGGGCATGCAGAAGGGCTACGCCTGGGACCTCGCCACCCGTACCGGCGCGCTGCCCGACAAGGGCGCGCAGATCGAGGTGCACGAGTTCGACTACAAGCAGGAGAACGAGATCGTCTACCAGGAGAACGGCGTCACGATTCGATCCTGGCCGGCCATCCACAGCCTGGACGGCTCGGTGAGCTACAGTCTCGAATGGAACGGGCTCAAGTACGTGTTCGGCGGCGATACCTACCCGAACAAGTGGTACATCGAGTACGCCAAGGATGCGGACGTGGCCTCCCACGAGTGCTTCCTTCCGCCCAAGGCCCTGGCCGCCTATTTCGGCTGGGATCTGGACCAGGCGACCTACGTGTCGACGCGGATCCACACCGAGCCCTCAGGCCTTCGGCAAGGTCATGTCCACCGTCAAGCCGCGCCTGGCCGTCGGCTACCACTCGGTGCAGTCGCCGGAGAACAACGCCGCGATCATGGACGGCGTGCGCAAGACCTATGACGGCCCGCTGGCCCTGGCGCGCGACCTGATGGTGATCAACGTCACCAAGGACACGATCAAGGTGCGCATGGCGACGGTGGATGAGTACGTCCTGCCGCCCGATGTCACCGAGGCCTACAAGAAGGCGCCTCGCACAGACAAGAAGGAGCCGGGCGAGCACATCCTGAGCGGCAAGTGGAAGGGCTACACGCCACCGCCGATGCCGAAGAAGCAGTAGCCGAGCAAACGGACGATATTCGGGCCGAGAAGCGCATCTCCATGACGCGACGGGGCGTTCGCGCTTCTCGGCCTGTCTATACATTGACAGGGCGTGCATTTCGACTGGACTACAAGCGCGTGCGGGTCGGATTAAGCACAGAAAACACTGAACGCCGGGAACGGGCGAGAGGCTAGGCAATGAAGGTGAAACCCTGGATCAATCGACCGGTTGTTGCCGCACTGGCAACTTGGTTGGGCATGGCGGCATCCGCTGTCGCAGATTCCCCACCGCTGGATCTCAAAGTCAAGCATTCTGACGTGGGCGCGAGTGGCAATGCGAAGGCCGCGGATCAAGCCACAGGCGATAAAGCGGCCGACAATTCCCGGTGCGCTGCATTCGAGACCAATATCGACGCCGATGTCGGTGACATCATCCGTGCTGGCTGCAGGCCGACGACGGCCCAGATGTCCAAGCTGATGGACAACCCCCTGGGTAACGTGGCAATGCTATTCACCCAGTTCGACATTTACCAAATGAAGGAGCCCACCACAGGTAAAACGGAAGACAAGTCAGTGATTCACATCCTCACCATGGTACGTGACGGATCGAGCCCCCGAGCTCGACGAACAGGGAAATCCGGGTTACGGCCACAAGCGCTCCTTCTCGATGGCGTTCGGCTCCGCCGAGGTCAAGATCGGCGACGGCGCCGGCTGGGTGCAGCTCGCACAGGCCAGCCGCCAGCGGACGCGCGAGGAAGGCCTCAACTTGCGTCTTGTCAAGATCACCGAATCGGTGCGCTTCCCGGAGACCCCGTTTCCGTTCACCATTGTCGCCGGCAAGGTCGTTGAAGACGAGCGCAGCCAGGCCCAGCAAGGTACCGAACGATCGTTCAGGGAGGCGCTGAAAAGGCGTCTCGCCCTGACCCCGCGGCAAGAGGTGCTGATCTATGTCCACGGTTACAACGAAGGGTTCGAAACTGCCGCCTTCACCCTGGCAGAGATCTGGCACTTCATGGGCCGGGAAGGCGTCGCCTTGCTCTACACCTGGCCGGCGGGCTGCGGTGGGCTGACCGGTTATGCCTATGACCGGGAGTCCGGTGGTTTCACCACCTTCCATCTCAAGCAGCTTTTGCGCGCCCTGGCCAGTTTTCCGGAAATCGACAAGGTCCACCTGCTGGCCCACAGTTGCGGGGCGGATGTTGTCGTCTCCGCCGTTCGAGAGCTGGTCATCGAGACGCGCGCCGCCGGCCATGACCCGCGGGCGCGTTACCGCATCGCCAATCTGATCCTGGCGGCGCCGGACCTGGACATCGAGGTGATGACGCTACGGATCATCGCCGAGCGTCTGGGTCGGGCGGTCGGACAGGTGACCATCTACACGTCGAAGAGTGACAGGGCTATCGCGCTTGCCGAGCAACTGTTCGGAAGTGTTGGCCGGCTCGGTCGCGCGCGGGCAAGCACGGATCGGCCGGCGAGGTCCGATTGGAGAATAAATCGAACCTGCCCTTCCTACAGGGGATTCTCAGCCTTACTTGTTTGGCTGATACCAAGGCATCTGTTTACGCCAGTCCTGATCCTGCAGGTTGTACTTCTTCGCGTGCTCGTCGAGCATCTCGTTCTGGGCATTGAAGCCCGGACCCCATTCGCCTTGTTTGATGAAGTCACTTATCGGGTCGGGCACACCTGGTTGCGGTGGCGGTTGCTTTGCCGTACCTGGCACGGCCCAAGCATTCCGAGTCACGACGGTCATGCGTTCGGTGATCTTGTCCTTGGTGACGTTCCAGACCATCAGGTCGCTGGCAATGGATAGCGGACCATCGTAGGTTTGCCGAATGCTGTCGTAGTAGGTGTTGTATTGCTGTGTGCCTAGTCGATCAAAGCGTGATAGGCCACTGCATGGCGTGGCTTGATCGTGCTCATGATCTTGCCGAAGGCCGGGCCCGAGGTGTGGAACGCGCAACAGGCGCGCCAGGCAAGCTGCGCTGGCTGATTGCCAAGTGTCGCGAACACACTCGGTGGATTGAAGGCCTCGTGGATCACGAGATCCGCGTCTTTGCCGTGCTCGATAAACCATTTGTTGGGTGACGTGTCGCCGCCGAATATGACCTTGAGTCCCGCATATTCGAGAATGAAGCTGACCGGGCCATCACCGGCGTGAATCGCCGGGATGGTGCGGATGGTCACGCCGTTTTCCTGATAGATCACCTCGTTGATCGCCCTGTAGTCGAATTCGTGCACAGTGATCTGGCCCGGGACCGGTGTAATTGCGAATTCACGCGTTTTCTTGTCCCAGTTGTTGGCTTTCAGGAAATGGTCGATAGCATACGCCGTTCCCATGTCCTCCGTTTGCCCCGCAGGGGCCCCAGATCTCAAGCGGCACCGGACGCCCGGCAGTCCAGCCTCCTGCCCAGAGCGAGTCCAGATCACCCCAGTGATCGGTATGCAGATGACTGAGGAAGATCTTGGTCAGATACTCATACGGGATCATGAGCGACGCGATGTTCCGCATCGATCCAGAGCCGATATCGAAGATAAACTTGTCGCCGTTGCCCAGTTCGAAGAGAAAACACGCCGACGCCTGTGCCAGGCGCTGATCCGGCATACCGGTGCCACAGGCAATGACACGTATCTCGTCCTCGGCCAGCACCTCGGTCCCCGGGTAGTAGACGTAGCGGTCCGGGGCCTCGACGTTCGGGTCCGTCACCACGCCACCGGCGGCTTCGGCGGAGGAGATCGCCGATTCGGACAGGTTCTGCAGAACGAGCAGGGACGAGACACCGAGCGCCGCCCCTGCAACCAACATGCTCAATTTCCTCAACTGGTTTGTCATTAGACTTTTGCCTCTCGTAAGGGCGTGAATTACTGGGTCGGGTTACTCTGACGAACCCTAGCTACTGCATCCACTTGAACAGGGCCGACGGCGCGGCGGGGATCATGTAGAAGCGGTAGTTCCACTCGGTGCCGACGACGTCGTCGGGCTTGATGGCCGAGTAGTAGGCCTCGACGCCGAAACGCACCGGCACCTTGCCGATATTGATGGTCTTGTTGATGCCGAGCCCGACGGGGACGGTCCACTTGTTGCCGCTGGACTGCTCGAAGTTGGCGATGATGTTGGGGGCGGCACCGATGGACGTGGTCTCGTTCGAGGCTGTACATGTAGAAGTACTGCAGGTTCATCAGGTTGACGTTGTCCCGGTCGCTGTCGCCGGCGAAGTCCCAGTACTGCTGCGCCAGGGCGCCGAGCTTCCACTTCGGCCCCAGGTAGACGCCCAGGGCCGATGGCCCCGCCCCCCATTTGCCGGTACCCAGGATATCCTCGCTGGCCGTCGGAAACATGACATCGAAGCCCAGCGCCCCAGACGAACTTGCCGTTGCCCATGTCCGTTGGCTTCTTCGGCGAGAACAGACCGACGTAGTACATGTCGCCGAAGCCGGTGGTGCGACCGCCGAAGAGATCGATGGGCGCGACCGGCGATCCTGCGGGCGGCAGAACCGCGCCCTGAAGGTCGCCGAGAAGGGCCGCGGCGCGTTCCGCCTCGTCGATCTTGTTCTGGTCCAGCGGCATGCTGGGTACGTTCCAGACGATGCGGTTGATCAGGTTCCAGTCCTCGCCGAGGCCCTTCGGGAACTGGGCGATGCCCATGTAGTTGTACTTGTCTTCCGTTCGTCCCGTGTTGGGCTCCTTCAGCTGGTAGATGTCGAACTGGGTGAACAGCATGGCGACGTTGCCCAGCGGGTTGTCCATCAGCTTGGACATCTGCGCCAGGGTGGGCTCGCAGCCGGCCCGGATGATGTCGCCGACATCGGCGTCTGGATCGGCTTCGAAGGCGGCGCATTGGGGATTTGTCGCTTGGGTGTCGCCCTCGGATGCAGCGTCGTCGGCGCTGGCACCGCCGCCGGTTTGTGGCGGAAACATTGGCATATCGGCGTATCGGAGACGGTAGGGGCCGGATTCGGGAAGGTCGGCAAAGGCCGGCGTGGAGATAGTCAACGCCGCCGTCATGCTGGCGATGACGAGTCCGGGTGACGTGATGCTTGTCTGCATAGGTTCTATTCTCATTTCAACGGGCGCTCAATGATTCCTCGATGAATCCCAATCCCCGGGTCCGGGTGACCCAGTCGAAGCGGACCTCGGGTTGAGTGATCGACATGTCGATGACCGCGAGGACGGCGCGGAAATCCCGGGACCGGAGATGTCGTAGCAGGGGTTGTTCGTCTTCCCAGCGTTCCACCAGTTCAATCCTGTTGGGCTGTTCGCTGTCCTGGAACAGGTCGCAGCCGCCACAGCCCGTTCGCACGCGTGTAGGCTCGAGGATGCGCTTGAGGGTCCGCAATGCAGCCGGTCGCTCGTCGTCGCTGGTCACCAGGCACAGGGTCAAGACGATCATTGGCGGGATGGCGGTTTCTCGACGGGAGTCTTGCGCTTCCTCGGTACAGTTTTTGTGCCAATGTTGTGCGCATCTGGCAACAGTATGTTTTTCGAGACGTTTTTGCCGAGCCAATGCAAATGCTCCGGCAATGTCTGCTCAATAATCTCCAAATTACCGTGAATTGCGATCCAATTATTTGGAGGCAACACCACTGGGGCGCTTCAAGCCGAGTTTCTTGATGCGGTATTCCAATGTGGTGGGCTTGAGACCAAGGATCGAGGCCGCGCCCAGCTCGCCGCGGATGCGCCAGCCGGTGCGGGCAAGCACAGCCGCGATGTGGGCGCGCTCTACGGCCTCCAGGGACTCCGCGGCGGGCGGGGGCGCCGAGTCTTGGCGCGTCCCCGGCAGCTCGACCCGCAAGGTCGGGCTCTGGGTCAGGATCAGGGCCCGCTCGATCTGGTTGTATAGCTCGCGCACGTTTCCGGGCCACGCGTAGGTCTGCAGTGCCTGCATGTTGCGCGCGGGGATGGTCTGGATGGTTTGGCCGGTGCGCTCGCAACATTGTCCCACCAGATCCCAGACCAGGGCGGGGATGTCCTCCGGGCGCTCGCGCAGGGGCGGGACCTCGATCGGAAAGACGTTGAGCCGGTAGAACAGGTCCTCCCGGAACGAACCGTCCCGTACCATCTGTTCCAGATCGCGGTTGGTGGCTGCGATCAGGCGCACGTCCACCTGGAGGGTCCGGGCGCTCCCGAGGCGCTCGAACTGGCCCTCCTGCAGAACCCGGAGCAGCTTGCTCTGCAGGCCCAGTGGCAGGTCGCCGATCTCGTCGAGGAACAGCGTGGCGCCGTCGGCCAGCTCGAAGCGTCCGATTTGGCGGGTCAGGGCGCCGGTGTAGGCCCCCTTTTCGCGGCCGAACAGCTCCGCTTCGATCAGCGCCTCTGGCAGGGCGGCACAGTTGACCTTGATCAGGGGCTTGTTCGCGCGCTTGCCCAGCCGGTGCACCGCTGTGGCCGCCAGCTCCTTGCCGGTTCCGGTCTCCCCGAGGATCAGGACCGTGGCGTCCGTGGGTGCGACGCGCTCGATCTGGGCCTTGATCCGGCGCATCGCGGCGCTTTCGCCGGTGATCTCTTCGTGGGATTGCTTGAGCTCGATCTCCTCGCGGAGCAGCAGGTTCTCGGCCTCCAGACGGTCCTTCAGGTCCCGTACCTGAGCCAGGGCGTGCTTGAGCTCCTGCTCCATGGCCTTGCGCTGGCTAACGTCGATGACGACTCCCACCAGGTACCGCAACCCCTGCTCGGCGTCACGGATGCCGCTGACGACGACTTGCGCCCATAACGGGGAGCCGTCCTTGCGTATGTAGCGCTTTTCGTGGGGTACTGCCTCCATGCCTTTCTCCACCACCGCGGCGAGGGCGCGTTCCGTCACGTACAGATCATCAGGGTGGGTCAGGTCGCGCACGTTGCGTCCCCGCAACTCCGATCGGTCGTAGCCCAGCATCCGGCAGAAGCTGGGATTCGCCTGAACCAGGTTGCCGCGCGGGTCGGTCAGGGCGACACCCGCCGGGGCGCGCTCGAGGGTGGCGCGCAGCAGTTCGCCGCGCTCGTGCAGCACGGCCTGGTCGAGCTTGCGTTCAAGGGCGCTGGCGATGATCTCGCCGATGAGCTGGAGGCGTTGGGTCTGCAGCCGGGTCCAGTGCCGTTTCGGGTCGAACGAGTCGAGTATGGTGACGCCGCCGATACAGCCTCCTACGGTCAACGGGATCAGGATCGAGGACTGGATGCCGGCCCGCCGTACATAGTCCCGTTCCGCGACCGCTTCGGGCGGCATGACATCGGGGGATACCCGAAACACCTCGCCGCGGCGCATCCGGGCGGTCATCCAGGGGAAGCGTTGATCGAAGCTCGCGCCCCCCACGAGAGGGTCGTCCGTGGCAACGTGGGGAGCGACCCAGGCGTAGGTGAGGCTCCCGGCAGACCCGGTAAGCGCGTCGGTGAAGCGAGCGACGAAGACCCGGTCGGCCTGAAAGAAGGTGCCGATCCGCGCGAGGGTGCCGTCCATCGCCGCGTCGATGGTCTCGGGGGCCGGGTTCACAAAGCGCGCGGAGATGTCCACCAGCATGGCCTCGAATGCCAGTTGCCGATCCGACTCCGTCTGGGCCTGCTTGCGCGCCAGCGCATTGCCAAACTGACCAGCGATGGAAGGCAGCTTGTCAACGAATGTCGCGGGCCAACGTGTCTCGGCAAACCGGTGGACGAAGAGCAGGGCGATCAGATCCCCATCCACCATGATGGGCTGTGCGATAGCGGCCAGGAGTCCGATGCTCGAAAGGTAGGTGCGTTCGGCATGCGCCTGCTCCGGGAGCTCTCCCGGGGCGCCGAAGATCAGGGGCTCTCCCAAATTCAGCTGCTCCATTGCCGCAGGGAAACGGTCCACGAAGTCCCTGGATGAGCAGGCAAGTTCCGTCTGAGCGCCGCCCAAAGCCCAGCTATACGCGATCCTGCCGCTGATCGAGCAGCCCTTAACGGAGAGCAGGCGCACCTCGTCGGCCGAGACGCATTCCCCGATCAGCCGTAGCGCCTGCTCGAACGCGGTATCCACACGATTCGGCTCCATGTCGGCCAGGCTTGCAGAGAAGCCCGCCAGCAGCGCCTCCAGGTTACAGGGCTCGGCGAGCGGTCTCCTTGGTTGCTGGTCTCGGGAACCGATTGCAACGGAAGATGTGCGCTTTTCGGACATGCGGATCAGGTCAATTAGTCAGTTGGAAAAACATGCGATTCACTGCCGGCCCATTCGCTCCGGGGGGGTAGAAATCGTCGATGTCGCTTGCGTATTGGTATCCTCGATACGCGGTGGAAGTATAGCTTCGAAAAAAACGGTCCGACCCGAATAGCTCTACCATCAGGCACAATAGACTGCAAATACATGGGAAAGGCTGGCGTGGCCGATACGTTAAAATCGCCAAACCCTTCCCATACTCAGGGAATCAGCCTCTGTGCATGCTAATCAAAGCGCGATCGCAGCAACCAATAACTGTGTTAGTCACGAGCGACATCGCAGATGTCGACGTACCTGGCTATACTGACATCATGATGCGGATATATAAGGCGTATTGATGCGCACCACCCTTGTAATCGAAGACGAGTTGCTCGCCGAGTTGAAACGGACGGCAGAGACATCGGGAAAGCCGTTGAGGCAGGTCGTTAACGAGACGTTGCAGGCGGGTTTGCAAACATTCAAGCATCCTAAACCGGTTCCCTATCGACTTACGCCGGCGTCGCTGGGACGACCGATGCAGGGATTTGATCTGGTCAAGTCCGTCGACCTGGCGGATCGGCTCGAGGAAGATGCCTTGCAGCAGAAGATAGAACAGCGGCGATGATATTGGTCGACGCAAACCTGCTGATCTATGCAGTAAATGCCGATTTGACCGACCATTTGCGATCTAAGGCCTGGTTGGAGGCCCAGCTCAGCGGTACAGATCTCGTCGGGCTTCCTTGGGTTACAGTGCTGGCGTTTCTCAGAGTCTGCACGAATGGTCGGGTTTTCAACAATCCCTTGTCCGTCGACTCGGCATTGAGTTACGTCGACGAATGGTTTGCGCTGCCATCCGTGCGAGCGGTCGCTCCGGGTCCTCATCATTGGAAGGTCCTGCGGGAGTTGTTGACCACCACCGGTACCGGCGGCAACCTGACTACCGATGTCCACATCGCCGCAATGGCCATGGAGCATGGCTGTGCCGTCTACTCGGCGGACAATGACTTCAAGCGTTTCGCTGGAGTGCGCCACGTCAATCCGCTGATGAGTTGAGGCAGAAATTGAGCTTGGCACCGTTTCGTGGCACCCCTTCGCCAGAGCGAACCACTCATTCACTCTTCAGTTGGGTGACCTGTTCCGGGAACTTCCAGGTGGCGGCCCCCATTGGCACGAGCGGTCGCCCGGTCTCGCCGGGTGCGCGGCCGTAACGGATCAGCTGGATGAGATCTGTGCTCACCTCCGGGTTGCTGGAGAAGTAGGAGTGACCGAACCTATCGGTGGCTTTGCCTTTGTATACGATCAGATCGATGTTTCCCCATTTTCCGAAGTAGTCCCGAGCCGCCGGCGGTATGTCCTCGGGGCTGAGCGCGCCGACGCGTTTTCGGCTGCGGAATAGAATCGTGGAGACGAGCAATGCGCGATCGGTGGGGGAAGCGTAAATCGTCAGCCGTTCCCGGAGCAGGTGCGGTAGCCGCGCCGCGGACCAACGAGAGATCAGGTCCGGATCCGAACCGAAGAGCTCTATTTTTTGACGGGCAACGTCCATGTCGATGTCCGGGGACATCAGGACCAGGTTGTCGATCTTGAGCAGGTCCGCCGGTTCGAGTCCCGCCGCGATGCTCTGGATGGCCAGCTCGCGCAGTGCACTCAACAGAACGGCCGTTCCGCGGCTGTGGGCGAGCAGTTGCAGCCCTTTCACCCCGGGCGTCTGTGCAATGAGACGGATGGTTTTCGTAAGGTGGCCCACTGCATATTCTGCCGATTCCGTGGTGTTCGTGTACGACCGCAGGAAACCGCCGGACGCCGAGGCGGGCCAGGTGAAAAAGGCGCAGACATCCGCGCGACCAAGGAAGTGGCACAGCTCGGCGGTCGTGAAGGCGGCGGTGGCGAAGGTCTCGTTGAATCCATGGACGTAGAGCATGACTTCTCCGTCCTGCGACTGCGCAAGGTGCCGCTGGAGCTCCGCCCGGAATTCGGCTTTCGTCTTCTCGTGCGCGGCGACCACCTCACGCGAACGCTTCACCCCACCGGGTGTTACCTCAAGCGCGTACGGTTCTTCCGGAAAGCGACCCAATTCTTCGATCCGGCCCATTTCCAGGTTGACATCGGCCGAACGTTCGGCGAGCCGGCTCTGCCGCTCCAGCTCTGTCCAGGGAAGCCCCGGCACCATTTCGACCACCGCTGCGCCGAACGCAAGAGAGCGCGCACGCTTCTCACCGTAGGGCAGCCCGGTCTCCGGGTCCTTCTCGGGCACCCGGTCTGTGATGTAGAGAAGTTCCACCTCCGGTCGGCGACGCTCCTGCGGTATGTTCCCGAACAGCACTGTCACCGGCTGTTGATGGTAAAGCGTGGGCGTGGGCATCAGGGACCGTGCAGTGCTTGCACAGCCAGTGAGCAGGGAAAGAATCAAGAAGAGCGTCGAAGTGGAGATGAGTTTGGTATTCACCATGGCGATCCCGGCTACGCTAAAAGCTATAACCCACCCCTAACACCGGCCCGCCAATTGCCACATCGACGTAATGGCCGCCCGCCAGCAGCTCGAGCCCCTTGGCGATCTCATACCGGCCGGTGAAGTCTACCACCCACTGCTCTACATCGATGTCGGCATCGGCGGAAATCGTTGGTGGCTCGACGGGTGCAGGATTAGGCCCACTGACAGTCGGGCCGGGGCCGATGTTGATATAGATCAGGTCCAGGCCCACCCCCCATTTGTCCTTCTTGCCCCGATAATCGAGCATGAACTCCGCTTCGAGGTTCTTCATGATGTCGCTGAAGGATGCCTCGATCTTTCCCGTCTGCAACTTGTTTCCGGACGTGCCATCGAGGCCAGCCATCCAGAGATAGAGCGCGGCGCGGTGCTGCCAGGAACTGCTGTCCTGTGGATCGGCAGCAGATAGATTCTCAGGGAAGGCGACCGGCGTCAGCAACAAGCAGAGTGCGAATCCGCGCAGGCCCATCGGAACCATCTGTGCAATTGGCGAGTAGGTCAGCATGGACAAAGATCTCCAAGTAAGTCCACTCTTACGATGACATGCTCGCTGCCGGCGGCCTGATAGTTGGTGCCGCCGCAGTGAGTCAGATTCGCCCCTGCGATGGCGACTGCCTTACTCACTTCGTCTTTCCGCGAGCACCTCTTCTAAAAGAGTCCCCTGGCTCCCCCCCGGTGGGCTCATTCCAAGGAGCGCGGCGATGGTGGGTGCGACATCCACCGGGTGGACGAGCCGATGGACCTGCTGCGCTTCGACACCGGGCGCGGCGAAGATGATCGGCACGTGGGTGTCATAGCGCCAGGGGGATCCATGCATGGCCACGACTGACCCTTTGTCGAACAGAAACCAATAGGGCGCCTGGATGACATAGATATCGCCGGACCTGGACAGGTGATGATTGTTTCGTACCTGGTCCAACAGCGGGTTCGTGCCTTTCGCCGAAAGGCGGCTGGTCGCTGCCGCCAGCTCGATCCCTTCTAGCTCCGTCAGCGCATCGGCGATGGCCTGCTCTACCTGGACGCGGTTGGCCTTCGCCGCCCTGATCTTCTCGTCGTCGAGGTACAAGTAGGGCCGGTAGAAAAAGCGCACGACCTTGTCGATGCCAAATGTCTGCCCGACCTGGTTGGCCGTCCCAACCAGTTGATCTGGCTCCAGTCGGCCGACCTCGTAACCCAGCTCGGACATGTACTCGGGCATATCGGACATGCCGTGGTCGGCGGCAAGCACGATCAGCGTATGGGCGAGTCCGATCTCCTTGTCGATGAAGGCGAAGAGGTCCGCTAGGGTTCTGTCCAGCTGCGCGACGACCTCTTCGTTCTCAAGGCTGGAAGGACCGAAAAAATGATTGACGGCATCCACCCCGGAAAAGCTGATTGACAGGTAATCCGGGACCTCATCCCGCCCCAACCGCTCGTGGCTGATGAGCGCCTTGGAAAATTCCGCAGCTAACTGATCGCCGACCGGGCTGACGAGAATCCGGGTGTAGAACCGCTTGTCGTCGGCCTGTCCGAACGGGTGGGGGAAAACGCGCCCGTACCCCTTGAGATCCGCCTCGTAGGGCCGGTCGTCCTGGTCGGCCAGGAGATAGGTCGAGGCATCGTTTAGCAAAGACCAGGACTTGCCGGCGTAGCGCTCGGCCTTGTGTTGGCCGTTCCAGTCACTCACCCAGCCCGGATAGCTGTCGTAGTAATAGCTGCTGGTGACGAAATCGCCGGTGTTGGTGGAGAACCAATACGCCTTGCCCGTTTTTCCGGCCATGGCGACGGCGCTGCGGTCCTTGCCCGACACACCGAATATCTTCGAGCGTCCGCCGAAATAGGCGGCAAGCCCGTCGCCGATGGTCGGTGCAAGAAGCACCCTCGGTGATCGACCCTGGGTGCGCGATTGCTTCTGTGCCGGATCGACCTGCTCGCCTTCAGCCTCGGCTTCCCGGGTCGGGAGGAGCGGACTGTCCGGGTCCTCGATGTTATACGCAAGCTCGCCGGCCTCCCGGTCGAACCAGACGTTCCCCACCATGCCATGCAGGGATGGAAAGGTGCCGGTGGCCAGCGTCGCGTGACCGACAATGGTCTCGGTATTGGCATGCTGGTAGTGCGCGTTGGTGTAGACAGCCCCTTTTCGTAGTAGGTGGTTGAATCCCCCTTCGCCGAAGTCGGCCCGATAGCGGTCGAGCAGGTCGGCCCGCAGGCCATCGACGGTGATCTGCAGGACGAGTCGGATGTCTTTCTGGTTCTGCCCTTCGGCGTTGGCTGCGAACGCGGAAAACAATGCGGCCAGGCTCAGCCAAAGGCCGAACCTGATTGAACGTGCGAAGCTTGGACTTGAAGAAAGGACCGGAAGCTTGCCAACCATGTCAATGCCAGGACATGAAGGTTGCGACGGCTTCCTTGCTCTCAGGACGAAGGTTGTCGATGCCTTCGTAGGGGTTGCCTTTGCCGAGCTCGGCATGGGGGTACTTCGCAATCGTCATCATGTGCCGCTTGATCATGTCTTGGAAGCTCGCCCCGGACCATAGCGGCAGACCAACGAAGGGCTCTTCTTCGCGCGGGATCGCGGTAGAGGTTGAAGACCGGGGCCGCAGCGCCGGGAACACCGGCTTGGGGAACGTGCATCTTGAATTCCTGCTTGACTACCGAACGCAGGATCTCGTTCTCGTAGATGTAGACATAGTCACGGCGGCCATGGTGCTCGCCCTTGAGGAGCAGCGCAGTCTGGTCGATGCCATCAATGACCCGGTCGGTCGGGATGTACTCGGTGGCCTGACCGAGGCGGGCGAAGGTCGTGAAGAGGTCGGAGACATGCACGATATCACCCGCCGCACTGCCGGCCTCGATTACCCCCGGCCAGCGGACGAATGCATCCACGCGCACCCCACCCTCGAGGTGGTCGGTCTTGCCGCCGCGGTAGATCAATTCGTTGAGGCCCGATGTGTAGCTGGGATAGAGATGCATCAGGCCATTGTCGGCCATCAGCACGACCAGGGTGTTGTCGGCGATGCCGAGCTTCTCGACTTCGTCGAAGACCTCACCCACCATGCCGTCCAAGCGCTGCAATTTCTCGGCGAAGTGGCCACCATTGTGCGAGAGGTTCTGCTCCTGGTCGTTGACGAAGTTGAGCGGCCAGAGGGGCCAATACTGCAGAAAGAAAGGTTCGTCTGCTTTCGAGAGCTCACGGAGCTGCTCGATCGTCTGGCGCTGATAACGCTCATTCATCTCGACGTAGTGCTGCTGCGTCCACTTCTCGCCCGGTTTCAGGTCGATCTCATGAGCGGTGCCACCCTTTCTCGCCTCGACCCCGGTGACCAGCCCAGAGGGCTTGAACTTCTTGTCGACCGCAAAGGCATTGGACTGCGTCTTATCGGCGTAGCCGATCAGCCTGAAGGCATCGGCGGCTTCATCGGTCATCAGGGAAAGTTGGACCTGCTGGTGCAGCGGGAAGGCGGCGTAGTCGAAACCCTGATTGTGCGGGTAGGACTGCTCGATGTCGCCCTGGTGCCATTTGCCGACATGCGAAGTGCGGTAGCCCGCTGCCGAGAGGACCTCGGCGATGGTCACCTCCGAGGCAGGAAGTCCTTCGCCGACCAGCGCGACCTTCACCTCCTTGAGGCCGGTGCGGACCGGGTGGCGACCGGTCAGCATGGCGGCCCGGGTCGGCGTGCAGGACGGCTCGGTGTACATCCGCATCAGAGAAAGCCCTTCCTCGGCAAACCTGTTGATGCTCGGCGTCTTGATCCCCGTGACGTAGTTCAGCGTCCGGTTCCCCATCTGGCCGAAGCTGACATCGTCGATGAGGATGTAGAGAATGTTCGGGCGCTTGCCGCCATGCTTGTCGCGGATGTCTGCCGAGCATCTTGCTCGATTTCCTTGTCTTCCGCGTCCCAACGTTCTCCGTGCTGGGCCTTGAGAAAGTTGTATTCGCCGTCGTGGACGATTTCTGCGGCCCTCGCAGCACCTGCGAAAAGCAGAGCTACCGCAACGATCAATGAAATTCTTTGGCTCTTCAATGTAACGCACCCATTGTTTCACAGCATTGACGCCGAATACGAATAAATGGCATTTCCCGTTCATGAAAAGCCACAGTCCGCACCCGTTTCGAATTACTTTGTCGCGGCGCTCTGTTTTACGAGGAAAGCCTCCACTGCCGCTTTGGACTCGGGGCGCAGGTTCTCGATGCCGTCGTACGGGAGACCCCTCGCCGGACCTTCGTCCGGATACTTCTCCTTGCGCTGCTTGTGTCGCCCGATCATTCGCACGAACTCCTGGCCGCCCCAGGCGCCGACCTCGGTGGATACCGGCCACTCCTCGCGGGTATCGCGAAAGAGGTCGTAGAACTTGGCCACGATGGGGCTCTCACCGGGGCCAGGGGCCTTGAGCTTGAACTGCTCTTTCACGACCGCCTCGAGTTTGTTGATGGAATAGATGAATACGTGATCCCGACGGCCGTGGGTCTCTCCCTCCAGCATCAGGGCCGTCTGGTCCACGCCGTCGATGATGCGATCCGTCGGGATCTTGTCGCTGGCCCCGCCGAAACGTGCCAGGGTCGTGAACAGGTCCGCGACGTGGACGATGTCGCCCACGACGGAATCCGCCTCGATCATGCCCGGCCAGCGCACGAAGGCATCGACGCGCACGCCTCCTTCGGTGGTATCGGCCTTGCCGCCGCGGTAGATCATCGGTGTGAAACCGCTGCCGGGCGAGTACTTGGTGAAGTGGCCGTTGTCGCCCATGATCACGACAACGGTGTTGTCGGCGATCCCGAGGCTGTTCATCTCCTGCAGGATCTCGCCGATCCAACCGTCGAGCTGCTTCATGCTCTCGACGTAAGTGCCGCCGTTAGGGGTTGTGTACTGATCGACGGTGGTGCGTGGGTTCGTACAAGCGGGATCACCGGCCAGTACTGCAGGAAGAATGGCTCGTCCTGCTCGGCGAGCGCGCGCAGGTGCTCCAGGGCCTGGCGCTGGAAGCGCGCGTTCATCTCGTCGTATTTCTTCTGGTTCCAACGCTCGCCCGGTTCCATATGGACTTCCCGGACGTTCTCGCCGCGCTTGCCTTCCACCACCGTCACCATGTGAGAGGCGTCCGGGCGGAACCAGTTGTCCAGGGTGAAACGGTCGTCGTAGTTGGTTCTTGCCGATACCGATGGCGACTTCCTTCGTGCGGCGGCATCGTCATTGAAGATGGTCAGCTGGCCCTGCTGGTGGATGGGGAACGCGGCAAAGTCGAAGCCCTGGTGGTTGGGCCAGGCCTCCATGATGTCGCCCATGTGCCACTTGCCGATGTGCACGGTGTTGTAGCCCGACTCGGACAGCACTTCGGCGAGCGTCACCTCCTTGTCGGCCAAGACCGAACCCGGCGATATCGACCGCGGTGTCGCCCATGCCGTTGCGAAAGGGCTGGCGCCCGGTCATGAAGGCGACCCGTGTCGGCGTGCAGGACGGCTCGGTGTACATCCGCGCCAAGCGCATGCCCTCGTCGGCGAACTCGTTGATGTTGGGCGTCTTGTAGCCGCGAATGGCGTTCAGTTCGGGAATCCCCAGATCGCCGAAGCCGATATCGTCGATCAGGATGTAGAGGATGTTCGGCGGCTTGCCGCCGTTCTTCTCGCGGAAGGCCGCGAGCTTGGCGTCGACTGCCTTGTCGTCGGCGGCCCATGCCTCGCCGTTCTGCGCCTCGAGAATGTAGTATTCCGTGTCGTGTACCAACTCGGGTCCGCCGGCGCTTGCGAGCGACGTAAATGCACAAAAAGAAACAAGGACTAGGGCACTCAGGGCCGAGGCTGGTGGTCTGAGCAATGTAATCCTCCGGGAATGAGGTTGCTGGACGGGGCAAGCGGGGTGCCCACAATGCTCAATCGAGTCGGCTCTGTCCGCTTTGGTTGCAGGATTATCCAGGTTTGCCGATCATCCGGTTACCAAAAATCCGACAGTTTTCACGAGCGATCGAAAACCGGGTGCCTAGGCCACTGTACTCAGCACATGGGAGATCGGGACATTATTCGAAATCGGTTCGAGACCTTGGAAGAGCTGGCAGCCAACATCCGAGGCTGGGACTTGGACTTGCGGCAGCTGAGTCCGGACGAGAGCGCGAAGCGAGCTGATGCAGGTCCGCCTAGGACCCGTCGCACTGACGCACTTCAAAACCGGGTGTCGACACATACAACGAGGCGACATCTCCCTCTGGTGCGTTGACTTTTGCCGTGCTGGCCGACAATGCGCAGTCGGTCCGATGGTGCGGGTCTGCGCTCGCTCCGAACCTTCTGCCGTATTTCGATGCCGGACAGGAGTTCGAGGCTGCGGCCTATCCCCGATTTAATGTCTATACGCTGACGATCCATCCCTCCGATCTGGATCCAGATCAGGCGTGGCAATTTTTCCTGAAACGGATGAGGCAAAGCGGTTCGCCGCAACGGTTCCTGCTCGCTTCGGACCATGTGGCCGTCTCGCACCTGCGTCGGCTGATCGCTGCGGCTCATCGGGTCTCTTGCAGCGAGACGTTTTCTCTCCCAGATCGGAACGTCCTTGAGGAACTGGGACAGGACATCGTAACTGCGTTGCTCAGGGTAATTGGCGCAGCGTCTCACGCACGCGATTCCGTCAGCGCAACGGCTCGCTCCCGTGCGTTGAACAAGGCGTTGGAATTTATCGGCGATCAACCGGACGAACCGATCAGACTCAACCAGCTATGCAGAGCGTCACGGGTCTCGGAACGCACGCTGCAACGGGTATTTCTCGAATACTTCGGCGTGACGCCGAAGGCCTACCTCCAGGCAATCCGACTCAATGGCGTACGTCGGGATCTTACGCGGCGTGCGCGATCCGATTCACGGGTAAGTGATGCGGCGAGAAGATGGGGGTTCTGGCACATGAGCCAGTTCGCTGAAGACTACAAGCGGCTTTTCGCCGAGTTGCCTTCGCAGACTTTGGATAAGCCGCCGCTTGAGGTGCGCACGTCGCTTGAGCTCCAATGGTGGTCATAGCACGACTTCTTGCGAAAACGCAGTGCACGAAATCTCCGCAGGCCAAGTCTTCCTCCTCTGTCAAGGCAGTTCGACGTATTCCCGAACGTTGGGCAGAATCGCAACAATTGTGCCTGGTCCAGTTTCGTCCTTTTTGCTTCTGTCGCCCGGTCGCAGAACCAACCAGGCAGAGATCGGTTAGGGCTTGTAAAGCATGCAAAGAAAGTACCTGCTACCCGCGGCGCTGTTTACCCTGATCCTTGCCTTATCCCATGTCAGGGCCGACTGGATCAACCTCACCGGCGCCGAGACCGCGCCCAACATCGCCGAGATCACCGTCTTCGACGACCGTGTCGAGGTGGCGCTGGAGGTCTATGTCGGCGACCTGGAGACCTTCGAGGAGCTGGTCCCGGACGACTGGCTGAAGGATCCGGACGGCGAGCGCCCAGCCCTGGAGGAACGTCTGCGGCGATTTTCCGAGCAGGGCCTGCGTTCGTCACCGACACCGGCGAGACGCTCCAGGCCGAGCTGCGCCTGGTCGAGCCGCGCCTGCGCAAGGACCGCTTCTCGCCCTTCGCCGGCATGATCAACCCCTATCACCCGGCAGCGGGTGCCGGAAGCGCCGGCGGACAAGCGGGTGCTGTACGCGGAGCTGGTCTATCCGTTCGACAGAGACAGCCCCCAAGACCCTGACCATGATCCCGCCGCTGGACGACGAGGGCCGGGCACTGGTCACCATCGGCTTCATCGTCTACCACAAGGCGGTGCCGGTGATCGATTTCCGCTATCTCGGCGCGCCCAGCACCCTGACGCTGGACCCGGATCCCTGGTACTCGAAGTTCGACAACCCCAACCTCAAGCGCCACCACAAGGACGCGCTGATGTCCTTCCTCTACGTGGAGCCCTACGAGGTGCGCCACGAGATCCTCACCCGGGTCAAGGACCTGGCGCGAGTGGATGGACCTGGGGCTGCGCGGCGACCGCTACATCGAGCTCGACGAGCTCGAGCCGCTGAAGCAGCGCATCGGCGAGTTCCTGCTGACCAAGAACCCGGTGACGGTGGACGGCAAGGCCCTGCAAGCCGATCCTCGACCGCACCAACTACGTCAAGGTCGGACTGACCGGGATCCGCATCCTCGAGGTGCCCGAGCGCCTGGAGATCTCCTCGGCCATCGTCGGCGTCATCATCACCTACATCACCGACGGCATGCCGCAGCAGGTCGAGCGTCGACTGGGAGCTGTTCACCGACCAGATCCAGCGCGTGCCGGCCACCGCCACCGATCCGGCCGGGCCGCTGGTGAGCTACGTCGAGCCGGACGACAACGTTCACACCTGGACCAATTTCCTCAAGAACTACGAGCTGCCGACGGTGCAGCAGATCGACGTGACGGGCTCCCTCGGCGAGCTGCGCGTCCCGCTTGCTCAGCCTGGCTTTGCCTGGTCGGTTCCTCGGCATCGTCGGGCTGGACCGTCGTGCGCGTCGCGCAGACAGCAGCCGCTGCGCCTGCCGCTGGCCGCTGGGCGCGCTGTTGCTTGGCGGCAGGCGCGGCCGCCTATCCCGTTCGCGCAGGTCAGCGTTGCGCCGACCGGCGATGATGGCCGGCGAGCTCGACGATGAGCGCGCGGCGGCGCTGCTTGCAGACCCTGCTCAAGAACGTCTACCGCGCCTTCGACTTCCGCGACGAGGAGGACGTCTACGACAAGCTGGCCTTGAGCGTCAGCGGGGATCTGCTGACCGACATCTATCTGCAGAACCGCCGCTCCATGGCCATCCAGCAGGCCGGCGGCGCCCAGGCCAAGATCAAGGAGGTCGCGGTGGAAGCGGCCAGCGCCGAGCGGGTCGACGGCGACGGGCTGACCTATGCCCTGCACGGCACGTTGGACGGCGCTGGGCACCGTCGGCCACTGGGGGCATCTGCACCAGCGCAAGAACCGCTACGAGGCGGTGGTGACCGTCGCGCGCGCAGGACGGCGTCTGGAAGATCGTCGGTCTGGAGCTGAGCGACGAGCAACGCATCGATCAGACAGGGCCGCAGGCGCCGACGGCGCCCTCTGGCTCGCCGGGCGGATGACGGCAGTGGGTTGACCCGCCTCCAGATCGCATCTAGCATGACCGTTATTCTGGTCTACCGATATTCTGGATCATTTCCATGAAAACCCTTTCCCTCTCCGAGGCCAAGATGAAGCTGAGTGCCCTCGTCGATGACGTCAGCGCGACGGACGAGGAGGTGGTTATCACCAAGAACGGGGCCCCGCGGCGGTCTTGGTCAGTCCGGACGAGTTCGAGAGCTGGCGCGAGACCATGGCGATTCGTTTCGACAAGGAGAGCATGGACGAGGTCAGGGCGGGACTCGCGGCACTCAAGGAAGGCCGGGCATCGCTCTACAGCCTGGACGAGCTCTTCGAAGACTGAATCGATGGCCTCGGGCGCGGTGATCCACAAGCTCCGGATTCCGGATGACGTGGCTCACCTGATTCGAAATCTGCACCCGACGTTAAAGAGGAAGGTGCGTGCCGGGTTGCAGGCCATCGTAGAGGCGCCGACGTGCGGAAAGCCGCTCAAGGAAGAGCTTTCCGGTTTGCGCAGCTTTCGCTTAGGCCGATTCCGAATCGTTTATCGCCTCGCAGAAGACCGAACGATCGAGGTCGTGACCATTGGTCCGCGCAGGTACGTCTACGAAGAAACGTACCGGCAAGTTCGGCGCGAGAACGATTGAGCAGCGACGCCCTGTCCGATGATCGCGATTGACCGCCTGACCTTTGGCTATCCAAAGAGCGAGTTCCGTCTCGCGATCCCGGAGCTGCGGGTCGCGCTGGGTGAGAAGCTCGCGGTGATCGGCCCGAGCGGATCCGGCAAGACCACGCTGCTCAACCTGATCGCCGGCATCATCACGCCCGAGCGGGGCAACGTGCGGGTCGCCGACACCGAGGTGAGCGCGCTGGGCGACGCCCGCCGGCGCGATTTCCGTATCCGCAACATCGGCTTCGTGTTCCAGGACTTCGAGCTGCTGGACTACCTCAACGTGCTGGACAACATCCTGCACCCCTACCGCATCACCGGCGCCTTGCGCCTGGACGACGGCGGTGCGCGAGCGGGCCGCGGCACTCGCCGAGCGGATGGGCATCGGCGACAAGCTCAAGCGCCGCGTCGAACGATCTCTCCCAGGGCGAGAAGCAGCGCGTCGCCATCTGCCGGGCCCTGCTGCCGGGCCCCAGGCTGCTGCTCGCCGACGAGGCCACCGGCAATCTGGACCCGCGCAACAAGGGGCGCATCCTCGATCTGCTGTTCGACAGCGTCGATGCCCATGGCGCCACCCTGCTGGCCGTGACCCACGACCACGAGCTGCTGCCGCGCTTCGACCGGGTGGTGGACTTCGCCGACTTTCATCTCGACGGCGGCGGCATGATCGACAGCCTCTACATCGCCTGGCGCTACGTGAGCTTCAACTGGGCGCGCAGCCTGACGCTGGTCGCCTGCGTCACCCTGATCGCGGTGCTGCCCCTGTCGCTGGAGCTGCTGCTGGACGAGAGCGAGCGCCAGCTCCTCGCCCGCGCCGAGACCACACCGCTGGTGGTCGGCGCCAAGGGCAGCTCGCTGGACCTGGTGATGAACAGCCTGTACTTCGGCGACACGGTGCCCGAGCTGATCTCCATGGCCGCCGCCGAGCGCGTCGAGGAGACCGACCTGGCGCTGCCCATCCCCCTGTACGTGCGCTTCAAGGCGCGCGGCTTCCCGATCGTCGGCACCACCCTGGATTACTTCGACTTTCGGGGCTTGAGATCGCCCGAGGGCCGCAACCTCGCCCTGCTCGGTGAGTGCGTGCTCGGCGCCGGCGCCGCCGAAGCGCTCGGACTCGGCCCGGCGACTCCCTGCTGTCCTCGCCGGAGACCCTGTTCGACCTGGCCGGCGTCTATCCGCTGAAGATGCAGGTGGTCGGCGTACTGGCACCGACCCACAGCGCGGACGACCTGGCCGTCTTCGTCGATCTCAAGACCGCCTGGGTCATCCAGGGCCTGGTGCACGGCCACGCAGGACCTGACCGAGGTCACCGACCCGACGCTGGTCATGGACCGCTCCGACGGCAACGTGACGGCCACCGCCAAGCTCGCCCAGTACACCGAGATCACGCCGGAGAACATCGACAGCTTCCACTTCCACGGCGATCCGGCCGACTACCCGATCACCGTCGGTCATCGCCCTGCCGCATGACGAGAAGGCCGGCGCCATCCTGCGCGGTCGCTATGTCGGCGCGGGCGACGAGCCCGAGACCCAGCAGATCCTGGTTCCCGGGGAAGTGGTCGAGGGCCTGCTGGCCAACATCTTCCGCATCAAGAACGTGCTGGACGCGGTCATCCTGGTGGTCGGGATGGCCACCGTCCTCGCCCTGGTGCTGGTGTTCGCCCTGTCGCTGCGCCTGCGCCAGCGCGAGATCCAGACCATCTTCAAGCTCGGCTGCAGCCGCTCGACCATCGCCCGGCTGCTGGGCGCGGAGATCGCCATCATCCTCGCGGCCTCGGCGCTGCTCACGGCGCTGCTTCTCGCCGTCGTCGCGCACTACGACGAGCCGCTGGTGCGGGCCTTGTTCATCCGCTGATCATGGGGAGTCCGATCATGCAACAAATGACACGGTCGGCTGGCCTTTACAACCTGGCTGGACTTCAACCAGGCCGCGCAGCAAACACAATCCGTGGCCGAGGCGCTTGCCCGAAAGCGCCCGGCTGCGAAGGCTCAGATCGATCGGAATCTGGCGGCGTTGACGGCAGATCTGCTGGCGTTGGATCAGCACATGGCTGAGATCGCGCGTTCAGACCCTGCCCGCCCCCTGTTAGCCTCCCACCCCTTCTACCAATACCTTGCGCGGCGCTACGGTCTGAACTTGAAGAGCCTGATGTGGGAGCCGGACGACACAATACCCGAGATATCCTCGGGTGCTGACCCTGTCGATGCCACCCACGCGGAGCTGATCGCGCTGGCCGCCGCCGGCGACTTGGCGGGCCTCAACACGGCGTTGGAGCAAGCCCTGGCCCGCGACGGGCTGCGTGACTTCGTGCTCCACACCTTTGCGCCTCTGACCGGTACCGTGGGAGAGCTGTGGGCAGGCGGGCGACTTCAGGTCTTCGAGGAGCACCTCATCACGAGACATCTGGTGCGCTTTCTGGATGTGGCGACGAGTCGACTCGGCCGTCCGCCGGGGAGTCCCCGGGTCCTGCTTGCAACCTTGCCGGGGGAGCGGCACACCCTCGGCCTGCTCATGGTCGAGGCCCTGCTGTGGCACTCCGGTCATGCGACCTTGAGTTTGGGTACGGACATCCCGATGGAACAGATCCTGGCCGCGGTGCGGCGGACGAAGGTGCAGACAGTGGCGCTATCTTTCAGCGCCTGCTATCCCCGCGGCCCGGTTCGCGCCCACCTCGAGGAGCTTGCAGATCGCCTGCCGCAGGGGGTGTCCGTGTGGATCGGGGGCGCAGGCGTTCGGCGCTTGCCCAGGCTTCCGCCGTCGGTAGAGAGGAAGTCGCTGGATTCGCTGTGAAGCACCAGCCCCGGGGAATTTGGCGCCGCACATGCCGGCGCTGGCTGGGCATGCGCGAACCCGACAGGGCGTCCGTTCACCAACGTATCGTTCTTGGTTGCTACGGATCAGGGACAGATCAACGCTCAGTTGGCTTTCTCGCTTGGGCCAGGGCCTTGCGGACACTTCGTCCATCGGGGGAAACGGAAAACGGAATGCCCAACCCCGCTTGCGTGATTTTCCGCGCCAGATCCCAGTCCACTGGTTCGGAACGCTCGGCCGCCTTCTTCGTCACCACCTTTTCCATCGGTTTGTAGCTACCTTTCCAACGCTTGGCCTGCTCCGATAAAGGCTCGTGGGCCTCGAGATAGAGGCCTCCATCCAGCCAACCGGCCAAGAAGGGTTGATTGACGATGCGCACCTGCGTACCCACCGGAACCTCGGGAAACAGCCGGGCAATGTCCTCCGGGTACAGTCGGATGCAACCGTGACTGACGCGCATGCCAACTCCATAGGGTTTGTTCGTTCCATGGATCAGGTACTGAGGGCGGTTCAGGCGCATCGCATAGGCCCCAAGTGGGTTCTTCGGACCCGCCTTCACAACGGACGGGAGCGGATCGCCCCTTGCCGCGTGCTCCCGGCGTATCGAGGAGGGGACGCGCCAGGCCGGGTTCTCCACCTTCTGCGTAATGCGAAACTTGCCCTGCGGAGTGCGCCAGCCCTCTCGTCCGATGCCAATGGGGTGGGTAATGACCACCTGCCTCCCATCAGCATCTGGCTTGGGGTAGTAAAACAGCCGAAGCGAAGCGAGATTGATAACCACTCCTTTGCGGGGCGCGTCGGGCAGCACGTATTGGGTTGGCAAGATCACTTTGGTGCCTTCTCCCGGCAGCCAGGCATCGACACCGGGGTTCGCCGCAACGATCTCGTCAAAGCCCAGTCCGTAGTTGCGCGCGAAATCGGCCAGCGTATCCTCGTAACGGGCGTAGGTAAGTTGTAGTTCACCGACGACGTCCGTTTCTTCCGTCGGCAGAACGAACCGATCGGTTAGCACGGGCCGAGGGGAGAAAATGCCGGCGCAGCCGGTCAGGGACACCAGCGAGACGAGCATCGCGCACCGTGCAATCCACAACATGCGCTGCCCGTTGCGCGGCGCGACTCCCGTCAGATAGCCTATGGATGCCCCGTTCGGGGCTCTCGATGCCCCCGCAGGGCGGTGTCGGCAAAGGTGGTGGTCGCGTCGGTTGGTCATAGCAACGGCTGTCATGGTTGTTAACGGATTGCTGCGAGCATTGAACGGGGACATTACTTGGAATCCATCGCTCGCCGGAGGGATCCTGTCCTTTCGGTCGATACCGCGATGGAGCGCGAGTGGATCGAAGGCGTTGCCAAGCGACGCCGAGGTACGACTCAATCGTCGTCATCGTCATCGTCATCGTCATCGTCGTAATTCCCTCGCCGACCATAAAAGCCGCGCTCAGATTCTCGGTAGGTATCGTAACTGCGATTTGCGTCCCCGTATTCCGGCTGGTCCGACGGATAACCCGAGTCGGCGATCCCCCGCACGTCTTTAATAACGCGCAGAATCTTGTCCTCGATGTAGACCGGTTCGTACTGTTCGAAGTACGGCTCAGTGTATCCTCGATTGCCCTGAGCCGATGCCGCCGTGCACAGGGCTGCCACCACCGCAGCGCAAGTGAGTTCCATAGAATGTGACGACGGGGTTTTCATTGGCATCGACCTCGTTGGACGCAAAATTTCCGTGGCCCGCTACGCTGCTATTTTCCAGCCATTTTCAAGGATGCGCTTCATGGGCCGAAGGGACTTCGCATGCGGTCCAGCATTCGCCGCTTGAATGATGACGCGCGCGCGCTTGAGGTCGTGCAATCGTAGCAGTCGTCAAAATCTTCTCCGTACATATCGAAGCGCGAGAATCGCTCTTCCATCGATTCTCGGTCGAACCGATCGGCGCTCGACTGCGAAGGCCCCCAATCGTAATCGAGGGGGGGAGAGCTGTTTCCTCTCTGTATGGTTATATCCGTGCTGTTGCCGTTTCGGGTGACGATTTTCTGCCCATCCTTGTAGCGTGTGACCTCGGTTCGGCTCGACCCGCCGCCCCCGCTCTGCTCAATGGTCGCTGTAGAGCCCCCATACCGGAAAGTTTCCGCTCCCGCCGACCCGGCACCGAGGGCCACGGAGCATAAGGCAATGCCGGCGAGCTGCAAGCTTACCTTGCAGACGAGTGAGTTTGAAGTCTTCATGTACTTGCACCTGCTTTGTTGGATGCGGTCGATCCAACAGGCGAGCCCTCTGCCGATGCGCGTCCTTGAGGCGTTCTTGATTGAGGGGCCTGTTGCCCGAAGACACCGAGATTCGTTTACCGCCCGCATCAGTTATCGTATCTACGGTCGCCTCGACTGCGCTTGGATCTGTGGTGGCTGGACTCGCCGCGCCTTGCCTGGGCGGACCTGAAGCCAGCACGCTCATAACCGCGACCCTGGCGGGTTTTGTTGTGGTTGATCCTGCCGAACTGGCCGGTTTGGTTCATGTTGTTGCCACCAACCTGTTTGGTGCGGTTGATGTTGACCTTGCAGCTTTGATAGGTCGCGTTGTCGTTGCTGTCGCCGTATTGGGAAGTCCGGTTGATGCAGACCTGTCCCCCTCCCTGAATCGTGGTGTTTGTGTTTTGGGCTTGAACGGATACGGGGCCGAGAGCGGTAGCGAATGCTACAGCCGCGGCGCACAGGATAGTCTTGAATGCGTTGCCGGACATTTTTTAAACCTCGTTGCTGAAAGACGTCGATCGTGGTGCCGTCGCGGGCAGCCGTTCGGTCTCGTTCTGCCCGCGTGAATCCTATCGCCGGCGCATCCGATCGAAGTACCTGGAGACGTCATAGTCGTACTGCCTGACTTTGTTGTCGTTCACGTCACCGGTCTGGACTGTTGTGGCGCGATTGCGGGCTCCCGCCTGCACCGTGCGACTGTAGTTACGGTCACAGTTTTGTCGCACTCTCGACTCGTTTACCCGGTCGTTTTGAATGGTGACGCGGAAACAGGGTCCGCTAGTCCGATCCGGCCCGGAGCCGGCGTACACAGGTGCCACCGCGGCCAAGAGCAGAACACCGAACGCAAAGTTGGAAGCTTTCATTTCATTGAACCTCTTAGTGAATATCGGTCTGGCGACCGACGCCCGACTGCCGGGCGCCGGCACGTTGATCAATCCCGCCCGCGCCTGCGATCGTTGCCGGTGCGCTGATAACGGCCGCTCTGGCTGGTCTTGTTGTAGTTTTTTCTGCCGAACTGGCCAGTCTCGTTGAAGTTCTCCCGTCCGCGTTGTCTGGTGCGGTTGGCGTTGTCCCGGCCCTCCTGATAGGTCGCGTTTTCGTTGTAGCGCCCGCGCTGCAAGGTATCGTTGGTGTTGACCCGGCCTTCCTGGATCGTAATGTTCAGTTGTACTCAGCCGATACCGGGCCGCACAGGCCTGCCAACATGACGGCAGCGGCGAGCGGGAGCAGTTTGGAAGTTACGGTTTTCATTTTGGTCACCCTGTTTGATTGAATAGCGTTGATCGTTCGGTGGAGGCGATGTGCTCCAGCGCTTCGCGCCGCAGCGTCTCCCGGCGTATCACTTTGGAGGGTCCACATTCGTCGGACACTCCACCTTGACGGACGCGATTTGATCTATCCCGTCGTCGTGATCAATCTACTTGCGTCGACCTGAACCGGCGCTGAACGAGAGGGGCGCAGTCTGCAATGAATCAATCCCGAAAATCGGGATATCTGCGGGCTAGCGGCTTTCCGAATGATCGGAATGATATTGGAGTCAGTCCCGACCGCGGGGAAGGATGTCGATGCAGATTTGCCTGAGATCCGTGACGACCCGGTCGGGAACGACGCCGGCGCAGCGGGGATCATCCTCGCGCAGACGCAGGGAGCGGGCATCGCCGGCGAACAGGGCGGTGCGGCTGCCTGTCCGGGATGCGGGCCAGATGTCGTTGCGTACGTCGTTGCCCACGTAGAGCACCTCGCCGGGCGCGATGCCATGGATTCCCTTCAGGCCTTCCAGCGCGGCCTCGTAGATGCGCGTTGAAGGCTTGGCCTCCAGGAGGCGATAGGACCAACCACAGCACTCGGCATCGAAGCCAAGGTCGGCGAGCGAGGCGCCGAGAAAGCCCTCCATCATCAAGGGTGTGTAGAACTGGGCATTGGAAACGACGCCCAGCACCAGGTCGCGGCTGCGCAGATCGTCGAGCACCTCGGCCAGACCCGGCATGGGCCAGACCGGGTTCACCCTGCACTCGTACTCGACTGCGAGTGTGGACAGGTCCTCTTGCCCCGGAATCACCTTGCGCCAGATGTCCAAGATGTCCACCTCGGGAAATTCCACGCCCGCGGCCTTGCGTTTGGCGTGGAAGGCGCGAATGGCCTGCTCGAGCTCCTGCGCTCCGACGCCTTCCGGGGCTTGGATTCCGGCGGCATGCAAGGCCGCAGCGAAGCTGCCGTCCGCGTCCTGCTCACCGGCCAGCCCGATGTCCCCGGAGGCGGAGATCACCAGGGTGCCATAGACATCGAACAGAACGGCTCGGATTCCGGGTAGGGGTTCGATGCTGGGTTTTGCGTCTGTGGGGCGAGGCTCCAGTGGAGATGAGAGTGCGCGGATGCGCTCGGCCAGGTTGCCGAGGGCTGGCTGGTTCATGGTCCTCGTTTCCATATGATGTTGCCCGTCGGAACCCTGAGAAGGTGCTGCATCAGTCAGGGGCGTTGCCCCCGGCTGGTATGTCACGCCCCTTCGGGGCTGGTTGCGACGCTCATTCTGGCGGAACCTCGTTCTAGGTTCGGAGAAGGAACAGGCGCTCCGGGGCCAGGAGCTGGTCGAGCAGGACTGCGCCGTCGGCGGCGTCCAGCTCGGAATCGACCTCCGAGTCCAGCAGCGTCCGATAGATCTCTTCCAAACGCCGGCCGTAGCCGGCGATGGAGTACTCGCGCTCGGCGACCGCGCGATTGCGCCCTATCAGGTCTTCCGGTGTGGTGCCGGCCAATCTCGATGGCCGAAGCGAGGTGGCATCCTGTGCGTTGGCCGCGAGGTGACGGATGACTTCTTCCTGGGCGGTCTCGTCCAGACGGCCGAAATCGATACGTTCTCCTTGCACCGCGCTGTCCCAAAGTCGTTGGCGAACGGCGGGGGTCTCATGGCGTCCGTATGCGGCCATGACCTCCGTCAGCGCGCGTTTCATGACCGCGCGCAGGCGGTCCTGGTCGAGCCAGTCCAGGGGTACGTCCAGGCGCTCGTAGAGTCCGCCCAGGTCCAGTCCGGTAGCGGCGAAGTCGCGGGTGATCTCGGGCAGATTGCGTCCGACCAAGGGGCGCTCGGCCAACCAGGGCTCGAGGAAGGCGAGGCCGAACCCCTCGGCCACGCTGGTGGTGACCATGGCCTGGGCAGAGGCCAGCAGGGCCGGGAAGTCGTTCACCCTGTTTCCCAGCTCAAATTCCACAGGGAGTCCCAGTTCCGCGGCCAACGCGACCCAACGTTCGTAAATCGGTCGCTCCGCGGGGTTTTGGGGGGCTTGGGTTGCTGCGAACAGGTCCTGCTCGCTGGCCAGCACCGACCAGAGCAGCAGCTCTCCCAGGTTCTTGCGGCGAATGGCGCGGGTGGGATAGAGCCAGAGTTTGCGGCCGGCAACTGGTCCCGCGGTCGACTCGGCATGCGCAGGCAGATTGACTGCATTTGGAAGCAGGTGCAGCTGCTCGTCGGGTACGCCGGCAGCTGCGAGGAAGCCGCGGTCACGGTCGTTGAGGACCGCATAGTGCAGATGCCTGGCCAGAGGATAGAGCAGGCGCGAGAGCTGAGAGGCATCGCCGCCGCCGAGCTGCCGGAGCATCCGGGCGTAGAGTGCCGGGCGGCCGTCCTCGGCGAAATCATGGGGTTGCAGAAGCAGACGCTGGCCCTGCTCGGCGAGGGCGACCAAAGCGCCCGGCAACGACAGGTTCTTTCCTAGACAGTGATTGTGGACGTGCCAAAGGTCGGGAAGGTCGGCGAAGTGCGCACGGGCTGTCTGCGCGAGCTCGTCGGCGAGCTGTGCAGGCCCTGGCGTTGGTCGGCGCTCCTCGTAGGCGAGGGCGGGCACCAGCGCGAAGGATACGCCCTCGGGAAGGGCGTGCTGGGGCGGCTCACCGGCGAGAACCAGTACCTGCTGCCCTGAGGAGGTTAGGGCCGCGCCCGCGTGCTCGATGACCCTTGTGACGCCACCGGTCTGCAGGTGGAAATGGCTGATGACGATGCGCATTGGGGGTTGCCGGCTGCCGGGCGGGTGTCGCGCCCTATCGAACCGACACGCCTCGAAAAACGGCCGGTCAAGCGGCACCGAACCTGCATATAATGAAGGGGTCAGAATGCCCGGCACCGCTCCCGGTAGTTGCGAATAATTATAGCCTGCTTTGGCACCCCCATGAAAACGCCCGAGAACATCGGTTTCGTCTCAACGAGGTTTGCAGGAACGGACGGCGTCTCCCTGGAAGCCGCCAAATGGGCTGAGGTGCTTTGGCTCGATAAGCACGTGAGCCACTGGTATGCGGGGGTGCTTGACCGCAATCCCGGCGTGAGCATGTGCGTCCCGGAGGCCTTCTTCGGTCACTCGGAGAATCGCTGGATCAACGAGCAGCTCTGGGGCCGGACCACCCGCGGGCGCGATGCCAGCCGGCGGATCCGCGAGCTCTCCGAGTACCTGAAGGAGACCCTCTACGATTTCCGGGACAGGTTCGAGCTCGATATCCTGATTCTGCAGAACGTGCTCACCATTCCGATGCACATCCCGCTTGGCATTGCGGTTACCGAGTTCCTGCTAGAGACCCAGATGCCGGCCATCTCCCATCACCACGATTTTCATTGGGAGCGTCAGCGTTTCCAGATTTCGGCTGTAGAGGACTATCTGGAGATGGCCTTTCCGCCGCGCATTCCGCACTTGCAGCACGTGGTGATCAATCAGGCGGCCCGCGATCAGCTCGGGTACCGAAAGGGTATCTCCAGCGTGCTCATCCCCAACGTGCTGGACTTCGAGAACCCGCCGGGTCCCGGCGACGGTTACGGTGCGGACGTGCGCGAGGAGATGGGTCTGACTCCCGGCGAACTGTTGGTTCTGCAGCCGACGCGCGTGGTGCCGCGCAAGGGCATCGAGCACGCCATCCATCTTCTGCAACGCCTCAACTATTCCCGCTGCAAGCTGGTCGTGTCCCATGCAGCCGGGGACGAGGGCATGGATTACTGCAGGGAAATCTACGAGCTGGCGCAGGATGAGGGTGTGGAGATGGTGCTGTTTGGGGACCGGGTCGCTGACCGCCGTCAGCTCAACGGGGACGGTAAGAAGATCTACGTCCTGGAAGACCTGTATCCCCACGCCGACCTCGTGACCTTCCCCAGCCTGTACGAGGGTTTCGGCAACGCCTTGCTGGAGGCCATCTATTTCCGCAAGCCCGTGGTGATCGGGAATTACTCGGTATACTCCCGCGACATCCAGCCCAAGGGGATCTCGCTTCCGACAATCGATGGCTTCATCGACCGCCACGTGGTCGAGGAAACCAGGCGTGTCATGGAAGAGCCCGATTACCGGGAGGCATTGGTGGAGCACAACTACCGGGTTGCCCGCCGCTATTTCAGCTACCGGGTGCTGCGGGACAGCCTACGTCAGATCATCACCAACGTTCGCAACCTGACGGAGTGAGCCATGCTGGTCGTCGATCGCGCAGTCTATGAGCGCTTGCAGGGACACCTGGCCCGGCTCTATGGGGAGGCGGAGCTGCCGCGCATCCTCAACCGGCTCGAGCTCTTGGTGGGTCGATACGGCGTGGGCTCCTGCCCGGACCAACGTTGCGGGGACGCCCTCTGGGACCAGACGGACGCAGTGCTCATCACCTATGGCGACATGGTTCGCGTTGAAGGAGAGCCGCCGTTGCGATCCCTGCTGCATTTTCTGCAGGTCAACCTTGGGGAGGCCATCTCCTCGGTACACGTGCTGCCCTTCTTTCCCTATAGCTCCGACGACGGGTTTTCGGTCATCGACTATCGGCAGGTGGACCCTCGGCTCGGTGACTGGGAGGACGTACGCGCCTTGGCGACCGGCTACCGGTTGATGGTAGATCTGGTCATCAACCACGTCTCAAGCGAGAGCGGCTGGTTCCGCAGCTACGGTAACGGGGTCGCCCCGGAGCGGCATTACTTCCTTGAGGTAGAGCCGGGTACGGATCTGAGCGAGGTGACCCGCCCGCGCACCAGCCCCCTGCTCAGGCCGGTGCAGACCCCGTTGGGCCAACGCCTGGTCTGGGCAACCTTCAGTCATGACCAGATCGACCTGGATTTCAGCAATCCGGACGTGCTGTTCGAGTTTCTGGACATCCTGCTGTTCTACGTCCATCACGGTGCTCGCATCATCCGCCTGGATGCCATCGCGTACCTGTGGAAAGCCATCGGCACCAGCTGCATCCACCTCGATGAGACCCACATGGTCGTGAAGCTCCTGCGCGACGTGCTCGAGCTGTTGGCCCCCGGGATCATCCTGATCACCGAGACAAATGTCCCCCACGAGGAGAACGTCAGCTACTTCGGGGAAGGGGACGAGGCCCACATGGTCTACCAGTTCAGCCTCCCGCCCTTGCTGCTGCATGCCCTGGAGACCGGGGAGTCACGCTACCTCACCGATTGGGTGGCGGGCCTGGAGCCGCCGCCCGGCGGCTGCACCTTCTTCAACTTCACCGCCTCCCACGATGGGATCGGCGTGCGTCCCCTGGAGGGACTGCTCCCGGAAGAGGAGCTCAATGCGCTGGTCGAGCGGATGGAGCAGAAGGGGGGGCAGGTCTCCAGGCGCGAGAATCCGGACGGGTCCCAAACGCCATATGAGCTCAACATCACCTACTTCGATGCTCTGAGCTCGCCGGGGCGGAAGGACAGCGACGAGGGTATCGCGCGATTCCTTTGCTCGCAGGCGATCATGCTGAGCCTTCAGGGCATCCCCGGTATCTACTTCAACAGCCTCATCGGCGCGCCTAACTGGCTGGCGGGGGAGCAGGAGACCGGGCGCGCGCGGACGATCAACCGCCAAAAGTGGGGGTTTGCGGAGCTCGAGGACCTGCTCCAGGATGCGACCCACCCGGCGAGCCGGGTATTTCCCGGGTACATCCGCCTGCTCACGATCCGGCGTGGGCGTTCGGCGTTTCATCCGTCAGGGCCTCAACAGGCACTGAAGCTGCCGCGGGGATTGTTCGGTATCAAGAGGACAGCTCCCGACGGGTCCGAGGAGCTTTGGGTGCTGGCCAATCTGACCGGCGAGCCGATCGCGGTTCAGCCCGAAAGCTTTGACCGCCACTTCAGGAAGAGGCGGTGGAATGAGCTCATTCAAGGCTGGTCCTGCACGGGGAAAGAACTTGGCCAGCTCGAGCTTGTGCCTTATCAGGTCATGTGGCTGAGCGCTTGAGCCGCGGGCTCGCGGATTGAGCCCCTTCTCTGTTAGATTCGACAAAACAAGAATTCGCCAAGGGGACAATTTCAGACCGTGATCGAACGCCTTCTCTACCGCATCAGTGCCCGTTTGCCCTGTCGCTTCATCGACGGAGACCAGGGCGAGCCTTACCTAGAACGGTATTATCTCTTCGGTGCCTTCGGCTGGCATGCCTACCTGCACCGGTTCGTCGACTCGGACCCGGACCGCGGCCTGCACGACCATCCCTGGAGCCGTGCTGTGAGCCTGGTCCTGTCCGGCGGCTACGACGAGCAACGGCCGACCGAAGGAGACTTCGAGCGAGTCTCGGTCCGCAAGATCCGCCCCTTTCGCCTGAACTTCCTGCAGGGAGAGGATTTCCACCGGGTGGTCTTGCGGGATGGCCAGCCGGCCTGGACTCTCTTTTTCCACGGTCCCCGTGTTAAGGGCTGGGGATTCATGCAAGACGGAGAGCTCCGGTCGATGGCCGAATGCCGGGGAGTTCCGTCACCGCGATTGGTGGAAGAAGGCGCCGAGTGGAAGCGCGATGCGCGAGGACAGGGCGCAAGCCTTGCAGCATTCATAGATCCGGAGGGCCATCCATGCACGTATCTTGGCTTCTGCTGCTTGCGTCCGTCTCTCTCGCCCTTGGCGGATGCAGCGGTGGTGGTGGGGGGTCCACGAAGAACGATCTGCCGGTGCGCTGTCTGGACAAGCCGGTACCGGGACCTTGCAAAAAGCGCGTCACTCGGTATTACTATGATTATCGTTACGACAGTTGCCGCACCTTCCATTATGGCGGCTGCCGGGGACGCGTCCCCTTCGAGACCCAAGAAGAGTGCGAGAAGACCTGTTTGGGCGGCAGCTAGCGCGCCTCGCGACGCAAGGTGTCGAGGGCCTGTAATATGTCGCGGCGGGTGATCTGAGAGACCAAGCGGTTCTCGTACCTTTGAGCTTTGATGGGACTATGTCGTTTGGACCGGGCGGGTGCAAACGTAGGGCGATTCCGATGGGCTTGTAGGATTTTGCCCAGCCCAATGTGGGGTAGAGGTGCAGTCAGTCGGCTGATACTCTGTAATATAGTCTGACGTTGTTGGCTCGGTGATGAAACATAGGCTAGCATTCGTATGCGAAAAATTATAATGATTACAGGGGACTATTTCGCATGATCAAAGTGTTACTCGTCGATGACCATGAGCTGGTGCGAACCGGTATCCGCCGGATCTTGGAGGAGGCGGGTGATATGGAGATCGTTGGTGAGGCGGCCGACGGCGATTCGGCCCTTAAAGTCGCGCGCAAGGCCGAGCCCGACGTGGTTCTGATGGACGTAAACATGCCCGGAATGGGTGGTATCGAGGCCACAAGGCGCATGGTGCGCCTGCTGCCCGATTCCAAGGTGATTGCGCTCACCGTTCTGGACGACGACCCTTTTCCGGCGCGGCTGAACGAGGCTGGGGCCGTGGGTTATCTTACCAAGGGCTGCCAGGCCAATGAGATGATCGAGGCGGTGCGTACCGTCCAGCGTGGTTTGCCGTACATTGCTGCAAGCGTTGCGCGCAAGCATATGTTGGCGGACTGGCGGGGCATTGCGTCCACTCCGTTCGAGGAGCTGTCTTCCCGTGAGATGCAGGTCGCCATGATGATCCTCGATGGACAAAGGACCCAGGAAATCTCCGACAGCCTATCGCTGAGTCCTAAGACCGTCAGCACCTATCGCCAGCGTATCTATGAGAAGCTTCAGGTGAAGACGGATGTGGATCTGACCCATCTGGCTTACCGCCACCGTCTCATCGAGGAGAGCCCGTGACCGAGCCGGGTTCGATTGGGCTCGGCGAAGGGGCGCCGCGCCAAGTCACGGGGTGAGCAGCGCTCGCGCCTCCGGTTTCCCAGAAGATTGGTTCGCGCCCGGCTGCCGACGCTGTCCGCGGCTCGCGACCTATTTGAGATCCGTCCGCCAAGATTTCCCCGGCTATCACGCCGCTCCGGTTCCGCCTTTCGGTGATCCGGATGCCTGGCTTCTGATCGTGGGGCTGGCCCCGGGGATGCACGGGGCCAACGCCACGGGCCGGCCCTTTACCGGCGACTTCGCGGGCATTCTGCTCTATGAAACCCTGCACCGCTTCGGCTTCAGCAACCAAGCGGAATCCCGGGCTTTCGACGATGAGCTGGAGCTGTCCGGGTGCCGCATCACCAACGCGGTCAAGTGCCTGCCGCCGCAGAATAAGCCGACCGGCGAGGAGATCCGCAACTGCAACCCCTTCCTGACGGCGGAGCTGGGTGCCTCGGAGGCGCCGGGACTGGTGCTCGCGCTTGGCCTGGTGGCGCACAATGCGGTCCTGCGGGCACTTGGCCTGCGTCAGAGCAGGTACCGCTTCTGCCACGGTGTCGAACACAGGCTGCCCGAGGGCCGTACCTTGCTGGACTCCTATCACTGCAGCCGCTACAACACCCAGACCCGGCGGCTGACCCCGGAGATGTTTCGGTCGGTGATGGGGCGGGCGAGGGAATTGTTTGATACAGCGGCACCTCGCCCACACGACTCCGGCGAGACATAGATCTCTGCTAAGTCCAACGAAAAAACGGCGCGCCAAGACCCAAAGCCCGCCATGAAACTCCTTCGCTGCTTGAAGCCCGATAGTCCACCGATGGCGGTTCCCGACCCGCGTCAGATCCTGAAGCAGATCCCCCAGCGCCCCGGCGTCTACCGCATGCTGGACCCCGAAGGCACCGTGCTCTATGTCGGCAAGGCGAAAGACCTCAAACGGCGGGTTGCGAGCTATTTCTCCCGCTCCCTGAATCGGCGCCTGCAGGTCATGGTCGCGCAGATCGCCGATATCGAGGTCACGGTGACCCGCACCGAAGGTGAGGCGTTGCTGCTCGAGAACAACCTCATCAAGTCCCTGCGCCCGCGCTTCAATGTGCTGCTGCGGGACGATAAGAGCTATCCCTATATTCGGCTGACCGTTCGCGACGAGTTTCCCAGGCTTGGCTTCTACCGCGGCTCACGCAAAGGGGGCGACCGCTTCTTTGGACCCTATCCCAGTGCCTGGTCCGTGCGCGAGACCCTGCAGCTGCTGCAGAAGTTGTTCCCGATCAGACAATGCGAGGACGGCTTCTTCCGCAACCGCTCCCGGCCCTGCCTGCAATACCAGATCAAGCGCTGCAGCGGTCCTTGCGTGGGTTTGGTGACCCGGTCGGATTATGCGGACGACGTGGAGCACACCATCAAGTTCCTCGACGGACGCACCGACGAGGTGGTGGCCGAGCTTGCCGAGCGCATGGAGCAGGCCGCCGAGGCCCTGGAGTTCGAGCGGGCGTCGGTGCTGCGCGATCAGATCTCCACGTTACAGCGCATTCAGCAGCGCCAGTACGTGAGCGGGGAGGGCGGTGATCTGGATATCGTCGCCTGTGCGCAGGAAGGGGGCCTGTCCTGTGTCCAGGTCTTTTTCATTCGTTCCGGCCGCAACCTGGGCAACAAGCCCTTTTTCCCCAAGACGCCGGAGGACACAGACCCGGCGGGTGTCATGTCCGCGTTTCTCGCCCAATTCTACGGCGACAAGCCGACACCTCCTCAGATCGTCGTGAGTCCGGAGCCGGAGGACCTGGAACTGCTCCAGAGTGCCTTCAGCGAGCAGGCCGGAAGGCGCGTGGTCATCAAGCCGAGGGTGCGCGGGGACCGTGCGCGCTGGCTGGAGATGGCGCGCGGCAACGCGAGGCTGGCGTTGAAGTCCCGCCTCGGCAGCCAGGCGGGCTACACGCGGCGCCTGCAGGCGCTGCGCGAGGCCCTGGATCTGGACGAGCTGCCTCGGCGCATGGAGTGCTTCGACGTGAGCCACACCGGCGGAGAGCGGACCGTGGCCTCCTGTGTCGTCTTCGACGCGGAGGGGCCGCGCAAGTCCGACTACCGCCGCTTCAACATCGATGGAGAGACACCCGGAGACGACTACGCGGCCATGCACCAAGCCCTCACCCGGCGCTACACACGGGTGAAGCAGGGGGAGTACTCCAGTCCCGATCTGCTGCTCATCGACGGCGGGCGCGGGCAGCTGAGCTCGGTCCAGGATGCCTTGCAGGAGCTGGCGGTCTCGGGCGTGACCCTGGTCGGCGTCTCCAAGGGACCCGATCGGCGGGCGGGTACCGAGCAGCTCTGGTTGTCCGGTCGCAATACGGCCGTTATACTCCCGCCCGACTCACCGGCTATGCACCTGGTGCAGCAGATCCGCGATGAGGCCCACCGATTCGCTATCACCGGTCATCGTCAGCGGCGTGCCAAGGCGCGCACAAAATCTGTCCTGGAAGAGATCGCTGGTGTGGGTCCCAAGCGCCGACAGCGCTTGCTGCGGCAGTTCGGCGGTATCCAGGGACTGACTCGAGCGGGGGTGGATGACATCGCCCGGGTCGAGGGCATCAGCCGCACTCTGGCGCAGCAGATCTACGACGCCTTCCACCGCAGTGGCCCGAATGTCTGACTGCATCCGGTTTCCCGTAATCGGCCGGGAATTTCCCGATTTTGCGGGCGTCTGGACCGTGATTCTCCCGCGATCGCCTAAACCATCGGGGCCTGATGCATGTGGAACACACCCAACCTGCTGACCTTTCTGCGTATCGTCCTGATACCCGTATTCGTCGGGATCTTCTATATCCCCGTGCCCTGGGCTCGCTTCGCCTGCGCCCTGGTCTTCAGCGTTGCGGCGGTCACCGATTGGCTCGACGGCTATTTGGCCAGGCGCTGGGGACAGACCTCCCCGCTCGGTGCCTTCCTGGACCCGGTCGCCGACAAGCTCATGGTAGCCGTCGCATTGGTGCTGCTGGTGCAGGCCGATCCGAGGGCCATGCTGGCGCTCCCGGCGGCCGTCATCATCGGACGGGAGATCACGGTATCCGCCCTGCGGGAGTGGATGGCCGAACTGGGCGCCCGGGGCCAGGTCGCCGTCTCCAAGGTCGGCAAGTTCAAGACGACCGCCCAGATGGTCGCCATCATCCTGCTCATTTTGGTTGTGCCGAGCTCGCCGGTTTACGGATTCGCGATGGTTTTGCTCTATGTAGCCGCCGCGTTGACGCTCTGGTCCATGGTCCTCTACCTGCGAGCGGCTTGGCCGAGCCTGACGTCAGTGGATGCGCACGCGAAGGACGACGAGCCGCGGTAAGAAAACCGCGGCCAAGGGTTGACATGCCATAGGCGAGACGTAGAATTGCGCTTCTTAACGCGGGAATAGCTCAGTTGGTAGAGCACAACCTTGCCAAGGTTGGGGTCGCGAGTTCGAGTCTCGTTTCCCGCTCCAGATTCAAACGAGTAAGGGCTGTCACACGACAGCCTTTTTCCTTTGTGTCACGTTTTGTGTCACGGCTCCGTCAGTATCACTGCACCGTTCCGGGTGATCTTTTCCGCCTCTTCCAAGAGGAGTTTCAGCCCTGGCGCGGAGCAGTGCCCGGTGATGTCTCTCACGAACAAACGGACGGCCAGCCGCGTCCTGCGCTTCTGGCTATGCTTACGGTATTTGCACTGGGGCCCATGTTCCTTCTGCTCATGCCGCAGTGGTTTTGCGCTGGGAGTTGCCCTACAGCTGGTGAGAAACAGCGCCGCTCAATCGTCCCAACTCAAAGCTCCCCCCGTGCGGTACTCGGTGGGGCGCGTCTCGAAAAAGTTCTTTTCCTTGCGCATCGAGATTTGCTCGGACATCCATGGGAACCGGTGCTCTGCGTTTTGGTAGACGGGCGCCAGGCCGATGCTGTTTGCCCGCTGGTTGGCGTACCACTTGGCTGTCTCGATGTGATCGTCGGCGTTGTACCCGACGATCGGCGAGGGGAGGCAATGGCGCATGTAGTTGTCTTCGAGCCGGATCGTCTCCTGAAAGAGTCGCCCGATGGCCATGACAAAGCTTTTCGACATGCACTCCGGGTATTGCTCGATGTAGACGTTGATGAGGTGGATACCAAAGCGAATGTGCTGAAATTCGTCTCTGAGGATGTACTGAAACTGTTCGGCGGCACCGGAGAACTTTCCGTGTCGTGCGAGGTTCTGAATCGGCCCGGAAAGCCCCATGACGAACCAAATGCCCTCGAAACACAGAAACCAGAAGATCATTGCGAACAGGATCTCCTGCTTCTCGTGGACAGACAGCGCGGCCTCCGGTGTGAAAATGCGTTTCGCCCAAGCACGCTTGGCTCTGCTCGACAGCTCAGCGGCGAGATCGACACGGGCTTTCATCTCCGGTACACGCGTATAGCGCGAATAGATGTCCTGAGGATCAAGCCCCATGTTCTCGATGATGAACTGGTATGCCCACGTGTGCAGGGCCTCTTCGTCGGCTAGTCGCTTGAGATAGTGCTTGATCTCCGGGGGGTCGATGATGCCCTGCAACGATTCGGCGGTCTCGTCGCCGCGTTGCACATCGAAGGTAGTGAGCTGCGCCATGACGGACAGGAACAAATGGCGCTCTTCCTCGGACAGCCTGTCGGAACGCCACAGCGCGACATCGTTCGCCACCGAAATCTCGCGCGGAGTCCAATGGTTGTCCATGTTTTCCAGATACATATCCCACGCCCAGGGGTAGGCAAGCGGAAAGAGCTGCAGCGAATCCGTATTGCCGAGAAGTTGTTTCATCGAGGCTCCAGTTTCAGAAGTGTGCAGAGGTCGGTTCGAGTGCCGACGACAGTAGCGTGCTCTCCACACGGAATCGCGCCGAAAGGATAGAGGGCAGGCGCCGGGTTTCATCCATTATGAGGTGGATGTTCGTGAAACCGCCACTCCCGCGGCGGCAAGTCGCGATCGCCTCGCCCCATGGCCTCTTACGGACACTCGCGCTGCCGCCTCCAACGTTCAGCCGTATGGCAGCCAGAACGAATTGATTGCGATGGAATCGCAGCCTTGCCGAGGTTGGGGTCGCGAGTTCGAGTCTCGTTTCCCGCTCCAAAACGTAGATCAAGGCCGCATATTGCGCGGCCTTTTTTCATGTCTGAGAAGAACTGTTTATTGCACTTCTAATCGCTTTTCTTCCTCGGTCCGCTCGTCATTGTCTTACGAGCTCAATTAGAGAATCTTGTTTCACCAAGCAGAGCCGTTGAAGTCGCCCAGGGGGCGCTGGAAGGTGTCCTGGAAGGGCTCTTCGACCAGATTCTTGCGTGTCTTTTCCACGTCCATGGCCGGGTCGAAGGCAGCGAAGGGAAGGGCGAGGACGAAGGCTCCGGTGCTGAATATGGACGAGATAAAGGTCACTGGGCGGACGGCCATGGCGTCGAACGCCTTCATGCCGTTCGACGGGGCTGTCTCGCCGGCTTCCGGCACCGTCTCCTTGGTCGTTGGCTGCGGCTCCGCGGTTTTGACCTGAGACTCGGGCGGCTTGTGCCGAGCTTGCGCCGGTTTGGCTTGAGCTGGCGCTGGCTTGGCCTGATCTTGAGCCGGTTTGACCTGCTCCTGCGTAGGGTTGGTCTGCTTCTCCGCTGCTTCGAGACACGGGATGGGCAATCCCATTGCGACGGTGAGCGCCAGAACCGCGCCTGCAGATTTGAATCGCTCGAGCATCGTTTACCTCTCCAGGACCTTGATTCGGATATTCCGCCTCGATTATGCCGCATTCAAGGACCGGTGGATAGCCGCACATCTTTCCTGCTAAATCCGGTAGATAGAGGCTCAAAGGCACAAAGGACGCGAAGAGCACGCAGGCCGGTTCCTTAGTCTCGCGTCCATTTGCCGACCTACACCCGGCACAGCAGGTCGCGTCAGAGGTGGACCGGCATCTCTATCCCCTGGTTACGCTGTCGCGCAGGTACTCGATGATGCGCGTCTCCAGCCAGTAGTGCGGCCGCCAGGGCAGGACACCGGCTACGAAGCCCACGTGCCCGCCATGATGTGCGAGCTCTAAGCAAACCCCGGGGCCCAGCTCTTCTTCCCGGGGTACGGTGTGCGCGAACATGAAGGGATCGTCCTGCGCCTGGATGATGAGCGTGGGCCTTTCGATGCGGGGTAGGAACTGTCTGCAGCTGCATTTCGCATAGTAGTCGTCGGCCCCGGCAAATCCGTGCAAGGGCGCCGTGACCTGATCATCGAAGCCGAAAAAGTCCCGGATCTCATCCAAATTCAGTTCCAGGGGGCTGGGGATGCAGGCGAACTTTCGGCGGTAGGAGTCCTTGAGCTTGTTTACCAGATAGCGTTGATAGATACGCGAGGCACCCAGCTCCAGACGCAGCATGGCGTCGCGCAGAAGAAAGGGTACGGAGACGGCAACAGCTGCGCCGATGGCGGGCTCCATGCCCTCTCCAAGGTACTTGAGCAGCAGGTTGCCCCCCAGGGAGTATCCGATGACGGCCAGGGGTGCTCCCTCGGGCCGTTCGGCAAGATGGGCGAGGACTGCTGCCAGGTCGCCCGTGGCGCCCGAGTGGTAGCTGCGCGCCAGGCGGTTGGGCTCGTCGCTGCAGCCGCGCAGGTGCATGAACACCGGCTGGAAGCCGGCTTCGGCCAGAGCCGACAGGATCCCGGCCGCATAGTGCGACTCCAGGCTGCCTTCCAGGCCGTGGATGACGAGGACGGGAGGGCCATCAGCGCGCGCCCTCGCCAAGTCAATGAAGTCACCATCCGCCAGCTCTATGCGCTCCCGCACCAGCTCCGGCAGCACCCTGCGCCGAACGAGGCTCGGCCATAGAGTCTGCATGTGCGCCCCGCGGATCCACCAGGCGGGGCGGAAGCCGCACTGTCTCAGATTACCCATTCAGTGCTCCTTCGACCTGCGTTCCCCGAGGATTGCACCACTTCCACGCAGTCGTCCCCCGGGTGGGAACCCGGGGTCCCGCCGCCCATGGAAGGAAAGGCCGCGGCTCGCGACATGAGCTCGATGCCGACAACGCACTACTGCGCCTGCCGCCCGTAGAGCGCCGCGTAGAGACCGTCGCCGGTGATTAGCTCGTCGTGCCGCCCTTCCTCCGCGATCCGTCCGTCCTCGAACACCAGCACCCTGTCCGCCTGGCGCACCGCGCTCAACCGATGGGCGATGACGATGGTGGTCCTGCCGGTGAGGAAGCTGCTCAACGCCTCGTGCAACCGCCCCTCGGTCTCGGTGTCGAGGGCGGAGGTGGCTTCGTCCAAGATCACGACGCGCGGGTCCGAGAGCACCATGCGGGCGATGGCCAGGCGCTGGCGCTGGCCACCGGAGAGCCGAATACCGCCGCGGCCAACCAGGGTGTCCAGTCCCTTATCCAGTCCCTGGACAGTGTCTCGAAGCTGAGCCACCTCCAGGGCGTTCCACAGTTCCTGGTCCGGGAAATCCCGGCCCAGGGTCAGGTTCATGTGCACCGTATCGTTGAAGAGCGCCGGGTGTTGGAGCACCGTGGCCACGTTGTCCCTGACCAGGTCCATCCCGATCTCGTCGACCGGTACCCCGTCGAACAGGATTCTGCCCGAATCCGGCGGATAGAGACCGAGCAGGATTTGGACCAGGGTGGTCTTGCCCCCGCCGCTGGCGCCCACGAAGGCGACCTTCTCGCCGGGAGCGATGCGGAAGGAAAGGCCGTCGAGCACCAGGGGGCCGTCGCCGTAGGAGAAGCAGACGTTTTCCAGCGCGACGGCGACGGTGCGCGTACCGGCGAAGGGGTCCCGATGACGCGGGTACGAGGGCTCCAGGCCGATTTCGAACAGGCGGTTGATGCGGCCCAGGGCGGCGCTCGCGCTGTGGTAGGCGTACTGGATGCCCAGCACCTCCTGCACCGGCCCCATCATGAACCAGAGGTAGGCGAACACCGCCAGCATCTGCCCGATGCTCAGGTCCGAGAACAGGACCATGAGCATGCTCAGGGCACGGAAGATGTCGAATCCGAACATGAAGACCAGGAAGGACAGCCGATTGCCGGCGTCGCTCTTCCAGGTGTAGGTGCAGGAGAAGTCGCGGATCCGCTCCGCGCTGCCGATGGTGCGCTTGATATAGAAGCGCTCCCGGTTGCTGGCGCGGATCTGCTGGATGGCATCCAGGGTCTCGGCCAGGCTCTCCTGAAAGGCCTCGTAGGCGGCGTTCTCCCGCCGCTTGAGCTCCTTGACCTTGCGCCCGAAGACGGTGGTGACGTAGATCACCAACGGGTTCAGGAACAGGATGAACAGGGCCAGCTGCCAATGCATCCACAGAAGCACCAGCGCGGTGCCCAGGATGCTCAGCACCGCCACCAGGAACTTGGAGGTGGCGCTGCCCAGGAACTGGTCCACCGCGTCCAGGTCCGTCACCAGGTGCGAGGCGACCTTGGCGCTGCCCAGGGTCTCGTACTCTGCCATGGAGACCCGCTGCAGGCGCAGCAGCAGGTCCCGGCGGATGCGGTAGATGACGTCCTTGGAGATGGCCGTGAACTGGCGCATCTGCCAGACCCCGAGCGCCAGCGAGGCCAGACGCAGGACAAGGGTGAGGACCAGGATCGCCAGGATGTAGAGCACCGGCCCCTGCCATCCTTCGGGAAAGATCCGGTTCATCAAGCCCACGGCCGCTCCGGGCTGGTCGAGCAGCACCTCGTCTACCAGCATGGGAATCAGCAAGGGCACCGGCACGCTGACGACGGTGCCGAGAATGGCGATGAGATTGGCGAGAATGATCTCACGGCGGTGGCGCAGGATCATGTCCGCCAGGTCGCGCCAGTCGTAGGGGCGCTCGCGCAGGGAGGGGAGCTTCGATCGAGAGGACGCTGTCATGAGAGCTAACGGCTTGGATGCGATCCAACGGCTGACATTCGCAGGTTAACAAGTAGACATGGATCGAGCGGCGGCCAAGGCGATTTTTGTTAATTCATGTACCAACTGGCTTGTCATTCGGCTCTGCAAAAACGTTGGGCTCGGCAAGCGGCACTGCAAGTCGCAAGGACGTAGCTCGGCGAAACCAGCCATCGCGTCCGAGCCAGGATGCAGCGCCCGGAAGCTGAAGTTGCGTTGAAATTTGTCCGCTAACCTTTCGGCAGACTTGGAAATATTGATCGCAATTTTTCTCAGGTCCGGCGCCGAAAAGTTTGAGCACCGGGAATCCTGTCGCCTATAATCGCGCGAACGATTCTCGGCCGGCGTCCCCCGGCCGCTTCATACATTGGGGCGAAAGCACATGCGCACCGTTATTCTCGCCGTCTCTGCCGCCATCGGGCTCGGGCTCGCCGTACCCGGTTCGGCCGAGGACCTGATTCAGATTTACGACATGGCAGTCCAGAGCGATCCGGTTACTCGCCGAAGCGGAGCAGAACCTCAACGCCACGCGCGAGATCAAGCCGCAGGCCCGCGCGCTCCTGCTGCCCAACTTCGGCGTGACCGCGGACACGCAGTACCAGAACGACAGAACGACCAGCTTCGGTTCCGCGAGTGCGGGTGTGGGGGGGCGAATACGCAGGAACGACAGCTACAACTCGCGGGGGCTGACGGCTTCCATCACCCAGTCGGTCTACAATCGCGCAGATTGGATACAGCTCGATCAAACGGGGGACACGATCGCCGCCGCCGAGGCCGATTACCGCAATAGCCAAATCGACCTGATGGTTCGCACAACGGAGGCCTACTTCGCTGTGCTCGAAGCCGCGGACGCGGTGGGCGTCCAAGAGGCGCTGGAGCGCGCGAACGAGCGCCAGCTGGAGCAGTCCACGCAACGATTCGACGTCGGGCTGGTGGCCATCACCGATGTAAACGAGAGCCAGGCCGCCTATGACCGCTCGCGGGCCGATGTGATCACCGCCAAGAATGAGCTGAACAACCAGTGGGAGGCCCTGCGCAGGATCATCGGCCCGGTGAACGTGCCCCTCGCGCGACTGGGGGACAAGTTGCCCCTGTCTCCGCCCGAGCCGAATAACATCGATATCTGGGCCGATGCGGCCGTCAAGGGCAACTACGGCGTGATCGCGGCGACCGAGACATCCCAGGCGGCAAAGAAGGGGATCGAGATCGAGCGCTCCGGGCACTTCCCCACCTTCGACCTGGAGGCCGGGTATGATCTGGCCAGGAGCGAAGCGGATTTCGCGACCAACCGGGATACCGGGTTCGTGGCCTTGAACATGACCCTGCCGCTCTACCAAGGCGGAGCGGTGACTTCCAGGACGCGTCAGGCGGGATACGACTTTCGCGCGGCCCAGGACGTCCTCGACCAGACGCGGCGCCAGGTCCTGAACGAGGTGAAGGACGCCTTCCGCGGCATCCTGTCCAGCATCAGCGACGTGCAGGCGCGCCAGGCGGCCGTCGTTTCCTCCCGCAGTGCGCTGGAGTCCACCCAGGCCGGCCTGGAGGTGGGCACCCGTACCCAGGTGGATGTGCTCAATGCCCAGCAGCGTCTGTTCCAGGCCGAGTTCGATTACTTGGCGTCCCGTTACGACTACATCATCAACGGCGTGAAGCTGCACCAGGCGACCAGCACCCTGAGCCGGGACATCTTGCTGAAAGGTAACGCCTGGCTGAACCCGAAGGACCTGCTTTCGCCCTCTTCCAACTGAGCCCGGCGGCGACCGACATCAACCATGTCCGGAAACAGCTTCGGTAAGCTCTTTGTGGTGACCACGCTTCGGCGAGAGTCACGGGCCGGCCATCGGCGGCATCGTGGACGGCTGTCCGCCCGGTCTGGAGCTGAGCGAGGCAGACCTGCAGGCGGATCTGGACCGCCGCAAGCCGGGACAGTCCCGCCACACCACCCAGCGGCGCGAGTCCGACCGGGTGCAGATCCTCTCCGGGGTGTTCGAGGGCCGGACCACCGGTACGCCCATCGGGCTCATCATCCACAACGAGGATCAGCGCTCCAAGGACTATTCGGAGATCGCCGCCAAGTTTCGGCCCGGCCATGCGGACTACAGCTACGAGATGAAGTACGGCGTGCGGGACTACCGGGGCGGCGGCCGCTCCTCGGCCCGTGAGACCGCCATCCGGGTCGCCGCCGGCGGGGTCGCCAAGAAGTACCTGCGCGACCGCCACGGCATCCGGGTGCGCGGCTATCTGTCGCAGCTCGGACCGATCCGTCCCGCTGGATTCGACTGGGGAGCAGGTGGAGCAGAACCCCTTCTTCTGCCCCGACGCCGCCGCGGTGCCCGAGATGGAGGCCTACATGGATGCCCTGCGCAAGGAGGGCGACTCGGTCGGCGCGGAGGTGACGGTGGTGGCCGAGGGCGTACCGCCGGGGCTCGGCGAGCCGATCTTCGACCGCCTGGACGCGGACATCGCCCATGCGCTGATGAGCATCAATGCGGTCAAGGGCGTGGAGATCGGTGCCGGCTTTCGCAGCGTGGCCCAGAAGGGCACGGAGCACCGGGACGAGATGACGCCGGAAGGTTTTCTGAGCAACAACGCCGGCGGCGTGCTCGGCGGCATCTCCAGCGGCCAGGACATCGTCGCGCGCATCGCGCTCAAGCCCACCTCCAGCCTGCGCCTGCCAGGGCGCACCATCGATCGCACGGGGGCGCCCACCGAGATCGTGACCAAGGGACGTCACGACCCCTGCGTCGGTATTCGCGCCACCCCCATCGCCGAGGCCATGCTGGCCATGGTGATCATGGATCACCTGCTGCGCCACCGCGGTCAGAACGCGGATGTGAAGCCGCAGACACCGGCAGTACCCTCCAAGGCCTAAGGCCAGCGAGGGTTCACCGCATCCATCACCGTTACCTTGGATCGCATCAAGGTTCAGAGAAAAGCGCTCGCGCCAAGACGCGAAGGCCGCCAATATATACCTTTGCGTCTTGGCGTCTTTGCGCGAGGTTCTTTTGGAGCCTTGCGGATTGACGCGGATATTGTTGCGGCGATCTTCTCGTCTCGCCGTTAACCAGCGGCTTGCTCATGCCCTATTGGCGCCTTTCGGGCTTTTACTTCTTCTATTTCGCCGCCCTGGGGGCCTTGATTCCTTTTTGGGGTCTGTATCTGCGAGACCGCGGCTTCTCGGCGCTCGCCATCGGCGAGCTGATGGCCATCCTCATGGCGACCAAGGTCGTTGCCCCCAATCTCTGGGGCTGGATCGCAGACCATACGGGGTCGCGCCTACCCATCGTGCGTCTCGCTTCCCTCCTGTCGCTGCTCATCTTCAGCGGCATCTTCTGGGCGAGTGGTTTCTGGGGCCTCGCCCTGGTGATGACCCTGTTCAGCTTCTTCTGGAACGCGTCGCTGCCTCAGATGGAGGCGATTACCTTTAATCATCTCGGCCCTCGGATACGCCACTACGCAAGCATTCGCCTGTGGGGATCGGTCGGTTTCATCATCGCGGTACTCGTCCTCGGTGCCGCCGTCGAGCGCACCGGAACCGGTATCGTCCCGGGATCTGTGCTGGTGCTCTTCGTCGGCATCTGGCTGTGCAGCCTGGTGATTCCCGATACCGCGAAGCCCGACCTGGAGCAGCAATCGGAGTCCGTGGGAAAGCTGCTGCGAACACCGGAGGTCGCGGCCTTTTTGGCTACCTGCTTTCTCATGCAGGGCAGTCACGGTGCTTACTACGCCTTTTATTCCATTCATCTCACCGAGGCGGGCTATTCCAGCGCCGCGGTGGGTGGTCTCTGGGCCTGGGGCGTGGTGGTGGAGGTCATCGTCTTTCTACGCATGCATCGCCTGTTGGAGCGTTTCGGCGCCCGCCGTGTGCTGCTCGTGAGCCTGGGACTGGCGGTTCTTCGCTGGCTGCTGACCGGTGGTTTTGTCGATGATCTCGCAATCCAGATCTTTGCCCAGACCCTGCACGCGGCCACCTTCGGAACCTTCCATGCGGCTGGCATCCATCTGGTGCATCATTATTTCCGGGGACGCACCCAGGGCCGCGGACAGGCCCTCTACAGCAGCCTGAGCTTCGGTGCGGGCGGGGCGGTCGGCAGCCTGCTGAGCGGGATGTTCTGGAGCAGCGCAGGCGCCGCGGTGACCTTTGCCCTTTCGGCCCTTGCCGCAGGGTTGGGCTGGATCACGGCTTGGATTTGGGTCGATCGGGAACGCAGGTATTGATATGAAAAAGCTGATTCTGATGTTGGTCATCCTTCTCGCCGCGGGAGCGGCGGCCGTTCGGTTGTTTCCCGAGAAGGTCGAGCCGTTGGTCGAAGGGACTCCCCTCAAAGAGTACGTCGCGGTCAGCAGGCCGGTCTACCAGTGGCGGGACCCGAGTGGGCAATTGCAGGTGACCGACGAGCCGCCACCGGATGGGATTCCGTACGAGGTCAAGCAGTATGCCCTGGACGCGAATTTGGTGCCGTCCTACAAGGGGGGTGGCGAATGATGGCCAAGGTTCTGATCATCGGGGCGGGGGGCGTCGGCCAGGTGGTCACCCACAAGTGCGCCCGGGTACCCGAGGTCTTCTCCGAGATCCTGTTGGCGAGCCGGACCCTGGAGAAGTGCGAGCGCATTGCCGCCGCCATCGAGCGCCCCATCGAGACGGCCCGGGTAGACGCGGATCAGGTGGAGGAGATGACGGCCCTGATTCGGCGCGCGCGGCCGGACCTGGTGCTCAACGTCGCCTTGCCCTACCAGGATCTGCCCATCATGGATGCCTGCCTGGCCACCGGCGTGGACTATCTCGACACCGCCAACTACGAGCCACGTGACCAGGCCAAGTTCGAGTACAGCTGGCAGTGGGCCTACCAGGACGATTTCCGGAAGAAGGGCATCATGGCCCTGCTGGGCAGCGGCTTCGACCCCGGCGTGACCAATGTCTTCACCGCCTATATCCGCAAGCACCAGCTCGACGAGATCCACAGAGCTCGACATCATCGACTGCAACGCCGGGGACCACGGGCAGGCCTTCGCCACCAATTTCAACCCGGAGATCAACATCCGCGAGGTGACCGCCGAGGGCCGCTACTGGGAGGATGGCGGTTGGCATGCGACCGAGCCGCTGAGCGTCCATCGCGCGATTCGACTTTCCCGAGGGCATCGGTCTACGGAAGATCTATCTCATGTACCACGAGGAGCTGGAGTCCCTGACCAAGCACTTCCCGGAGATTCGACGAGCGCATTTCTGGATGAGCTTTTCCGACAGCTATCTCAAGCACCTGGAGGTGCTGGACAATGTCGGCATGACCCGCATCGATCCGGTGGAGTACGAGGGCCGGGAGATCATACCGCTCCAGTTTCTCAAGGCCCTGCTGCCGGATCCCGCGAGCCTCGGGCCGCGTCACCAAGGGCAGGACCTGCATCGGCTGCGTCGCCCGCGGCGTCAAGGACGGCAAGGAGAAGGTGGTCTATGTCTACAACATCTGCGATCACGAGGCCTGCTATCGCAGAGGTCCGCTCCCAGGCCGTCTCCTACACCACCGGCGTGCCGGCGATGATCGGTGCCAAGATGATGCTCACGGGGCAATGGCGGGGAGAGGGCGTCTTCAACATGGAGCAGCTCGATCCCGGATCCATTCATGGAGGACCTGAGCAGGTACGGACTGCCCTGGAATGTCCGCACCCTGATCGAGTCCCTCGATTGAGCGCTGCGGCCACGCACGGCTCAGGCGGCCGCCATCGCGAGCGCTTCCGCGCCTGCGATCCGTCCCGTGTTCCCAGCCCCTGCTTCGTGGTGGACGAGGCGGCGGTGGAAGAGAACCTGCGCATCCTCGATCGCGTGCAGCGCGAGAGCGGCGCCCGGGTCCTGCTCGCGCTCAAGGCCTTCGCCATGTTCGCCCTGGCGCCGCTGATCTCGCGCTACCTGGCGGGACCTGCGCCAGCGGTCTGCTCGAGGCGCGCCTCGGCCGCGAGGATTCGGCGGCGAGGTCCATACCTTCTCCGCCGCCTTTTCGCGAGGCGGAGCTGCGCCAGATGCTCGAGATCTCGGACCATGTGGTCTTCAACTCCCTCGGCCAGTGGCAGCGTTTTCGGCCGCTGGTTCGGAACGCGCAGGCAGGCCGCCCGGATCTACGCCTCGGGCTGCGCATCAACCCGGAGCACTCCGAGGGGTGGAACCAGCTTTACGATCCCTGCGTACCCTGCTCGCGCCTGGGTGTTACTGCGGGCCGGCTCGACGGCGAATCCCTGGACGGCATCAGCGGACTGCACTTTCACACCCTGTGCGAGCAGGATCTGCCGCCTCTTGTGCGCACCCTTGCGGCGGTCGAGGAGCGCTTCGGATACTGGCTTGACGGCATGCAGTGGCTGAACCTGGGGGGAGGGCACCAGATCACCCGGCCGGGCTACCAGGTCGATGGGCTCATTTCTTTGATCCGCAATCTGACCGAAAGGTACGGCCTGCAGGTTTACCTGGAGCCCGGGGAGGCCATCGCCCTGGACGCGGGTGTGCTCGTGACCGAGGTGCTGGACCTGACCAGCAACGGCATGGACCTGGCGATCCTGGACACCTCGGCCACCTGCCATATGCCGGACGTTTTGGAGGTGCCCTACCGGCCCGATCTACTCGGCGCGGGATCGGCGGGGGAGAGGTCCCTCACCTATCGGCTGGCCGGAAAGACCTGTCTATCAGGAGATGTTATCGGCGACTACTCCTTTGATCGGCCACTCGCCGTCGGCGACCGGCTGCTGTTCGAGGACATGGCGATCTACACCATGGTCAAGACGACGACCTTCAACGGCATCCCGTTGCCTTCGATCGGCCTTTGGAATTCGGAGACCGACGAGCTGCGCATCATCCGGGAGCCCCGCTATTCGGATTTCCGAGACCGGCTCTCTTGAGTGCTCGCCTCGGTGCGCAAACGGATAGAACGCCGTTCACTCAGGAAGGAGCAAACAGCGAACCGCTAGGTCTTCGAAAATGAGCTTTGTACCCCGTGATTTCCCGCCCTTCCTCGGCTCCGAGCTTCCGCCGGCGGAGCCCGCAGACGCGCACTTCCACGTCCTGCCCGTTCCCTGGGAGCGCACCGTCTCATACAGTGGCGGCGCGGCACGGGGGCCGGCGGCCGTTCTGGCCGCATCTCAGCAGCTCGAAGCTTGGGATCGAGGCGAGATCCCCGGTGAAGGGGGGATCTACACCCATCCTCCCCTGGACACGTCCGGTGCTCCGGAGGCCGTCCTGGACCGGATCGCCGATGGGGTGGCCGCAATTCACGACACGGGCGCTGTGCCTGTGGTGCTCGGCGGGGAGCACACGGTCACCGTTGGTGTCATCCTGGGCCTGCACCGGGCGGGAATCCAAGACTTCGGCGTCGTGCAGTTGGATGCCCATGCCGACCTGCGCGACAGCTACCAGGGTGACTCCCTGAGTCATGCCTGCGCGATGCGACGCGTCGTCGAGACCGGCGTCCCTCTATTCCAGCTCGCCGTGCGCGCCATGTGTGCGGAGGAGGCGGCAGCCCGCGTGCAGTATGGCGTCGGTTTTTTGGACGCACAGACGCTGGTCCCGGGAGGTATCGATCGGGTCGATCTTCCCGCGGACTTTCCCGAGCGGGTCTTTTTCACCCTGGACGTAGATGGTCTGGACCCGAGCGTTATTCCTGCCACCGGCACCCCGGTCCCGGGCGGTACCGGCTGGTACCAGACTCTGAGCCTGATCGAATCGATTGCCCGGCAACGGCGCCTGATCGGCTTCGATTTGATGGAACTTGCGCCCATACCCGGCATGCATTGCTGCGACTTCGCCGCTGCGCAGCTGGTCTACAAGCTCATGGGTATTCAGCGGCGCAGCCCTGTAAGGTCTTGATTCGAACCGGAGGCAAGGGCATCACGGCTCTGTGGCGAGCCGGCCTTCTGGCGTCACGTGATATACTCAGGCGTTGTTCGCAGACTGCAGCCACCGGGGGGAGAAAATGACGGACGCCGCACAGAATTCAGAGCTCGTGACCTTTCGTGGCGAGCAGATGAGTGTTGCTCATCTGCTCGAGGAGTACGGCACGCTCCGGAACGATTTGGCAAAGACCAAGAACGAGAACCGCAAGGCGGTGACGAAGCGGCGTCAGGAGAAGACCCTCAAGCCTTTTCAGGCAGAGCTCATTTGCCTGCAGAAGTACCTGGAAGAGACCCGCACCCGCATGATCATCCTGTTCGAGGGTCGGGACGCGGCGGGCAAGGGCGGCACCATACGCCGAGTCACCCGATACATGAACGAGAAGCACTATCGGGTCGTCGCCATGGGCAAGCCCACCGAGGAGCAGAAGACCCAGTGGTTCTTTCAGAAGTACATCGCACAGTTCCCCCGCGGCGGCGAGATGGTCCTGTTCGACCGCAGCTGGTACAACCGGGCCATCGTCGAGCCGATCTTCGGATTCTGCACCCCCGAGCAGTACGAGAACTTCATGCATGGCGTGGTCGGTTTCGAGAAGGACCTGGTGCGCCAAGGGACCATACTGGTGAAGCTCTACTTCAGTGTGACCAAGGACGAGCAGGAGCGGCGGTTCGAGCGCCGCAAGACCGATGCCCTGCGGCAGTGGAAGCTCTCTGAGATCGACGTGCAGGCCCAGGACCGATGGGATGAGTTCACCCACCAGAAGCACGAGATGCTCAGGCGCAGTCATACGGCGCAGGCGCCCTGGACCGTGATCCGGTCCAACAACAAATACCGGGCGCGCCTCAACGCCATGAAAGTGATCCTCAACTCGGTCCCGTACGAGCGCAAGAACTTTGAGCTGGACTATGTTCCGGATCCGGAGATCGTCATCTCCGGTGCGCGGGAGCTCGAGATCATGGACGCTCAGATGCTGCGCGAGGGTAGGTTCACCGGCTGACGCCGCCTTCGGAACTATGCCCTCTGCACACCCGCACGCCGAGCAGGGTGCTTTGGGGCGGCCGGATCATTCCCTGCCCGAGGTCAGCAATGAGTCAATCCTCCGGTCCCTACAAGGTCCTACCCGGAAGACGCCACCCCGCCGGAGCAACGGTGGAGGACCATGGCGTCAACTTCTCCATCTACAGCCGCCATGCTACGGGTGCCGAGCTGCTGCTGTACGAGGACGACCTGAGCCCGGAGCCCTACCAGATCATCCGTCTCGACCCGGAGGTCAATCACACCTTCTTCTCCTGGCACCTGCTGGTGGTGGATCTACCGCCCGGTACCTGCTATTCCTGGCGCATGGACGGTCCCTACGACCCATCAGGTAACGGTTGGCGTTACGATTCGCAGGTGGAGCTCGTCGACCCCTGGGCACGTGCCGTCAACACCGAGAGCTGGGATCGTTGGAAGCGCCAGAATGACGGGATCGGTGCCGCACGACTCCCTGCGGGCGGTGGTGCTTGCCGGCGATTACGATTGGGAAGGAGACACCCCGCTGCATCTGCCCGGGGAGCAGATGATCGTCTACGAGATGCATGTAGGCGGGTTCACGCGCCATGCGTCCTCCGGCGTGGACTGCCCGGGGACCTTCCTCGGCGTCATCGAGAAGATTCCCTATCTCCAGTCCCTGGGTATCACCCACGTCGAGCTGATGCCGGTGATGGCCTTCGACGTGCAGGACGTACCCGAGGGGGTCTGGAACAAGGGGCTGACCAACTACTGGGGCTACAGCACCCACAGCTTCTTTGCGCCGCACCCGGGTTATTGCGTGTCTCCCGGGGGCTGTACGCACCGTGATGAGTTCCGCGACATGGTCAAGGCCCTGCACCGGGCCGGGATCGGCGTCATCCTGGACGTGGTCTTCAATCACACCGCCGAGGGAGGTCGGGGCGGCCCGGTGATGAACTTCAAAGGGTTTGGTAACGAAACCTTTTATCTTCTTGATAATAATGATAAAGAGTAACTATCTAGACTTCACTGGCTGCGGCAATACGGTCAATGCCAACCACCCGATCGTTGCCCGCTTCATCATCGAGTGCCTGGAGTACTGGGTGCGTGAGATGCACGTGGACGGCTTCCGCTTCGACCTGGCCAGCGCCCTGGCGCGGGATGAGAGACGGCCAGCCCATGCACAACCCGCCCCTGCTGTGGGGGATCGAGCTGTCCGACGTGCTCGCCCACACCAAGATTATCGCCGAGGCCTGGGATGCCGCCGGCCTGTATCAGGTGGGCGCCTTTCCCGGGTACCGCTGGATGGAGTGGAACGGGCGTTACCGCGACAGTCTGCGCCGCTTCGTGCGCGGCGATCCAGGCATCATGGGGGAGGTCGCAAGCCGAGTCGCCGGCAGCAGCGACCTCTATCAGGCGAACCTTCGCCTTCCCATCAACAGCGTCAACTTCATCACCTGTCACGACGGCTTCACGCTGTGGGACCTGGTGAGCTACGAGCAGAAGCGCAACGAGGCGAACGGCGAGGAGAGCCGCGACGGCTGCGACAACAACCTGAGCTGGAATTGCGGTGTCGAGGGTGAGACGGACGATCCGGAGGTACTGGCACTGCGCCGGCGGCAGGCGAAAAACTTCTTTGGTCTCCTGTTCCTCAGCCAAGGTGTCCCCATGCTTCTGGCCGGCGACGAGGTGCTGCGCACCCAGGACGGGAACAACAACGTCTGGTGTCAGGACAATGAGATCGGTTGGTTCGATTGGGGGTTGGTCGAACGTAACGCGGATATGCTGCGTTTCGTCCGGGAGTTGATCGCCCTGCGCAAGCGCCACCCGAGCCTGCAGCGGCGGCGTTTCCTGAGCGGTCAGCCGCGAAAGGGCTCGGAGCTTTCGGATATCAGCTGGCATGGTCCGGACGCGGAGCTGCCCCCGTGGGACGATCCGGACGGGCGCTCCCTTGCGTTTACCTTGGCAGCCGTGGATGACGGAGAGGAGGATCTTCAGGTCCTGATCAACATGAGCAGCGAGCCCAAAGAGTTTTCTTTGGTGAAATCCGGTAGCCGCAGCTGGTATTTGGCGCTCGACACGGCCCGCGAGGCACCGCAGGAGATAGCCTTGCCGCAGGAGCAGAGCCCTTGGTCCGAAGACCGCTATCAGGCAGCCGCCCACAGCCTCGTGGTGCTCGAGGGACGTTGACTCGGTGTCCTGCGCGCCTTGGTGATTGCAGCGGCCGGGTTTAGGATGACGGGCTATTGCCGCGGGAGGACGAGGCGAGAAGGGTGCGCTCGATGACCGGGACCAACCTATACCACGCGTTGGGGCTGCACATGCATCAGCCCCCGGGGAATCTCAAGCTGTTGATGCAGACCAATCCCCGGGATGCGGAGCAGATCATCCGTTGTTACGACCGCGCCGTCCGTTACGCACTTCGCTACAGCGATCTTAGCCATCTGCACGTGGGATTCTCCGGCGTGCTGCTGGAGCAGCTGCGTGATCCCGAGATCGTAGACGTCTACCGGCACATCGTCGACATCCCGGCGATGCTAGGCCGTTACCGCGAGGCGTCAAACGTCGAGCTCGTCGGCATGGGCTATTATCATCCCATTTTCCCGATCATCCCCATGGCGGATTGGGGAGATCAACTGACTGCTGGCCGAGCCGTTGTAGAGGAGACCTTCGGGCGTGCACCGCGTGGCTTTTGGCCCCCTGAAATGGCCTTTTCCATGGAGATGATTCCGGCACTGGTGCAGGCAGGGTACGAGTATGTTGTGGTGGACGCCGTCCATGTCCGTCCGCGCGATGGTCTCAACGATACCTTCCGCCCCTATATCGCCTGCCAAGACGGCGTGTGCATTACGGTCGTGCCAAGGGACCGGGCGCTCTCCAATGCACAGGAGAACGGGTTGGAGCCGGATTGGTTCCTTTCCGAGTCCCGGCGCCGTGCACAAAGCTCGCCGCGACCGTCGGCCCCGCGCCTGATCACCACCTGGTCCGACGGCGAGAACACCGGCTGGTTCCGGCAGGAACGGGAAGAGCATGGCTTCTTCGGACGCTTTTTTGTGCCCTGGATGGAGTGCATGCGGGCGGGCGAGCTTGCGGCAATCCCTGTCGGTCTGTCCGGCTATCTCGAGGCCAATCCGCCAACCTCTCAAGCCCTGGTGCAGACGGGCGCTTGGGACGTGGGCTCCAGCTCCGGGGGAGTCTTCAGCCGGTGGACCGGCTCCCAGAGCCAGCAGACGGGCGCCCGCCTCGTTCAGGATCTCAGCCGCCGTTACTGGGACATCGCGCGCCGCCGGGCCGAGCTCGGCGATACGGGAAGGCGAGCCCTGTCGCGCGCCCGTGCCCTGATCCTGGAGTCGCAGACCAGCTGCTTCCTGTTCTGGGGCGATGCCTGGATTCCTTACCTCTACGAGCGCACGGTCCCGGCGGAGCGGGAGCTGGCGGAAGCGGAACGTGACTTGGGCTCGCCCGGGGGCGGGGTGTGAGCGCGGACGGGAGATCGGATTTCGAAGCAGTTTTCGGCCCCGAGGACGCCACCGAGCAGGGCGGGAAGGCGAATGCGGACACGGCCCCCGCTTCGGATGCGTGCGAGCAGGACTCCGCGCGGCTGCGAGCGCTCTCCGAGGAGATCAACCGCCAGTATCCACCCGTGCTGGAGCAGACAGCCTTGCTGCTTTACGAGCTCGATCCGGAGCGCCTGCAGGTCCAGTGGTATGTCACGCCGGAAGACTTCGCACACGCGCTGCGCTACTTTCCCGGCGAGCCAGCGGGTTTGCGGCAGGTCCTGCGGTTGTGCCGATTGGAAGCGGATGGGAGGGACGAGGTAGTGGATCGGGCCGTGACCCTGGCAAGCGCGTCTACGCTGCAGGGCCAACAGCGCTTCGCGCCGGAGCAGACCGGTGCTCAGTACTTGTGCGAGCTGGGTCTGGAGTCCGGTGACGGCGGCTGGCTGATGCTGGTGCGCTCGAACCGGGTTCGGTTGGCCGGAGAAAGATTCCAACCGGCGGTTCTCGGTCCGGCTTTCGAAGGGGCGCAGGCACAGTCACCAGGTCCCGGGATGTCCGCGGCACCGCACGAGCAGGAGGAGCTCCGGGTGGAAGCGGCGTTGGCGTCTAAGGGCGAGCCCCTTTATCCCGTGTTTCCCAATCCCCGGGCTGCCGATGACCCGCGGCATCTGGTCCTTTCGACCTCAGCGCGGTTTCGCGCGGCAGGGCTGGTGGAGCATGGCCAAGTGCGGGGGCAGGGTACCCTTGCTGCATACGAGCTGCCGGACATGCCGCCGCCCGTACTTCCGTCGAGTCCACAGTTGCTGCAATCTGCGGACGATGGCTCCATGTCCCGCTATGATCCGCGGGCCGCCCTCTCAAGCGCAGCCCTGCGCGGCCCCGTGCACGAGCAGCCCGGGATCGACGTGCAGGCGGAGCTGCTCGTCGAGGGGCGCGCAGCACCGGAGACCTGGGTCGAGCTCTTTGGACTCACCATAAGGGTTGGAGAAGACGGGCGTTTCTCCATCCGCCGTCCCGTCTCGGACCCCTTGGTCTTGTCTCTTGCCCTCGGCGGGCATGGAGCGACGAAGCCTGGCGATTCCGAGCAGGGGTGACGAGCCCGGGACATCTGGCGCTGCTCCTGCATGCGCATCTGCCGTTTGTACGTCACCCGGAGAACCCGCGGCACCTGGAAGAGCACTGGCTTTTCGAGGCCATCACCGACTCGTACCTCCCGCTGCTCGGCGTGCTCAGGGATGCGGCGGGGCGCGGCTCCGGGTTTCGGGTCACGGTTTCCCTATCCCCGACCTTACTGTCGATGCTCGCAGATCCGCTGCTGGCCGCGCGCTACCTGGATTATCTCTCCCGCTTAGAACGGCTGGGTGAGCGCTTGATCTCCGATCGGCGGACCGATCCGGGCCGGCGGGATCTGACCAGGTTTTATCTCAGGCGCCTGGAGCGCTTGCGGGCCTTCTACCTGGACGAGATCAACGGCGATCTCATCAAAGCCTGGGCCGAGCTTGCCGCCAGTGGAACGGTCGAGCTGATGACGACAGCGGCCACCCACGGCTATCTGCCCCTGCTGCGCAGCCGCCCCGCGGCTGTTCGTGCCCAGCTGCGGGTTGCCCGGGATCAATTCCGAGAAACCTTCGGCCGCGTGCCGGAGGGCCTCTGGTTGCCCGAGTGCGGCTATTACCCCGGCCTGGAGCAGGAGGTGGCGGATGCGGGCTTTCTCTGGTGCGTGCTCGATGCCCATGGAGTGGAGCAGGCATCGCCGCAGCCTCGTTGCGGTCCCTACGCACCGGTTTCGGCGAGCGGGCCGGTCGCGGTCTTTGCCCGTGATCCGCACTCGGCACGGGAGATCTGGTGTCCGAATACCGGCTATCCCGGCCACCCCCTGTACCGTGAATTCCATTGGGACCCGGGGTACGACGGCAGCTTGGACTACTTGGCGGACTTTCTTCCGCCGGGCGTCGCCGCGGCACCAACTGGACTCAAGTACCATCGCGTTACCGGTGGGCGAGGACCCAAGGCCCTCTATGATCCCGCCGCCGCTCTCGCGCAGGCGGAGCTGGATGCGCAACGATTCGTCGATCGACGCCGCCGGCTTTTCCGTTCTCTGTCCTTCGACACCCGCCCGCTCATAGCCGTCGCCCCGTACGACGCGGAGCTTTTCGGTCACTGGTGGTTCGAGGGTCCGGCCTTTCTCGACAGCGTGATCCGCCGCCTGGACAGCGCACCGGACATTCAGGTCGTGACCCCGGGCGAGCACCTGGCTCACCAGGGCACGGCGGGCGAGGTACGCCCCGCGGCATCAAGTTGGGGCGAGCAAGGGTATAATGGCGCCTGGCTTCGGCCGGACACAGGCTGGGTTTACCTACATCTGCATCAGGCGGCTGGGGAGCTGGCGGATCTCGTGCATCTGCATAAGCGGAATGCCGCCGGGACCCGGGCTTCGCGCCTGTTGCGGCAGGCGGCCCGTTCCCTGTTGTTGGCGCAAAGCTCGGACTGGACCTTTCAAATGGGGCGGGGAAACGGCTCCGGGTATTGCGAGACGCGGCTCCGCGATCAGCTTGCCCGCTTCCGCCTGTTGACCGAAGCGCTGCGGGGCGGCGGGATTCGAGAGGAGCAGCTCGCGGCTTTGGAGTCCATGGACAACCTGTTTCCGAACCTCGACCTGAGACACTTCGGCTGAATTCGCATGTACATCACCATGGTTGGCGCGGAGTGCGCGCCGGTCGCCAAGGCGGGTGGCCTCGGGGACTTCGTCCAGGGCCTGTCCCTGGAGCTTGCCCGACGGGGCAACGAGGTCGAGGTCATTCTCCCCAAGTACGATTGCCTGAACTGGGAGCGTATCGAGGGACTGCACAAGGTCTGCCGGGATCTGCGGGTGCCCTTCTACGACCAACGGCTACCCTGCGACGTCGATAGCGGCTACGTGGACGGATTGCGGTGCTACTTCATCGACGACCACTCACAACAGGGATTCTTCAGCCGCGGCCGTATCTACGGCGAGCCGGACGATATAGACCGCTTCACCTTCTTCTCTCGCGCCCTGTTGGAATTTCTCCTGAAGAGGGAAAAGCAGCCGGACATCATTCACTGCCACGATTGGCAGACCGCGCTGGTGCCGGTGTTGCAGGCCGAGGTCTACGAAGCGCTGGGCCTTACCCACCCGCGTGTATGCCTCACGCTGCACAACATGGCCTATCAAGGGGTCACCGGCGAGTATGTACTGCACCAGGCGGGCCTGGACCGGGATCGGATGATGCGGGAGGACCGGCTGCTCGATCGGGCCAATCCGCGGGCCGTCAACTTGCTCAAGGGAGGGATCGTGTACGCCGACTTCGTCACTACTGTGTCTCCGGGTTATGCACAGGAGATCCGGTACACGGATCAGGGCATGGGTCTGCAGGACACGCTGAATGCCTGCGATCACAAGTTCAGTGGGATCATTAACGGCATCGACCCGAGCGCCTGGAGCCCGCAGACAGATCCCCATATCGCCCAGCCTTACGATCCTATGACCCTGCCCGGTAAGGCCCGCTGTAAGCAGGCCCTGCGGCGGCGCTTGGGTTTGGTTGAGGCCACGAAGCCGGTGGTGTCCATCGTCAGTCGGCTCGACCGCCAAAAGGGGGTGGAGCTGATCCGCCACGGCATCTACTACGCCCTGGAACGCAGCTGCCAAGTGGTCCTGCTGGGCAGCGCACTGGAGCCCTGGGTCGACGACATGTTCCGCGAGGTCAAGCGTGCGACCGACGACAGCCCCGATTGTCAACTGGAGCTGGGATACGACGAGGAGCTTGCCCATCAGATCTATGCTGGTGCGGACATCATCCTCGTCCCGAGCGTCTACGAGCCCTGCGGGCTGACCCAGCTGATCGCGATGAAGTATGCCGTGGTGCCGGTGGTGCGCAGAGTCGGCGGCTTGGCGGACACCGTGTTCGACGCAAACTACTCAGACAGGGCCTTCGAGGAGCGCAACGGCTACTTGTTCGACGATCTCACGCCCGAGGGGTTGGAATCCGCCTTGCTGCGGGCTATCTGGCTCTGGTATGAGCACCCGGCGTATTTCCGCCAGCTGCGCCTGAACGGGATGCATGCCGATCACTCGTGGATCGCGCCTGCGCAGAAGTATCTGGAAATCTTCGAGGGCATCACGGGCTGAGGTACCGGCGAAAGGCCGAAGGTTGCGCGCAGCTCGGGAAACCCGGCAAGCGTCGTTAAAGTCTCGCGCAAGTTTTCCGGCGAACAACGAACAGCCAACAATCGGGATACATCCACTCGGTCCCAGCGGATACAGCAGCGCGGGTAAAGGGGCGGGTTGTCTTGGACATCTGCGGGGCCTGTACCGCGCAACATCGAACGGCAGGTCCCTTCTATAATGCCGACTATCTGCTGCTCCCGTACTCTCGGCTTCCGCAGGTCCTTGTCAGTCCCCTTTTCTCGCCGATCGCCGGGGGTGGATGCGGGGCGTTGCCATTAACCCCACCGGAGTCCGGGTCAGAGACGCCATCACTGGAGCATGGCCGGTGCCGGAGGCGCCGTGGTCGACCCATCGCCGCCGCTGGTCCCGGTCATCACCAGCACGGAAGCAGTAGTCCCCACACGCAACTCCACCCCTTCGGGCACCTTCTCCAAGTGCACGCGCACCGGCACCCGCTGGGCCAGGCGGATCCACTCGAAGGTGGGGCTGATGCTGGGTAGCAGATCCTGTCCGGTGCTGCCGTCATCCTGGGCGATACCCCAGCCGAGGCTGTCCACGACGCCCGTCAACGGCTTGTCGGGAAAGCTCATCAGGGTGATTACGACCCGGTTCCCGGGTTTGATCCCACCCACAAGGGTCTCGCGGAAGTAGCCGTGGACCCAGTAGCTGTTCACGTCCACCAGGGCGAGCGCCGGCTGGTTGGCCACCGCCTGGCTGCCCAGGCGCAGGTTGAGGTTGGTCACGTAGCCGTCCACGGAGGCCTTGACCTGGGTGAACTCCAGGTTCAGCTGCGCTGTCTCCAGCTCGGCCTTGGCGCCGCGCAGTTGTGCGTTCTCCTCCCCCGGCTTGCCGAGATCCGCCTTGGCGCTGGCGAGCTCGGCCTCGGACTGGAGCTGCGCGGACTTGGCCTGGATCAGCTGCGACTGGGCCTTGGCCAAATCGGCCTGGGCGACGTCGTTGGAGGCATTGGCTTCGTCGAACGTGCGCTTGGAGACGTCGCCTTTGGCCACCAGCTTGGTGGCACGCTCGAAATCGGCGATGGCCTTTACGGATTGGGCCTCGGCGCTCTTGACCGCGGACTGCGCCTGCTTGATCTGCGAGCCACTCTGGTCGAGGGCCGCCTGCGCGGCCTTGACCTGCTGTTCCAGGTCCTTGATGTGGTCGCGGGTCTGGTCGAGGTTGGCGCTGGCCTGGTCCAGCGCTGCCTTGTAGGTGCGCGGGTCGATCTCAAACAGCAGTTCCCCGGCTTTCACGAACTGGTTGTCCTTGATGGGCAGCTTGACGATGGGACCGGAGACCCGGGGCGCGACCTGAATCACGTTGGCACGCACCTGCCCGTCCCGGGTCCAGGGGTTGGCGATGTAGTCCCAGTACTTGAAGGCGATGGCCCCCGCGGCGGCCAGGACGATGATTGCGGTCGAGAGGATTTTCAGAGTTCCATGCATGATATTCAGGCCGGTATGACGAAGGTTCCAAGGGCAATGGTGTAGATCACCGCCAGGGCGAGAAACACCAGCGGCGGGTACGCGAAGAATTCGAGACAGCCTGTAACGGTTGAGCAGCATGACGGTGAGCCAGGCCGCCGTCGCGCCCAATAGTGCTGCGATCAGCATGGGCGGGAAGTAGACGCCGCCAATGACGAACTCGCTTGGTATGAGTTGCATCCGATTTCTCCTAATCCGGTCGTAACGGGCGACCAGGAGCCCCCGTTGTTGAATCGCTGGGCAATTCCATCCTGGTTTGCGCATCGCATCGCATTCGAAGATCGCGGCTTGCGAATGACCTTCAAGCCAGTCCAGGGGCCTTGGTACGCCGGCTAACCCCGGTCCGCCCCCGGCGAACCCTCCGGTGGATAATCCAGCGTGTCCGTGATCCGCTTCCGATCGTCTTCGGCGAGATCAGGAAACGGCAGGGTCTGGGCCGAGGCCCATTCGCGCACTTTCTTCTCGGCGTCCTGGCGACGTTCGTCATCGAGCCCGCCGTCGCGCGTGTGATACAGGGTCCGCGCCGGAAAGGCCAAGCCGGTACCGGCATTCTCCACGACCTCCATGACACGCAGCATGATGTCTTCCTTGATGGCCAGGAATTCATTGAAGCTCGATGTCCGGATGTAGACGCGGATCCAGACGTTCAGGGAGTAATCGCCGTACCCGTCGAAGCGCACGCGTATCGGGTCGTCGGCGGTATGGATCGTCCTGGGGTGCGCGTGCAGCAGCTCCCTGAGCCCGGCCAATAGGAAGCGCAACTGATCCCTGGATGTCTCGTAGCGCAGGCCGATCCTGGTGTTCAGCAACATGCAGTCGCGCTTGGTCAGGTTCACGATGTGCATGTTGGAGAAATCCGCGTTCGGAATGGTCGTTACGGTTCGATCCAGACCCCGAATGCGGGTCGACCGCAGGCCGATCTCCTCGACGGTTCCGATGCGCTGCCAGTCCGATGAAGGGTCCTCCCCGTAGCGGCACAGGTCACCGATCCGGATCGGACGGTCCGCATAGAGGTTGAGGGTCCCCATGAAATTTTCGAGTGTGGTCTTGGCCGCCAGTGCGATGGCAAGGCCGCTGACCCCGGCACCGGCAACGATACCGTAGACGGGCACCCCGACGTCGTTCGCGACGCGGACGAAAAGCACGATCGTGGCCAGGATACCGACGGTGCGCGCCGCCAGACGAACCAGGTGGGCGTCCAGACTCCCGCTGTGGATCCGCGGCGAAGAGATGATGGTCTCGGCGATCCAACTCGCCGTCAGCCATACGACCCAGACGATGGCGACAACGATGGCGATCTCGATGAGGTAATCGGGGACCTCGGCCGCGGCGCCCGTCACGTTGATTTGAATGGTGGCAAAATACTGTACAAGCGGCGCAAGGCCCAGGATCAGCAAGGGCGCGCTGAGGCGGCGCAGGTAGGACCTCAGGGAGCCGTTCCAGGGCCCGCGCCGGGACCAGCGGAGGAGCGCGGCCACGCCCCCCAGCGCGATCCCGAACAACAGCAGCAATGCGAACCACTTCCAGAGCAGCTGGTCGACGATGGTGATGTTGGCCCAGTCCGGAAGCGCCTCGACCCAGGCCGACGGAATCATCCATCCGGTCAGGAACTGCCCTGTTGTTAGCGGGCCTTCTACCGACATCGGACGCTGGTACGGCAACTCGCGCACCTTTCTGTAAAAACGCCGCGCCCGCTCGACGGTGTCCGGGCTAAAGAGGAAGGCTCCGGCGCGAGGCCCCTCCGCGACCCGGGCGATGGTGATCGCCGTGCCGGGGATTTGCCAGTGGGTTAGTTCCTCGGTCTGTTCACCGCCCTCCTCTTCGGTCTCGGCGGGCACGTCCGGGATCTCCTCCAGGTCCGGTAGCTCCAGGCGGGCGATGATCTCCCAGAGCAGCAGGAAGGTCTCGACGGCAACCTCTCCGCGGGCCGCCGGCGGGACCTGGCTCAGGTCCAAGACCTCGCTATAGCTGTCCCGCATCGCAAAGAGCATGTCCTGCTTGGCCGGACTCGGCGATTCCTGGTACTCCAGGTAGCGGCGGCCAACCTCTTCGGTGAGGGCGAGAAAGCTCTCGATCGTCGCCCGCGGGCTCGAGGTGTCGGCGGGCTCAAGCGGATGCATGGCGCCGGCGGCGCCGGCGATCAGCGCAAGCAGC
>CAWDLA010000043.1:0-22036 GCA_963802975.1 uncultured Gammaproteobacteria bacterium
CACCGGAACCTCGATAGCGCTCCACTTGTCCTAACTCCGACTGGAATGAAATATATCGGAAATCGATCCTGTGACTCTCCGTCGATCCACCTCGTCGCTGGTGAGTGTGCTGCTGGTCCTGCTGATCGCGTTGGGACCGTGGCCTCTGCTCGCCGGATATCCGAACAGCGACGGCTGTTACACGACGACGGGAAGCATTGCGGCAGAGACTCATGGTTGCTGCGATGCGGATCCGGACGGCAGCCGGATTCCGTCTTCTTGCAGCGATCAGCGGTGTTCTGCGACTCAGTGCTCGACGCCTTCCTTCCTGCCCTCTGCCGGGATTCCCGCCCATGTCCGGCTGCCGTCGAACGACGCCGCGGCCGTACATGGTGGATATGCGTCTCATCTCTCCACACCTGCAACGCCACCCCCTATCATCCTCGGCTTGAGCTGAGGGCGGCGTAGCTCATCGGTTTGCCGGCTTACTTCAAGCCAAACCTTTTGTTGCGCTGTTGATCCGCTGATCGCGCTATTCGGCCGAGGCGGGAAGACGCGTCTCCCTGATTCGGGTGAGGACGCTCGGTGACGACATATCTGGAGGATGACGATGTACGACAAGCAAATGAGCAGATTCCTGCTACCGGTGAGACGGGCGATCGGGCTGGGCGTGATCCTGCTTGGCGCGGTCCCCACCTTCGCAGAGGACGGGCGTATTTCCGCGCATGTCCAAGTAGGACCCAATGGAGACAGCGGCACGCTGGCTCGCACGAGTGGGACTGCGACCTCGGAAACCGCGACTGGACATCTGCGCAAGCGATTTCCGCGACTGAGAGATCGGCGAGACTGCACTCACGCCGGTGGATGGGATCGTCGTTGTCAAGGTGGGCGGCGATTACGTCTACCTGACCGAAGACGGACGCCACGCCTTCGTCGGCAGCCTGGTGGACCTGGAGTCGGGCGCCAATCTCACCGAGGAGGGCAAAGCGCGGGACAGGCAGGCTACTCTCGCCGATTTTCCGGATACGGACCGTGTGGTGTACCCGGCACAGGGGCAGGAGCGGGCGCGCCTGACGGTCTTCACGGACACCTCCTGCGGCTACTGCCGAAAGCTGCACCGAGAAGTCCCGACGCTCCAGAAGGCCGGGGTCACGGTGACCTATATCCCCTTCCCTCGCAGCGGGCCGACCGGTGCCGCATACCAGACCATGCGCAAGGTCTGGTGCAGCGCCGATCGGCGCAAGGCCATGGATATCGCCAAGGGCGTCTCCAGCGGTGACCTGGGCAGCGGCGACTGCAAGGAAGCCGACGCGGTCAAGGCCGGCTACGAGCTCGGCATCAAGCTCGGCGTCAACGGCACCCCGGCCATCGTGATGCCGGACGGGCAGCTCCAGCCCGGCTACCTGCCCGCCGACCGGCTTATCAGCGCCCTCGGCCTGAAGAAACAACAATCCTGACGACTACGATCCACTACAAGGAAACAAACGCATGAACACAATGAAAGCATTTTCCCTGGGGCTTCTCCTTGGCATCGCCTTGCTGAGCACGAGTGCCCTGGCCGAAGACGACCCGAAGATCATGGTCTACAAGAGCCCCACCTGCGGCTGCTGCACCAAATGGGTGTCGCATCTGCAGGAGAACGGGTTCGAGGTGGAGACCACCGACCTCAAGGACCTGCGCATGATCAAGTCCATGTCGGGCATCAAGCCGGAGCAGGCTTCCTGCCATACCGCCAAGGTCGACGGTTACGTGATCGAGGGGCATGTACCGGCCGACGACATCAAGCGCCTGCTCGCCGAGCGTCCGGACGCAAGAGGCTTGACCGTACCAGGCATGCCCAAGGGCTCGCCGGGCATGGAGGCGCCGCAGCCGGATCACTATCAGGTGCTGCTGCTGGGCAATGACGGGAGCACAGCGGTGTTCGCAGAGCATTGACAATCACGCGGACGGGGCAAGCGAGCCGACACCTGATCTGTCGTTCGGGATCGGCCCGCGGTCTTGGTTTTGAGACGAAACACGGAGAAAGACCATGACAAAGAAGCTGGTAACCGGCATGAGCGCGCTTTTGCTCGCAATCGGCGTGCAACTCGCCCAGGCCCATTCGCCGCCCAGCGACGCCAGGGTCTTCATCATCGAGCCAACGGATGGTGCGGTCGTCACCAGCCCGGTCCTGGTCAAGATGGGCATCGAGGGGTTCGGCATCACGCCCGCGGGGACCAAGGGCAAGCGCCGCCACACGGCGGGCCATCACCATGTCCTCATCGACCTGGAGCTGTTGCCGGACATGGACGAGCCCATTCCCGAAGACGCGAACCACGTCCATCTCGACGGGGGTGAGACGGAGGTGTTGCTGGAGTTGCCGTCGGGCGAGCACAGCCTCCAGCTCTTGCTCGGGGACGAGGAGCACGAGCCCCACGCCCCACCGCTGATCTCCGAGAAGATCAGGATCACCGTCAAATGATCTACTCTGCCTCCGAATCAACTCTGGAGGGATTTCGTACGTCGAGGCAATGCAGACCTGATTGGAATGAGCCCCTGCCAAGGGTGGGGCGATTGTTTCTCGCCTTGCTGTTCATATCCGCTATGACGGTCTTGGTCGGTTGCGGTGGCGATACAACTCAGGGCACCAGCCGGTCCGGCACAGCCGTCACCCCAATGCCCGGCGTTCCCGGCGGCATGATGCCAGGGCGACCGGGGGGCATGGCCAAGATGGAGGGTCACATGGCCAATATCGAGGCGCTGCTGCGCGAGCTCGTCGAGCTCAATAAGACCGAGTAGAGAGACCGTAACCGACGAGGATCGGATCGATGCTGACGGTGAACCAACTGGCTCGGCAAGGCGGCATTGCCCCGCACGTCGTGCGCTTCGACGCCCGAATCGGTCTGATCCGCCCCAGTCGCCGGCACGACAATGGCTACCGCCTGTTTGACAAGTCCGAGGTGGCCAGACTCGGCTTTATCCGCGCCGCCAAGCACCTCGCCTTCACCCTTAACGAGATCAGGCAGATAATGCCGCGTGCCGACAGCGGCAGCTCTCCCTGTCCGGACCTGCGTGCCTCGATGCGCGAGCGCATCGCAAACAACCGCTGCCGGGGCCGGCATCAAAGACCGCGCGGCCGGTTTGCGAGGATGGCATCAAGGTCGATGTGAGCCTCACGGCGGTCAATCCAGAAAATTTGCGGACATCTGACGAGGCGACATCATGATCCGAAGCGACAAGACGGAACCCCGAAGTGCCCGGGAGGTTGAACGCAAGATCCGCTTGCCCGTCGCCCTGACGAATCCCGCCGACGCAACGAATGTGGAGCGGACATTGAGCGATATCGATGGCGTCCTGCGGGTGTCGGCCAACGGGACTAAGCGCACAATCCTTGTGCGCTGTCTGGTTACCAAGACCGACTACCAAGTGCTGGAACGCGCGCTGAAAGCGGCCGGATTCCCTCCCGCGGCGGGCCGCTGGGCCAGATTCAGGTCTGGTTGGTCCCAGAGCCTGGACCTCACCGGCAGGGAGAACGCGAAAACACGGCCGTCGGCATGCTGCAACAAACCGCCGACCCGTTCATAGAGCCTGTCGGCGTGAGTTTCGAGAGTTGAGCCGAGGGGTGGCACCAAAACGGAGACGAACATGACTAGATTAAACATCGTTGGCATGACCTGCATGCATTGCGTGAAGGCCGTCACCGAGGCCTTGGCCGCGGTGAACGGCGTCGAAGGAACACCGGAGGTGGCGCTCGATCCCGGAAGTGCCCTGGTCGAGGGTAATGCGTCGACCGAGGAGCTGATTGCGGCGGTCAAGCAAGCGGGCTACCAGGCCAGCTTGAAGGCATGAGCAACGTAGCGCGCCGGCTCAGGCGCCGGGATCGGGAACCGGGGGGTGGACCCAAATGACTCGGGAGCTGCGCATCGGCGTCGGTGGAATGACCTGCGCCTCCTGCGTGGCGAGGGTGGAGCGGGCCATCGAGGCCCTTCCCGGCGTGATCAAAGCGACGGTCAACCTGAGCACCGAGTCCGCCAGGGTGGAGTATCTCCCGGATACGCTCAGCCGAGAGCGCATCGCTCAAGCTATCGGCGAAGCCGGGTATGAGGCCGAGGTAGGAGAGGAGGCGCCCGATGCAGGAAAGGAGCGCCAGGAAAGAGCGCTCGCACTGCTGAAACGGGACCTCATGTTCGCCGCAGTCCTGACTGCGCCGCTGGTCTTGATCAGCATGACGCCCATGTTTCTCCCCGGCGCCGGAACCCTGATGCACAGCCTGTTACCGATGCCCGTCTGGCACTGGCTGGAGCTCCTGCTCGCCACCCCGGTGCTGCTGTGGGCGGGGCGGCGATTCCTGGCCCAGGGCTGGGCGGAGCTTCGCCATCTTGCGCCCGGAATGAACAGCCTGGTCATGATCGGAAGCGGGGCGGCCTATCTCTACTCCCTGCTCGTACTCGTCCTGCCGGGACTGTTTCCGAAGGGGACGGACAACCTCTACTTCGAGGCCGCGGCGGTCATCGTGACCCTGATCCTGCTCGGTCGTTACCTGGAGTCCCTCGCCAAGGGACGCACCTCCGAGGCCATCCGCCACCTGGTGCGCCTGCAGCCGAAGGAAGCAAGGATCGTTCGGGACGACGGAGAGGTTGAAATCCCGGTGGAGGCCGTGGTGCCGGGAGACATCGTCCTGGTCCGTCCCGGCGAGCGCATTCCGGTGGACGGCATCCTGGTGGACGGCTCCAGCTACGTGGACGAGTCCATGATCAGCGGCGAGCCAATCCCCGTCGGCAAGCGTGCCGGCGACGAGGTCGTCGGGGGCACGGTCAACCAGACAGGGGCCTTCCGCTATCGGGCAAGCCGTGTGGGAGCCGACACCGTGCTGGCCCAGATCATTCGCATGGTCGAGGAGGCGCAGGCCGGAAAGCCGCCGATTCAGCAGCTGGCCGACCGCATCGCCGCCGTGTTCGTTCCCGTTGTCATGGTCGTGGCCTCGATCACATTCGCGGGCTGGCTCCTGTTCGGGCCGGATCCGGCGCTCAGCTTCGCCTTCGTCGCCGCCGTGAGCGTCCTGTTGATCGCTTGCCCCTGTGCGATGGGCCTTGCTACGCCGACGGCCGTTATGGTGGCAACCGGGCGCGGCGCCGCCATGGGCACCCTGTTCCGGCGTGGACCCGCCCTGGAGGTCCTGGCGCGCGTGGATACCCTGGTGCTCGACAAGACAGGGACGATTACGCAGGGCAAGCCTGCACTGACCGAGCTCGAGGTCTTTGGAGTTGCCGAGGATCAAGCCCTGGCGATGGTCGCGGTGGTGGAGCGCTACAGCGAGCACCCGATCGCGGGCGCCATCGTACAGGCTGCGACGGACCGAGGACTGGACATCCCTAACGCGCAAGAGGTGAAGGCCATCCCCGGCTACGGCATTCAGGCCCTTGTCGGCGGGACCCTGGTCGCAGCCGGCTCCGCTCGCTTCATGGAGAAGCTGGGGATAGACATCTCTGCCGCGTTGGAGCGAATCGAGCGCTTGGCCACGCAAGACGGGACCCCCGTGCTTGCTGCGGTCGACGGGAAGCTCGTCGCCCTGCTCGCGGTCGCGGACCCGCCCAAGGAGAGCAGCAAGGCGGCACTGGCGGCCATGCATGCCCTGGACCTGACAACGATCATGCTGACCGGAGATAATCGCCGAACGGCGGAGGCCGTCGCCCGAGCGGTGGGCATCGACCGAGTCGTGGCCGAGGTGCTTCCGGACGCCAAGGCAGAGGAGGTCAAGCGGTTACAGGAAGCCGGTGCGCGCGTCGCCTTTGTCGGCGACGGCATCAACGACGCCCCGGCCCTGGCACAGGCGGATGTCGGTATCGCTATCGGCACAGGCACAGACATCGCGGTGGAGGCAGGAGAGGTGATCCTCATGTCCGGAGAGCTGACCGCTGCCGCCAATGCCATTGCCTTGGCTCGGCAAACGCTGAAGACTATCCGCCTGAACTTCTTTTGGGCCTACGCCTACAACGTTGCCCTGATCCCGCTCGCCGCAGGGTTGTTCTACCCGTTGACGGGATGGCTCCTGAACCCGATGCTCGCAGCTGCTGCCATGAGCGTCTCCAGCCTTTTCGTGGTGACCAACAGCCTGCGGTTGCGACGGTTTCGGCCACGGATCGGAGTAACGGCATGAACCCGGAGACTTGATGAGGTCGCCAAGATGCAATTACGAGAACGTCCGGTTTCATTCTGGAAGATCTGTGAAATAATTTCAGCGCTGGCACGAAACCCGTGAGGAGGTTCCGCGTTGGACATCAATCGCCTTGAGCGCATCACGGACACCGCCTGGCGCGTCCCAGCCCGGGAAGGCATGGGTGTGCCCGCGGTCATCTTCGCCGACGAAGGACTGATTCGGGATATGGACGACAAGGTCCGCGAGCAGGCCGCCAATGTGGCCCGTCTGCCCGGCATCGTCGGCGCCTCCTATGCCATGCCCGACGCCCACTGGGGCTACGGGTTTCCCATCGGCGGCGTGGCCGCCTTCGACCCGGCGCAAGGCGGCGTGGTCTCGGCCGGAGGCGTGGGCTTCGACATCTCATGCGGGGTCCGCACCCTGCACACAGGTCTGACAAGGGACGAGGTGATGCCGGAACAAAAGGCCCTGGCAGATATGCTCTTCCGCCGTATTCCCGCCGGCCTCGGCAGCACCGGTCACATTCACCTCTCGCTGCGTGAGATGGACCGGATGCTCGTCGACGGAGCCCGCTGGGCCGTCGGGCAAGGTTACGGGGAGGAGCGGGACCTCTCCTGCATCGAGGAGCAGGGCCGGATGAGCGGTGCCGATCCGTCCCAGGTCTCGGACAAGGCGAAAAAGCGGCAGAAGAACGAGATGGGCACCCTGGGTTCCGGCAACCACTACCTGGAAGTGCAGGTGGTGACCGCCGATCTATCGATGCGGCGATCGCCCGCATCTACGGCCTCAGCCGAGGCGACGTGGTGGTCAGCATCCACTGCGGTTCGCGCGGTCTCGGACACCAGATCGGTACCGAGTTCCTGAAGTCCATGCGCTTGCCGCCGGCCAGCACGGCATCCGCCTGCCCGACCGCGAACTGGCCTGTGCCCCCATCGACTCCCCGGTCGGTCAAAGCTACCTGGGCGCCATGCGCGCCGGCATCAACTGCGCCCTGGCCAACCGCCAGATCCTCACCCATCTGACCCGGCAGGTGTTCGACGAAGTCCTGCCCCGGGCCGGACTCGAGCTGCTGTACGACGTCTCCCACAACACCTGCAAGGTGGAGGAGCACGAGGTGGACGGCCGCATGCGGCGCCTGTTCGTGCACCGCAAGGGTGCCACCCGCGCGTTCGGACCCGGTCATCGCGCCGTGCCCGAGCCTCTGCGCGCCGCCGGTCAGCCGGTGCTCATCGGCGGCACCATGGGCACTGCGTCCTATGTGCTTGCCGGCACCAAGGAAAGCGAAGCGCAGGCCTTCAGCTCCGCCTGCCACGGCGCCGGTCGGGCGATGAGCCGGCACGCGGCCAAGCGCCGGTGGAAAGGACGCGCCGTCGTTGACGACTTGGCCCGCAGCGGCATTTTGATCCGCAGCCCCAGCCTTCGCGGGGTGGCGGAGGAGGCTCCGGGGGCCTACAAGGATGTGGACGCGGTGGTAGAGGCAGCGGATGCGGCCGGTCTCGCTCGCAAAGTGGCTCGGCTGGAGCCGCTGGTTTGCATAAAAGGGTAACGGCCGGTGCGCCTGACAACAGCGCAAGCGCGGCGGCTGTGCGCTGTCACATGGTCTTGCGCAGGGGAGGGAGCAACTCCTCGAGCGGCCGCGTATTGAGCACGTCCCTGGCTTCCAACCGGCCGCGGCGGGCCTGACCTTGCTCGAGCGCAGCCCGGGCCATTTCCTCCACCGTGCCGTGGCCGTCGGTGGCGACCGCGTGGCAGTGCAGATCGCCGCGCAGCTCCGAGCGCTTGGTGCAACCGAGCCAGGCCGTGAGGGGCTGCGCGAGATGGGTGGCCGCGGCCAGCTTGAAGCGACGCTGATCCTCGGTTAGACGTCCACGACGCAGCGGGCGGTCCAGGTACCCTTTTCGTTGCGGGTCACGGAGAGCTCGGTGTAGGTCGCACCCTTGACCTCCACCGCGGGGTGGTGTCGGGCCAAATCCACCACCTCGCCCCAGGCGGTGCCACTCAGACGGTCGCCTTCAAGCGTGCCGCGTTTGCAGACCGATCACCGGAGGTAGCGATGCGTATCGGTGTACCGAAGGAAATAAAGAATCAGGAATATCGCGTTGGCATGGTTCCCGGGCTTGTTCGGGAACTGACTAAGCGCGGCCATGAGGTCTGGGTCGAACATCGGGCCGGCGCGGGGATCGGGTTTTCCGATGAAGATTACTTAACGGCGGGTGCACGTATCGTCGATCAGGCCAAAGGGGTGTTCGACGCGGCCGAGCTCATCGTCAAGGTCAAGGAGCCCCAGCCTGAAGAACGGACCTGGCTCCGCCCCGAACATACGCTGTTCGCGTATCTGCATTTGGCCCCGGACCCGGATCAGACGGCGGACCTTCTCGCCAGCGGCGCAACCTGCATCGCCTATGAAACCGTGTCCGACGCCCGGGGCAGGCTACCCCTGCTCGCACCCATGTCGGAGGTGGCCGGACGTCTCGCCATTCAGGCCGGCGCCAGGGGGCTTGAGAAGATGGCGGGAGGCTCGGGTATTTTGCTCGGCGGGATCCCCGGGGTCGAGCCGGCCAAGGTGCTCATCCTCGGTGGCGGTACAGTTGGATTCAACGCTTGCCAGATGGCAGTGGGACTCGGTGCGCGCGTGGTTGTCATCGATCGCTCCGCTGCGGTGCTGAGACGTCTGGATGCCCATTTCGAATCGCGGGTCTCCACCGTGTATGCGAGCGCTGATGCCCTCAACCGTCACTTGCCGAATGCCGATCTCGTCATCGGCGCGGTTCTGGTGCCTGGCGCGGCAGCGACCAAGGTGGTCACGCGCTCCGAACTGAGACTTCTCAAGCCCGGGTCGGTGCTGGTGGACGTGGCGATCGACCAGGGTGGGTGTTTCGAGAGCTCGAGACCGACGACCCACGATGCGCCGACCTTTGTCGACGAAGGCGTGGTCCACTATTGCGTGACGAACATGCCCGGCGTTGTCCCGCGTACGTCCACCTTCGCGCTGAACAACGCGACCTTGCCGTTCGTCATCGACATGGCAGGAAAGGGGGTGATGACGGCATTGCGGGAAGATCCGCACTTGATCGACGGGTTGAACATCCATCGCGGCATGCTGACCGAGCGGCCGGTGGCCGAGGCTCAGGGCCGTGACTACGTTCCGGCGCTTGAGGCGATCGGCGCGTAGCGAAGCTCAAGGCCTCTCGTTCGGATTCAACAACAGGCCTCCCAGGACCAGGAGCGCCAGAACGGCGAGAGCCGTCTGTGGTCTCTCCCAGATCACCGCCAGAAGAGCCAGCCCGTTCACCAGGAGGAACAGCAAGGGCGGCCACGGATAGAGGGGCATGCGAAACGGCCGGGCGAGTGCCGGTTCGCGGGCGCGCAACCGATAAACGCCCGCGACCGCGAGGCAGGAGAACAGGGCAAGAGTAAAACCGGCAAACGTCAGCACGCCTTCGAAGGAGTTTGTGAGAACGAAAGCCAGGGCCAGCCCCTGTTGGAGCAGGATCGCACGGGTCGGGGCGCCGCGGCGGGTGCAGGCGCGAAGGCCACGCAGCGCCGGGATATCGTCGCCCATGGTTCGCAGCACGCGTGGCCCGGCGAGCACCATGGCGCTGATGGTGGAGACGAGCAGCAGGCTGAGCGCCAGGCTGAACAATCGGCCTCCCGTATCGCCGAAGACGTTGCGCGCCGAGAGCGCACCGACTTCGACGGCGCCGGCCAGTGCGTCCAGGCCGATGGTGCGCAGGAAGGCCAGATTGAGCAACAGGTAGATCACCGCCACCGCGAGGGTCCCGTGGATCAGCGCCCGCGGGACCGTCTTCTCTGGTTCGCTGACCTCGTCCACCACATAGGCCGCAGCATTCCAACCCGCATAAGCGTAGGAGACGTAGATCAGAGAGAGGCCGAAGGGGGCGCTGAACACCCAGGCCAGCGTGTCGGCAGTCGGCAGGGGCGAGAGGCTGTCGGGAACCGTCCCGTGTGCGATGGCGGCGGCGGCAAACAGGACGATCACTACGACCTTCACCAGGGTCGCAATCACCTGGAAGGCTCGGCCGAGCTCTACCTCCACGGCGTGCAGGGCGGTGATGATCACAATGACGCAAACGGCGATCCACAAGGGATCGACGGGCAGGACGACTCCAGCGTAACGGCCCAGGGCCATGGCGGCCAGAGCCACGGGAGCGGCGAACCCAACGACGACGGAGACCAGACCTGCGAGCCGCCCCAGTGCCGGATGGTAGATCCGCGACAGGAAATGATACTCGCCGCCGGAGCGAGGAACCGACGCGGCAAGCTCAGCGTAAGATAGGGCGCCGCAAAGCGCCACCAGGGCGCCGAGCCCCCAGAGCAGCAGCAAGGCCGCGCCGTTCGGGACGGCCGCCGCCTGAAGGCCGAGTGTCGTGAAGACCCCGGTCCCGATCATGTTAGCGACGACGAGCAAGATGGCGGTACGGTAGCCGATGAAGCGGCGAAGCTTGGGCATGGCGTAGCGTATTCCAATCGGGGGCTTGAGCGGTGTCCCTACCAGAAACCTCGTACCGATTGATTCGGCGGACTTTGCCTGGCCACGGGAGGTAGCGTCTAAGGGATGAAAAGAATCCTCCACCCCTGCTCGCCACCCTGGCCAGCCTACTCCGAAGCCGGGCCGTCCTCCACCTGGAGATTCTCTCGCTCCGACAGCAGTGGACCCGATGGCTGTTCGTGACCGCCATAGCGCTCAAGAACGAGAATCGCTGGCTATTTGCATCGAAGCATTCCCGCCAGCGTCCAGACATGACTGGAAAGCCGGTCGCGGATGAGCGCCTCCTCGGCGGTGAGTGGGGGCAGTGGGCCGGTGTGAGATTTGCCTGGCATTTGGAAACTGTAGATCAAGCCTGCAAGGACCAGGACCGCGAGCAGACTCAACCCAAGGGCGAGATCTCTCCGGCCGTGCCGCTGCGTCGGCGTCAGATTGATGCGCGACGCGACCACACGACATTCCGAGATACGCCTCTCGGCGGCACCGGGTGCTATACTCTTAACGGTGATTAACGAACGTAGTAAAAAGTAGCCATGGCAGACACAAACTTGCAGGCGGTGCTCCAAGCCCACGGTATCACGGCCTCGCCGCGCCAGCTCGCCGAGTATCTGGTCGAGTCGGTGGAGGCCATGGAGGAGGGCGCCCTGATCCCGGCGGCCCGGGAGCTGCCCGAGGCGGAGCTCGAGGTGCTGCGCAGCGGCGGCTTCGACGTGGACGCCGGCCCCTCGGCGCGGGACGATCCCGTCGCCCGGGCCTCCGCCGCCTACTCGGCTCTGATGGAGACGGCGCTGACGATCAAGGCGGTCGCAGCCGCCCTTGGCCGCAACGAGAGCCGCATCCGCCAGCGCCTGCTCCAGCGCAGCCTCTACGGCATCCGCCGAGGGCGCAACTGGCTGCTGCCGCTGTTTCAGTTCCAGGTCGAGGACCGCGAGGGGACCCGCAGCCGTCAAGGGCGTCGTGCCGGGTATCGAGCAGGTGTTTCCGTGCCCTGAGCCCGGAGCTTCACCCGGTTTCCGTATGGCGCTGGTTCTCTTCACCCAGCACCGAGCTGGTGGACGACAGGGCGCCGGACAAGGGCATCAGTCCGCGGGACTGGCTGCTCGCCGGTCGTGATCCGAAGCCAGTCGCGGATCTGGCGCGGGACCTCTGAGCCAGGTTCTAAAAGGTGCGCGCATCATCGCACAATAAAGCGAATTAAAACATCGAGATGAGAATGACTCTTAAGTCTATGTCGAGGTAGACTGGCGAGCGCCGGTAGCCATTTACAGAGGACTGCGCCAGCCTTGTGCTGTCGCGTGATTACGGCGCGTGCCAGGCCCCAACCTTGCCCAAGTTTCCAGAACCACCCCTGCCCGAGTCCCTGGCGGACGTCGAGCCGGCGATCCGACGCGTGACGGCTGGCACCCGGGTGTGGCGGGTCTACGTCCGGGGCGGCCTACATCCGGGCCACTGGAACCGATTGCGCACATTCGGTCCGACCACGGCGCGCTTCGACCATCAACTCCCGGATGCCACCGGCGAGCCCCGGGAGCAGACACGGGCCATCCAGTATCTCGCCCTGGATGGCATCACCCCCTTGGCCGAGGTCTTCCAGGACACCCGCGTCATCGACCGCGCCGCACACTCGCCCTGGTTGGTCGCCTACGAACTGATCACCGACCTTGAACTGCTCGATCTCACCGGGACCTTCGCGACCCGCGCCGGCGCCTCCATGCTCATCAACTGCGGCTCCAGGCCGCGGGCGCGGGCATGGTCAAGGGTCTTCTACGAGGCCTACCCCCAGATCCAGGGGCTCTACTACGCCTCCTGCGTGCACCAGAACAAGGCCAGCCTCGCCCTCTACGAGAGAGCCGCAGGGGCCATTCCCGCGCATCCGTCCTTCCATCGTGCCCTGTCCGACCAGGCACTGCGCCTGACGCTACGCAACGCGGCAGTCAAGCTCCACTACTTCCTGCTTTAAGGCCCAATCCGGATATTGCTCACGCCAAGACGCCGAGAGCGCAAAGAGAACGACTTCGTGGTGCGTACAGGAACCAGGCGACGGTGGGATGAACCGACGAACATGCGCCACGCATAAAAAAACCTCAGCGAACTTAGCGTCTTAGCGAGAGAATTTCTTTTTTCTTATTAACAACGAGTTATCACGCGTCTCGTCGTTCCGGGTCTTTGGATAATCGCTGCGGCGCGAAATTGCCTGTCACCTTGGCTTTGGATATCGGAGCCGGTGGAGCCGTCGGCTCGCACTTTAGACCTAAGGTTCAGTTTCGGTGGGCAACTGGGCATTCAGACGACGCAATTCCTCCTCCGCACGAACCATCTCCGTCACATCGTACTGCGTTCCGAGGTAGTAGATCAGCCGGCCTTGCGGATCAACCAGCGGGCGGATCGAAAACTGGTTGAGAAAAAGGCTGCCGTCCTTGCGGTAGTTGCGCAAGGTCACCGTAACCGGCTTGTGCTCGCGCAGGGCCTCGCGGATTCTCTCGATTTCGGGTTGATCGCGGTCGTCGCCTTGGAGGAACCGGCAGTTTCGCCCAATGATCTCATCCCGGTCGTAGCCGGTGATCAGCTCGAAGGCCTCGTTGGCGTAGACGATGGGGTTGTCCGGTTGATCGGGGTCTGAGAGCGTGATGCCGTTGATGCATGTATCGAGGATCTGAGATAGCACGTATGGAATCGTGCCCGGGTCTTTCTCTACTGTGAAATCCATGGAATTTTCCTCATGATCAAGTTTTGTGGCTCATCGGTTGGGACGACTCCCGCTCCACCAATCCCTTGATGTTGCGGACCACCCGTTCGGCCCCGTCTTGCACGGCCGCCCGGATGAGCTTTTCGAATGGGCGCATATACAGCTCCAGGCGCCTTAATTCGAAGACAAAGGTCAGACGTGTCTCGTCCCCGACGGAGTCCATCCGGTACTCGGTAAGGAACTTATCGGAGCTTTCGTTAAAACATACCTTGGCCGGGGGCTCCAGCACGACCACGCGAAAGGTGTTATCACTGCGTCGGCCCTGGTCGACACGCACCTGCCGCGCTCGGCTACCCACCCGCAGCGGCCCCGGGGTGAGCAGATCGAGCCTATGGACCTCCGGAGACCAACGCCGGTAGTTGCGCGTAAAGCCGACAACCACAAAGTCGTAAACCCGTTGCGGAGGGGCTTTGACCAAGATGCTCGCTTGGGATTGAATCATGGCGACTCCTGCTGCCGGTTCGCGCGGCCTCGGCCGGGGGCCCATCGCTGCGTTACGGGAGCTTGAGGGTGGGCTGACCATCCAGCCTCATTCCGGAAGGACGGCGGCCAGATGCCCAATTCCGGTTCATACCGAAAACGCACTATTTAGACCCGTTCCGGCTCGCTTGTTCTCGGGGGATGCGAAGCTGTAAGTGAGCTTGATCCCCTCATCGAGCATGCTGTTGGTGCGAAGCGCCTCGATTTGAACACGGATGACCACTGCAGGATCGAGAGAAGGCGAGGGGACTCGCCTTTGCCACTCCGATGTTGGGTCAATTGCCGCGGTTGCGTCGATCGCGAGCGGGATAGCCGCTAGCAGCAAAGCCCATGCATAGGGTGCGGTCAAACCAGGTTCTCCTCCTTTAGAGAAAGAAATGCGGTCGCAGTAGTCACGAGCAGCCGGCGCTTTACTCATCGCTGGCAGGTTTACTGCGCCAGATTTAACTACGAGCGTCGGCCGTGGTTGCGGTTCGCTCCGGCGTCGGTACGCCTGGTTGAGAACGAAGGTCGAAAAAATCGAACAGGCGCTTACCGGCCGGATAACTCTGATCTACATCGGATGCCACTGATTCCCAGATCCCCGACAAAGGACAACTGCTCGGCTTGGAAAGAACGCCGGGTTTCATCGTCAGCATTTGGTGTCACGGCTCTTTAGACCTTCGTCGGTCGGTACCCGTCAAACCGGGCTTGCAACGCGTACGACACGTCACCCGCGACTGTAATCTCGTTCAAATCGCATCCTTATTCCAACCCGAGTTGTTTAATGTATCCTTTCGGGGATGCAGACCCAAGTCCGCGTCGCCTCGCATGCGCTTCTTTCACAATCTAAACAGACGGTTCCCCACGATGTCCAGAGCAGTCAAGTTCTTCAGTCTCCCGCTCCTGCTTTCTACGCCCGCGACCGCCAGCGCCGAGGAACAACAAGTGGTGCCGTTTCTGGGAATGCAGTCGAAGGTGCCAGCAGACTGGGTGGTCGAACCGGTCACCAGCAATATGCGGCTGCTTCAATTCGAAGTTCCCGGATGCAAAGAGGCTGACGCCGTGCAGTTCGTCGTCTACTACTTCGGACCCAAGCAGGGAGGCTCAGTGCAAGCCAACCTGCAACGTTGGAAGTCTCAGTTCTCCGGTCCCGACGGGGGCGAAGTAGAGCCGCAGGTCTCCATAGTCGAGGGCGCCAAGCTACCCGCGACGCTGATCGAGCTCGAGGGCACTTACGCGCGGGGTGTCGGCATGGGCCCGCAGGGCAAGGCCCTTCTTCCCGAGAGAATGCTCCTCGCGGCTGCCGCGGAGTCGCCGAAGGGCAATATCAACCCACAGCTCCACGGGCCGGCCGCCGCAGCGAAGGACTTGCGGGCGGCGTTTGTGGCCTTCATCGAGGGGATCGAAACGCAATCCGAAGACTAGAGCTTCATGCGCCACCGAAGAAACGCATCGGCTGGCCGACTCGAAGCCCGCGAATCAGCCAAGCGGTGGAGCGGTTTCCGCCCACCTGCAAGAGATCGGTTGGGAGGTGCCGACCCCGATCACGCTGAGCGGTTGCTAGGAATTGCACACAGACGGCGAGCAGCCAGCAGGTCGGTCCGCAACTTGGTCCGGATGGGACACTTTTATTCCGCCGTGCTGGTACAAATTCTCTCCGCCGTTGACAGTTCGGGTTGCCTGGCAAGCCGCTTGGTCGAAACTGCTCTACCTTGTCTCGAAGTCGGTCCGCGATTTGACTGTATTGAGTCGTCATTCCCTCGGTTAAACTTGACAGAGTAGCGTCGGCGGGGTAGGTTTTCAACGTTGTACCCTGTAGTAGCCACATTGGCGTTCTCGTATAGAGGTGACTAATGAGCGAGCAAAAAAAAACCGTCCGCAGGTGCCCGACGGTCATTCGCAATTTTTGGTGACTCGTCAGAAAAAGCCCAATGAAAAGAATTTTGTTGGGTACGAGGTCATTTGGGATAAGTTTCAGAACGAGGTCAAGTATCAGACCCCGAAGCGGCCTTGAGGTATTCGGCCGTGTGAACCTTAAACGGTCACTCGGCTGCTTCTCTCGTACCTATGCATGTGCTGAACGATGGGCCAACGGTCTCCTTTAGGCGCACGTTACAAGAACGAGGTTTCCGCATGACTCCATTTTCCAACTGCTCACTCAGTGAAGATAAAACTTCAATGCCGCACCACGGGAAACTCTGAATTGGTCACCATTCCACCAGCCTGACACCCGGTCGCGTTTTCGTCCGAAGACCCGACAACGTCCATCAAGCACCACGCCGTCAACTTCTCCTGTGCACGCCCGCAGCAAGCTACGATGGAGCGCCCTATAAAAATTGGTACGGCTTGCATAGTCGCTTCCACGACCCCTTGCGTGCAGGCTGCGCTCATGGCTGACAAAGCCCGCGGGAGAAACAACTGGATTGGCGGCGGTAAACAGCGAATCCAGGCGGATGCGACTGTCCCCCGGATCTCTCTATCTTGACGGATCAGCTCGCCGTTACAGCGATCCACAGGACTCGGTAGTACCGTGTCCCCTTACCCGATATTTTGGTACTGTTCTCTTGGGCACAGCGTGGGAGACACAATCCCGTCCCAAAGTGCGACGACGCGCCATCGAGGTATGGAAAATGAAGCTGACATTAGAGACTTCGAAATTCGAAGAGCACCAAGCCGTATTCACCGCCGAGATTGTTGAAAAAGTCAAAATTAAGCTTCAAGAGGCTGGCGTGGACCAAGACAAGCTGGAAGACCTTACGGCAGGCATTGCATTAAGCATTGCTAGTACCATTGATGATACCGCAGGTATCGAAGCTAATGGTACAGAGGTGCATCCGTATTTGACGTTTCGCACCAATGACGCTGAAATCATTCATGCCGGTGGGAACTCGTATACGTATGAGTATGTATATGGTGCCATGAACAAGCTCTTTCACTCTTAATAATGAACAGCAAGAGTTTATTCTGATGAACCGCGACATATGATCGGGCCTCTAACACTCAATAACCGCGGGATTTGAGGGCGAAACGGTATCATCGAACAGAACACAGCGATTACCGATCGCGTTGCGCGATCGGTGCCGCGTTTCAATGCGGCTAGGTGACTCAGCCGCGTGTTCGAGAAGTTTAATCGGGAGAGAAACTTTTGAGCTTCTTGTGAGGAATAACGCCGCGCACGCCACCTTTCGGTTTTTAACATAGCACTTGTAACATGGGATCAAATGGACATGTAGATCGTGAATGAATTCCCGGCACAACTGCCGATGCTAATCCCTATGTTGTATCCATCCGGATGATATTTCTCGTCGACTATTTCCTTTCCGCGGGCTACCAAGACCTTGAGGTCAACCAATTCGACATCATTGATGTCGAAGTGGCTGGAGAAATGCCGATAACGGATAACCAGAAAATGCCCTTCACTCGCCTTGCCAGGCAAGTAACGTTTGCAGCGCCATAGCCGGATGCTCAGAACCTTCTCCAGACGTCTCCTGTCTCCTTTCATTGGAGTTGTCCAGGTCGCTGCGATACCCAAGGCGCGCGCGTTGAGCCTGGATGGTCGCAACTGGGAGGTCCAGTACGCCAGGGTCAGCGAAGCGCGGTTTCGCAGCCAACACCCCGGTGTCGATCCCAGTCTGCGGTTTGCTCTGGTGGCGACCGTCGAGAAAGGCGCGCTGAAGACCCGAGGTAGCTACCCATTCCTAGCGTCCGACGCTCCAGGCGCGGCCATCAATCAGCTATGCGCGGCCTTATCCGCCGAATCGCTCCCGTTCGACGCGGTCGACGAGCATGAATACTGGCTACTCGATAACGCCGAAGGTGCCCCGCTTGCGCTGCTGCAATCCTGCGTCGATCCCGAAGACCGAGATCTTGTGCCCCCGCATCCGTCTTGGGTCGCCGTGCCGGCCGCGCAACTCGCCGTGCCCGGCACCGAGGGACCCGGAGGGACCTATGTGCCACCAGTGAACTATCGGCTCGAGCAAGCCGTGGCACACCGGCCGGATCGCGGCCACGCGCGACTTGGCTAGTCGAGGACGGCCTGCTCAAAGCGGCCAGGGTCGAGGCCAGGCTACGCAAACACAATTCCACGGAGAAACCCGAACGGCGGGCGTAATGGTGAATGCTCGGTTCCTTGGCACCGTGCACATAACCCAGAGGAAATTCCACGGTTGTCAAGACATGGCCCGTCTTTTGGTCGATGACCCGGTAGGTCAGCTCGACGAATTTGCTGTCTTCAATGGTCTGTTTCATGGCGTCAGAAAATCGATGCGGCGAAAATTCGTACTTCACCCTTCTCATAGCCGAGGACCATTCTTCCCAGCCACTCGCCTTCCCGCTTTTTACTCCGTACCCGGTAGAGAACCGTCACATGTTGGCCACGCCTGATGAGGCCGATATACTCTCTCTCCTCGAGCAGGTTCCGTGTCAACTCGCTGCGTGCAAACTGTTTACCTATCTCCACCTCGTTCAAGCCGAGCAGCAAATCATACGAGAATTTTCTGATGAACTTGCCGTACTGACCCTGGTTGGAGTACTTGATGAGGTCGTCCCACATTGGATGGGCGATCTCGAGAATTTCTTCGTCTGTCTTATCGATGATGTTCATTTTACATCGCCATCAAGCGGATTCGCGTCCTCGTGACGTAAAATCCGCGCGTAACCGGTGGATTTAAAGAGCGCAAGAACAACGGGTAACAGTCCCTGTCGATCTCCTTGTCATTCGGGCGGGCGCACATCCAGTTTCGCTAGCCGCTGAGTTCGACCGAAAATCTTCAGCCCCGAAAAAAGACAGGGCCCCCGGATGCCCCGGGAGCCCATGCCTGAAGACGAGCTTGCTAGTTCGCCTCTACCAAGTGGTAGCAAGGAGCCTTCTCCATCGTGTACTCGCCCGTCTCGGGGTCACGACGGGACACGGTCAATACATGCCAGTTGTCGTCATCGACCTTCATGCAGTCACCACGATAGTAGTAGCCCGGCCACCGGGTTTCCTTGCGGAACAGCGTGTGTTGCAGGACGGCCTCAGAGGTGAGGTGACGATGCTTCAGCTCCCATGCACGCAGCAGTTCGTGGATGTTCTCCGCGGCAACCTTCTCAAGATCCTCTTCCAGGGTCTTCAGTTTCTTCAGGCCGATGTTCAGCAGCTTCTCGTTGGTCATGTAGCTAACCGTGACACCACCGGCGTACTCGTCCATCAGCTTCTGCAGGCGATCCAGGCCCTGGCGCGGGTTGATGTAGTTCGGGTTGACCGTGCCAGCGGTGATCTCATTTCGATAGATCTTGTAATGCTCCATCGGCTTGTAGATCTCTTTCTTGCGGCGATCGATCTGCTCGTCCGATACACGGATCCCTCCGGCCTTGCCGTCATCGATGTACTTGCAGGCAGCCTTGGCAGCCAGGCGACCTTCGGTGAAGGAACCGGACGAGAATGCATGCGGCGTACCGCCGACAGCATCACCCGCGCCGAAAAGACCTTCGATCGTGGTCATCCGGTTGTAGCCCCAGAAGTACTCTGGCGGTGAGATATCCTCTGGACCTGAACACCAGGCGCCGCAACCGGTCGCGTGAGAACCCATTACATAGGGCTCAGACGTGGTCAGCTCCGGGTTCTCGTACTTCGGATCAACGTCGGTAGCTGCCCACAGCACGGCCTGACCAACGGTCATGCCCAGGAAGTTGTGCCAGCCGATCTCTTCGAGGTGGGGATCCTGGAACGCTTCCATGGTCACCATGTGGATCGGACCGCGACCGGCATTGACCTCACTGATAAACGCATGGTTACGCAGGCAGGTCGGGATTGGTCGATGGGTGGCGTGCGAAGCTTCTACATCCAAATATTCCTTACCCACCATTTCCTGTAGTGCCGGGAACCATTTGGATTCATACTCTTCGCCCATGCCATTCTGGGTATAGGTCTTCAGATGCAGGAAGTAGGCACCCACCGGACCGTAACCGTCCTTGAAACGGGCGAGAACAATCCTGTTCTCCATCTGTGTCATTTTCGCGCCAGCGCCAATCATCAAACCATAGGCTGAGCCCGACGACCAGGGCGCATACCAGACACGACCAGCGCCTTCGCCAACCGAACGTGGCTTGAAAATGTTGGATGCGCCGCCCGCGCCAACGATGACGGTCTTGGACTTGAAGACGTGGTAGTTACCGGTACGCACGTTAAAGCCGACGGCACCGGCAACGCGGTTTTCCTTGGCTTCGTCCATCAGCAGGTGAGTGACGCAGACACGGTTGAAGACCTTATCGGCAGACTTCTTCGCGGCCTCGGCCACAATCGGCTTGTAGGACTCACCGTGAATCATGATCTGCCATCGCCCTTCACGCTGATACGCACCCGTCTTTGGGTTACGCATCAGGGGCAGACCCCATTCTTCGAACTGATGCACGGCAGAGTCCACGTGGCGAGCCATATCAAACAGCAGGTCTTCGCGAACCATGCCCATCAGGTCGATACGCGCGTAACGGACGTGGTCTTCCGGGTTATTTTCACCGAAACGTGTGCCCATATAGCAGTTAATCGCATACAGGCCCTGCGCCACCGCGCCGGAGCGGTCGATATTCGCTTTCTCGGCAATGACAATTTTCTTGTCCTTACCCCAGTAGCGGGCCTCGAATGCGGCGCCCGATCCGCCCAAGCCGGCTCCGGCGACGAGGACGTCGATGTCGTCTTCGATAATCGTCTTATAAGCCATTAGTAATACACCCCTTCTTTCAAATTCAGGCCGTTGGACTTGAGCGTGTTCAGGTCACCATCATCGAGGCGTATGTACTTGGGCTCGTTGAACAACAGCTGGCTGTCGCGCATCTCCTGGCTGGGTGCGGGCGCATCTGCGAGTTGGGGAATGTGCTTCCCCCAAGGCTTCGTGGTGATCGGCGCCAGCAGATCCATGTCCTTTTTCCCGTTGCGGAATTTGATGCGCCAGGCAATGACACCTTTTTCCTCATCACGGCGTACTCGTACCGAGTGGCCAAGTGGGGCAAAATCTGCATAGCCGCGGTCATCAATCGCATGCATAGGACAAGCTTTCACGCAGGAGAAGCACTCCCAGCACATGCTCGGTTCGATGTTGTAAGCACGCCGCGTGGTCGTGTCGATGTGCATGATATCGGACGGGCAGATATCAACGCAGTATCCGCAACCATCACAGCGGGTCATGTATACAAAAGTTGGCATTCGATTTCTCCGTCGTTTGCGATCCAGTCAATGCGACCTAGTAGTGTTGGGGAGCTTCACGCTTGATACCTGGCCCCATGTTCGGTGGGTTGTCGCCCATATACTCGGGTATATCCGGAAACGTTTCCTGTACGGCAGGATCCGTCAGCGTGTAGTCATCGGGCAGATTCTCTCTCGAACCATCTGCCTTGGTGATCTTCTTCTGATACGCCGCAGCAGGCTTGAAGAACATGTGGGCAAACTTGGACCACAATATGGTGCTGAACAGTGCGGTGGACGCGGCGATGAAAAGGAAAAACGCGACACCGGCAGCAACACCACCGCCTGCAGACTGAAGGAGGGACCAGATCAGAGCGAAGGTCGCCATCGTGAGCAGCGAGACGACAAACAGGTCGGCCTGATTCACTTCGTACCACTGGTGGCCTTCGGAGCTCACGTCAACGCGGATCTTGAACCAGAACCAGTAGCCGCCGATGCAGATCATCAGCGCGCCCAGGTGCCAGAGCAGGGGCACGAGGGTTGAGGCTTGGGACTCCGCAGCCGGGAGGCCGAAGATCATGACAGCGGTCGTCACCACAAAGAGGATGAAGCCGTACATCATGAACAGGTGGGAGATCTGCCGCTGGCGATTGTCGAACTCACCCGCGGTCAACACCTCGTGCGTGAGCGTGCTGACGGCGAGGCCGAACTTCTCTCCGGCGCCGACTTGGCGCTTGGCGGCCTTCTTGGCTTTCTGCGCGTTCTCGAAGAAGTACTTCGCGCTCTTCTTGTGGATCACGTCCAGCAAGGTGCCGCCGATGACCAGAAGGACCATCAGGACGACGTAAGCCTGCATGATCTCGGGCGGGATGAGAGCTGAGAGCTCCGCAAAGGGATTACTGGTGATCATTAGATCGTGACTCCGATTACCTCAGGGATTTGTCGACCCGTTCCGTCCCGGGAGCAGGTCAACTGGCCGTGCCGAAGGAGCAAGTATCCGATCGCTCCTGAGCGAAATACTGTTCTCTCCTCGACGTACGCTTGCAA
>CAWDLA010000044.1:0-45058 GCA_963802975.1 uncultured Gammaproteobacteria bacterium
AAACAAGGCACCGAGCACTAACTGTCACGCTCGACGTTTGGATTTCTCCGTGGAATTGTGTTTGCGTAGCCTGGCCTCGACCCTGGCCGCTTTGAGCAGGCCGTCCTCGACTAGCCAAGTCGCGCGTGGCCGCGATCCGGCGCGGTGTGCCACGGCTTGCTCGAGCCGATAGTTCACTGGTGGCACATAGGTCCCTCCGGGTCCCTCAGTGCCCGGCACGGCGAGTTGCGCGGCCGGCATGGCGACCCAAGACGGATGCGGGGGCACAAGATCTCGGTCTTCGGGATCGACGCAGGATTGCAGCAGCGCAAGCGGATCACCGTCGGCGTCATCGAGGGACTGGGGTCCACTTGCTTGGTACGACCCAACCAAGCATGCGCACAGGATACTTAAGCCCGCTAGATGCCAGCTTTGATGGGTCCAAATCTGCTGGGTATTTCGGTCGCGGCGCCTTCGAAGGCCCCGCACTGGCCTCGCCGAGCGTTTTTATGATCAGGATGTTTGCGACCTTTTGGTTGATCGAACGAAGTCTCCGCTTATCGCAATGATTTGCTGCACCGGACAAGATACGGCGTCAAACGTTGAAACACCTCAAATGTCCGGTTCTTGAACTTGACCGGCCTTTCATTTCCCGATAACGAGGGCGACGTCTTCTCTTGTCGATGCATCTATCGTCACTCATTTCGAATGTCCGCACCAGGGACATTGCGGGCAATACCGCCCTAGTATTTCTCGGCACCAAACCGCTCTTCTCACACTGCGACTGCCTCGACGAGTCATCGATCGGTGGCCAGAGCCTTCCGCCCCCTCAAAGGCGGTCTGTGGAGAAGGTGTCGCAAGCTGCCCGCGGCGATCCTCCACATTGCTGCTCCGCCTACCTGTTCTCCAGCGCGTTCGTTGCCTCCGATCGCGGCAATGGGTTCGATCAGGATGCTACCACAGCACCTATGCGATTCCGTCGTTGTAGCTCCGGCCGGCGGCTACTCTTGGCAAAAACGCCGAATCAGCCCGCGAAGCAGCTCCAAGGTCGGCGGAATGCGGGCGGCATCCAGGTACTCGTCCGGCTGGTGGGCCTGCGCAACGTCACCCGGCCCCAGGACCAGAGTCTCCATGCCGAGCTGGTTGAAGAAAGGGGCCTCGGTGCCGAAGCTGACCGCTTCGGCCGCGTGTCCGGTGAGGCTCTCCCCGGTCTTGACGATAGCGGACTCGGCAGGCGTCTCCGCCGGTGGGATACTCGCAAACAGAGGCTCTACCTCCCACTGTAGGCCCCGGCGCTCCGCGATTGAGACGACCCTGGCCGAAAGCTCTGCGTGCAGATCTTCCGCCCTCATGCCGGGCAGCACACGCAGGTCCAAGAGCAGCTCGCAGTCGCCGCAAATGCGGTTGGGGTTGTCGCCGCCGTGAATATGGCCAAGATTGACGGTGGGACTCGGCACCTTGAAGACGGGGTGGCTGTATCGCTGCGCAAGCTCTGTGCGCCAGATCATGATATCGCCCATGATCTCCTGCATACCGTCAAGGGCATTGACGCCGAGACTCGGATCACTGGCATGACCGGTGCGACCCGTAAGACGCACGGCCTCGCCCATCACCCCCTTGTGCAGACGTACCGGCTTGAGACCGGTCGGCTCACCGATCACCGCGAAACGCCCCAGTGACCGGCCCGCTTGGGCGATTGCCCGCGCTCCGCTCATGGAGGACTCCTCGTCCGCCGTGGCCAGGATCACCAAGGGACGCTTCAGGTCCTTTTCCGCGAGCTCGCGTGCTGCCTCGATGGCGATTCCCAGGAAGGACTTCATGTCACAGGTGCCGAGCCCGTAGAGGCGACCGCCGTCCTCGGTGAGGCGGAAGGGGTCGTGCGACCAGCGCTCCTCGTTGTAAGGAACCGTATCCGTATGCCCGGCCAACACCAGCCCGCCGGGGCCTGCGCCCAGGGTCGCGATCAGATTGGCCTTGCCGGGGCGCCCCGGCAGCTCCATCACTTCGGTCTTGAATCCCGCTCCCGCGAGCCACTCGGACAGCAGGTCTATCACCGCCAGGTTGCTCTGATCCAGCTCCGGGTTGACACAACTCACGGAAGGTACGGCGATCAGGCCTTCCAGCATGGCCTTCAAGGTCGGCACCGGGTGGGACATGCACTCGCTCCTGACGGTCGGCTCGGGAAGCTGAGTAGAACACGAAGCACGAGAAAAAATACAGGGGATGACCGGCTGCTAGAATCAGGTTCCATGCAAAGATCCAACACCAAAGCGCAAACCCCGGAGCTCGACGCAATGGCGCGTTACCGCGATATCGTCGAGGACTGGCCCGCGTTTCTGGATGCCCTAGCGCGCCCTCTCCCCCCGTGCATCTGGGCCAACCCCACGCGGATACGCCCGGAAGCTCTCGCTGCCCTGCTCAGGGAAGAGGGCCTGAACCCGCGTCCGCTCCCCTGGCAAAGCAATGCTTTCCGGCTCGATACGGGGCACAGATCCGGCACCCGCTGGTGGTTCTGTGCCGGGCTTGCCCACTCCCAGGAGGAGGTCTCTCAAGTCCCCGCGGCCCTGTTGGACCCGGGACCCGGTCACCGGGTTCTGGACATGTGCGCCGCCCCCGGGGGCAAAACCGCCCAGATCGCCTTCGCCATGGGCAACCGCGGGACCCTGATCGCCAACGACATCTCCAACCGGCGTATAAAGGCCCTCCAAGGAAACCTGGACCGGCTCGGCGTGCTGAACGTGACCACCGTATGCCGGGACGCATCCAACTGGCCCTTTGCGGCGGGACAGTACGACCGCATCCTGGTGGACGCCCCCTGCTCCGCCGAGGGCACATTGCGCCGAAACCGCCAGATCCAAGGCGGGCTGGGACCGGATCTGTCGCGCCGCCTCGCCTCGCGCCAGCGGGCGTTGCTGCGCAAGGCGGTGCAGCGCTGTCGGCCGGGTGGCCGCATTCTCTATTCGACATGCACCTTTGCGCCCGAGGAAAACGAGCTGGTGGTAGAGGCGATCCTGCGGGAGTACGAGGGATGCGTGCGGCTACTGCCGATACAGGTGCCGGGACTGGAGAGGACTCGTGGATTGGACCAGTGGGAAGGGCGGACGCTGGATCCGTCCCTCGTCCGTTGTCTTCGACTCTGGCCCCACCAAAACGACACCGGCGGCTTCTTCGTCGCCCTGCTCGAGAAGGACGCAAGAGGGGAGCCGGAGCCCGAGCCGGTGCCGGCTGCGCTGATACCCGAGCCCGACGGCCCCTGGCGGCAGCATCTGGACCGGCGTTTTGGTCTCAATCCGAATCTTTGGCAGAGGGTTCGCGTACACCGCCAGACCCGGCGAGGACCTCACCTGATCGCGGCAGACCACGCACCTTCGGCCGTTCCGCCGGCGGAAGGAAGCGGGATCTTCTTCCTGCGCACCAACATGCGCCCGCCCAAGCTCACCACCCCCGGCGCCTTGCTCCTCGGCCCCAACGCTACGCGCAACCGGCTGGAGCTAACCCACGCGGAATGCGACGCCTACCTGCAACGCCGAGAGTCGTGGCCGATCGGTCCTCGGACATCGGACTTGGATCGGGGCCAGGTGCTGGTCACCCACCGCGGACACATCCTGGGACTCGCCCTGTACCACCGCTCCGGCACCTTGGAGAGCCTGTTTCCCAAGCGCTGGAGTGGTTGCGGCCAGGCGTGATTCGTCCGAAAGAATGCAATTGGCCGCGCCCTTGACATGCAACTTGGGCTATATTTTGCACCTCTTATATACACCAACAGGAGACACTATGGATTCCAATACCAAGAACGCCTTGTTACTCGCAGCCGGCGCCCTCGCCCCATTCCTCGCTGCTGGTGCCCAAGGAGCGGTGGTGCGGGGGTCCGGCCGAGCCTCCGTCAACAACGGGGTCGGAATGACTCCGAGAGAAAAGGATGATTTCCACGGAGCCGCTGCGGCTATGCCTGCTGGACCCCGGCGATAAACCAGTCGCCTTTGCCGCTGTCCCAGTCGTGCTGCACGTGCCAGATCTCGCGGAAGGAATCTGCGGTCTCGCTCTGCTCTTCACGGATCAGCCCCGAAAACAGGATGCTCGCCACGGCCTGATCGCCGTCGCGCCGCACGCCGGCAATCTCCGCATCCAGGGTCACGACCTCGGTGTATTGAGATTCCTCACCGAGTCGCTGGCGCTCGCGCTGAAGCTCGGCGAACAGCTGGGGGGTGGTGTACTCGCGGATGTCCCGAAAATCGGCTTGGTCCCAAGCCGCCTGCAGGCGGATGAAGTGGGTCTTGGCACCTTCCAGGAAGGTGGAATCGTCGAACCAGGGAGGCGCCTCGTCCTGACCCTCGCCCTGAGCGTCTGCAGGCGCAGCTCCCAGATCTGGCAGCATCAATCCTCGGTCCGGGCTCTTCCCGCCCCCGGCGGGTCCGCCGTACGACGCGGCTGCAGCCGGAACCGGCGCCCCTCTGCGCATCGCCCTGAAGAGCATCACACCGCCGACCACCAATGCCCCGATCAGCAGAATATCCATGATCTGCAGGCCCTCGAAGGCATCACCGAAGAACAGAGAGGCGAGCAGTCCCCCGGCGGCCAGTCCGGCCAAAGGACCAAGCCAGCGGCCGGCACCGCTGGTACGTCCTGCAGCACCAGTTGCGGCCTGGGATCGGTTGGGGGCTGCCTGCTGGGACTGACGCGGAGCGGTGCGGGGCATACTCTTGTACTGCTTGCCCAGGTTCATGCCACCGCCGAAACGCCTGGCCTCGGCGTCCGGCAGCGTTACCAGGGTGGCGGCGAACAGCGCAAGCACAAATGCGAAAAGGATTTTCATGGTGGTTCCAAGATCTCGAATCGGTATCTGAAGGGTAAGCTCGAATCGGCTAAGTGATCTCGATCGCTCTCGATTTCACTACGAATCGATAGGGTACAGCAAACACACAAAAACTCACCGCACCTTCGCCTTGCCGACGCCCCGCGGATCGCTCGCGGCCTGGACCTTGTTTTCATTCCGGTCCCAATAAATCGCCTGCATATTCCCGTAGCCGTCCGGGACCAAGCTCAGCTGGTGCCCCTTCTTCTCGAGACTGCGGAGATCGGCCTCGCCGAAGGCATCGGGCTCGTGATGAATCTCGTCCGGCAAGTATTGGTGATGGAATCGCGGCTTCGAAACCCATAGGTTGGGCTCCTCCCCCGCATCGAGGGAGAGCAGGCCGTGCAGGACCATAGTGATGATACGGCTACCTCCGGGGCTGCCCAAGATGGCTACACCGCGGTCCGACTCCGCAAAGGTCGGCGTCATGCTCGAGAGCATGCGCTTGCCCGGGGCGATGGCATTGGCCTCGCCGCCCACCAGACCATAGGCGTTGGGAACCCCGGGCCGGGCGGAGAAATCGTCCATCTCGTCATTGAGCAGCACGCCCGTGCCTGGCGGTACGAATCCCGCCCCGAAGGGATAGTTGATGCTCAGGGTGGCGGCCACCCGGTTGCCTTCCCGGTCCAGGATGGAGAAATGAGTGGTATCGGATCCCTGCTCGCGCACCGCGGCGGGCAGGCTGCGGCTGGCCGAGTCCGGCTGGATATCCCGCGCCAGGCCGGCGGCGTAAAAGGGGTGGGTGAGGAGCTCCACCGGGACGGCAAAGGCGTCCGGGTCCCCCAAGTAGAGGGCGCGGTCGCGGTAGGCCCGGCGCATGACCTCCACCAACAGATGGGCGCGGTCGGCGGGCTCGAGACCTGCCAAATCGAAGCCCGAGAGCATGTTGAGCATCTGCACCAGCAATACGCCGCCGGAGGACGGCGGCGCGGCGCTGACCACCCGCCAACCTCGGTAACGTCCCACCACCGGCTCGCGCTCAACGACCTGGTACGATGCCAAGTCCTCCATGGTCCAGATACCGCCGGCTTCGCGCACGCCCGTTACCAGCAGCTCCGCAGTCGTCCCGGCGTAGAAGCCATCCCGGCCCGCGTGTGCGAGCCGCTCCAGCGTGACCGCCAGGTCCGGCTGCACGATCGTTTCTCCGTCTGCAGGCACCTTCCCGCCGTCGAGGAATTGCTTGGCCGCCGCCGGGGAGACCTTGAGCACCGGGAGTCGCCATTGGGCGAGGCGCCGATAATGCCCGTCCACCGCGAAGCCCTCGCGCGCGAATCGGATAGCAGGCGCAAGGGACTTGACCAAGCGCAGACGACCGTAAGTCTCCGCCAGGTGGACCAGGGCCGCGGGTTGGCCCGGAATTCCGGCCGCCAGGGGACCGTTCAGCGCCAGCTCCGGCACGAAGCGCCCGTCCGCGTCCAAGTACATGTCACGATGGGCCGCCAGGGGAGCCCGCTCCCGGCCGTCGAGCATCAGCTCGCGGCCATCCGAAGCTCGGCGCAGGAGCCAGAATCCACCGCCACCCAGCCCCGCACTATAGGGCTCCACCACGGCCAGGACGGCACTGACTGCCACCGCCGCATCGAAGGCATTACCGCCGGCTGCCAGTATCTCGAAGCCGGCATCCGTGGCCAGCGGATGGGCACTGGCGATCGCCGCTCGCGGAGGTCCTTCCTCTGCACCAGCTCCCCGGGCGAAAAGCAGAACACAGAGGACGGCAGAAAAAAGGCTCCACCGGGGAGCCTTCGTGGAGAGGAGGCGCACAGGGCCGACCTCAGCCGCCTTCGCCGGTGATCGTCTTGTATTTTTCCATGAGCTCGTCTTCGTTCTCCTCGTGCTCCGGATCCTTCAGGATGCAGTCCACCGGACAGACCTCGACACACTGGGAGGTCTCGTAGTGCCCCACGCACTCGGTGCAGAGATTGGGATCGATCTCGTAAATCTCGTCACCCTGGGTGATGGCGCCGTTCGGGCACTCCGGCTCGCACACGTCACAATTGATGCACTCGTCGGTGATGTACAGTGCCATGTTGTTACTCCTTACTTACCGAAAAAGTCCGCGCCTGAGGCGCTGTTCGCTCCCCCGCCCGCGCGGGGAGAGAGCGGTCGTAAAGGCGATTTCTGTCAATTGGCGCGAATGTTAACCATACCGTTCCCGCAATGCAGCCTGCACCTGGGGCGGCACGAAGGTCGACACATCTCCTCCGAGGCTCGCAATCTCGCGGACCAAAGAGGAGGAGATGTAAGCGTACTGCTCGGCCGGAGTCAGAAAGAGCGTCTCCACATCCGGAGCCATGCGCCTGTTCATGCCCGCAAGCTGGATCTCGTACTCGAAATCGGATACAGCGCGCAGACCGCGCATGATCACGAGCGTCCCGTGATCGCGGGCGAATTGGACCAGAAGACCTGAAAAACGGACGACCTCGACTTGTGGAATGTCGCGCAAAACCAGCTCGGCAAGCTCTACGCGCCGATCTATGTCGAATGCCGGGTCCTTTCCCGTATCCACTGCCACCGCCACCACGACCCGGTCGAACAGGGACGCGGCGCGCTGGATCAGATCCTTGTGGCCGTTGGTAATGGGATCGAAGGTTCCCGGATAGACCACACTACGCACTCGTCATCTCCTGGATCGAAATCTTGGTTTTGCGAAGGATAACAGAGACCGATCAGAAGGTATCCGCACCTTCGTCATGGACAGCGGCCAAGGCGTATCGCACCTGACCGGCACGTTTGTCCCGCACCAGCCCCCAGCTCGCGGGCAAGGGGGGAAGCTCTTCGCTGGACCGCGCCTCCAGATAGACCTGCGCGCGAGGTGCGAGCCAGCCGTTAAAGCTCAACAGCGAGCAGCTCTTGCCCAGCAGCCCCTCGTCGAAAGGTGGGTCCAGGAAGACCACATCGAACGGTTCTCCGGTCCCCGACAGCCACCGCAAGGCGTCGGCCCTGCGCACATCCACCTGTCCCGCCCCCAAGTTGCGGGCATTGGCCTCCAGAACCCTGACCACGGGCTCCGCTCTCTCGATCATCACCACTTCGGCCGCACCGCGGGAGGCCGCCTCGAAGCCCAGTGCACCGCTGCCGGCAAACAGATCCAGGCAGCGCGCCCCTTCGATGACCGGCTGCAGCCAGTTGAACAGGGTCTCCCGCACCCGGTCCGCCGTGGGGCGCAGGCCCGGTTGCGCCGGCACGGGCAGCTTGCGCCCCCGATAACGACCCCCGATGATGCGCAGTCGGCCTGTGTTTCCAGTACTCCGGCCCATGGGCATTCAAAAAACAACGTGGGTTGCGCGCCAAGACGCGAAGCTCGCTGAGATATTCCCTTTCGTCTTTGCGTCGTTGCGCGAGATCTTTCTTGGGGTTTGCAGAAAGAAGTAACTCCTGGTCACTCCGGCGGAGAAGCCTTATTTCCCGCGTCGGCCACCTCGTCCGGCCTTGGCCCGACGATTACGGTGGCGAACCGCTCCGGATCGATCCGGCGGCTGAAGGCGTCGCGGATCTGCCCTGCGGTCACGGCGGATACCCTCTCGTTGAAACGATCGAGATGATCCAGGGGCAATCCATAGAAACCAATCACAGCGAGATACTGCACGATCTTACTGTTGCTGGCGATGCGCAGGGGGAAGCCGCCGGTAATGTTCTTGATGGCAGCGGAAAGCTCGTCCGCCGTCGGGCCATCCTGCCGAAAACGGCGCAGGGTATCCATGAGCACATCGCGGGCTTGGTCGGCCTGATCATTCTTGGTTTGCAGCCCCATCAGGAAAGGCCCGCGCCGGGACATCGGCAGGAAGTAGCTGTAGACGCTGTAGGACAGCCCCCGCTTCTCGCGCACCTCCTCCATGAGCAGGGATACCAGGCCGCTGCCCCCCAGTATGTGGTTGCCCACGTAAAGCGGGAAGTAATCCGGGTCGAGGCGATCCATACCCGGTTGACCGGCGTAGACATGGGTCTGCGTGGACGGAAAGTCCAGCTCCGCCAGCACCCCCTCAGCCAGATCGGGAACCGGGGGCACTTGCGCAGGCGCCTCGCCGGCAGCAAGGCCCTCCGTCAGACGCTCGGCCACGGCCTGCGCCTGCTCTCGGGAGATGGCCCCGACGATGGCGATCACGGCGTTGCGTGCCACATAGTAACTGCGGTGAAACTCCACCAAGTCCTCGCGCTTAAGGGCGGACACGGACTGCTGCGTCCCCGAGGGGTCCGCGGCATAGGGATGGTTGCCGAATATCTTTCCGTAAACCGCCTTGGAGCCTACTGTTTTCGGATCCTGCTCGTCCCGCCGCAGGCCCACTAGGAGATTCCTGCGCATGCGCTCGAAGTCGACCTCGCCGAATCTGGGCTCGCACAACACCTTGGCCGCCGTTTCCACCGCCATCTCCATAGCCGGCTCCCGCGTCAGAGTGCGAAGCGACAGATACGCCGAGTCTCGGCCCGCGGCAGCGGACAGCTTCGCGCCGACGGATTCCACGCGCTCGGCGATGGTGTCCGCATCCCATTCCCCGGCACCCTGCGTGAGCATGCCGGCGGTGATGGAGGCCAAACCCGATCGCTCGCCGTCACGCGCGCTGCCTGCGTCGAAGAGCAAGCGGACATCCAAAATCGGCAGGTCGGGCGCCGATACGAAGAGTACCCGAGCGCCCTTGGCCGTCTCCCAGGTCTCGATCTTGGGACCGGCCCAGCTCACGCCCAGGGAGGTCAGCAAAACAATACCGAAGAGCGCGGGGAGGACTCGGTAGCTATCAATGCGCATTGGCGTGCCCTCCCTGGAAGCCGGAGCGCGCCTGCTTACCGTCCATGGGCTGGGGCTCCAGCCGAGCGACGGTAAGGTTTTCGGGAATCAGGTACTTGCGCGCCACCGCCTGCACCTGTTCGGGCGTCACGCTATTGAGTTGCTCGACGTATTCGTACGCAAGGGGCCAACCCAAGCCGACGGTTTCCAGGCGCCCGATTAGCATGGCCTGGGCATACACCGAGTCCAGCTCGTAGACCTTGCCGGCGATGAGCTGGGTGCGGATGCGCTCCAGCTCGGATGTCGTCGACCAGCTGGTTACGCACCCGCTCGACCTGTTCGCCGAACGCCTGCTCCAGCTCCTCGACGGTGCGGCCTTTGGCCGGGGTGCCGTCGATGAGGAACATGCCCGGTAACCGGGTGAAGGCACTGTAGCCGGCACCCGCAGCCGCTGCCACTTTCGTCCCGCGTACCAGCTCGCGGCTGAAACGCGCGCTGCCGCCGCCGTCGAGCACAGAGGCGAGCATCTCCAGGGCGTACGGCTCCCAATCCTCAGCGCTGTGCCCCAGGGCGGTAGCCTTGTAGCCCATGATGAGGTGGGGCTCCTTGGCGGGTGCCTTGATGCGGACGCGCTTCTCACCGCGCTGCTGCGGTTCGGCCCGGCGTTTGGGAACAGCCACTTGTTCGGGCTTCAGGGGACCGAAATGCTTCTCCGCCAACGCGAACACCTGCTCGGCGTTTACGTCGCCCACCACCACCAGCGTGGCGTTGTTCGGTGCATACCAAAGCCGATACCAGTCGCGCAGGTCTCCGACCTTCATGCCGTCCAGATCGCTGGCCCAGCCGATGACCGGGATACGGTAGGGGGAGGCCTCGTAAGCCGCGGCATTGAACTGCTCGAAGGTGAGCGACTCAGGGTCGTCCTCCGTGCGCAGGCGGCGCTCCTCCTTCACCACCTCCAACTCCTTGAGGAACTCCTCCTCCGGCAGGGTGAGGCGGCGCATGCGCTCGGCTTCGAGCTCGAATGACACCTCCAGGCGATCCTTCGCCAGGGTCTGGAAATAGGCGGTGTAGTCACGACCGGTGAAGGCGTTCTCGTCGCCGCCGTTCTCGGCAATGATGCGCGAGAACTCGCCGGGCTCCAGATTTTCCGTACCCTTGAACATCATGTGCTCGAGGACGTGGGAGACGCCGGTCACGCCGCCGTGCTCGTAGCTCGAGCCCACCTTGTACCAGACCTGGGAAGTGACGATCGGGGCCCGATGATCCTCTTTTACGAGCACCTTGAGGCCATTGTCGAGCACAGCCTCCTGGACCGTGGGCGGAAGCCAGGGCGAGCACCGGCGCCAAAAACCCGAGCATTGTCAAAACTACTTTCATTGGTACTCCGATGTCTTATTGCCGCAGGCATTTGTAAGTTTGCGGAGATATAGTCTGGGGACGACAGACCCTGGTACAAAGGTCGCGGTTACGGCGGATAACTGCGTATGTGCATCGCGAAAGCCTACCTCCAAAAGATCGAGACCACGGGAGCCTCCCGCGGGTTCCTCCGGGTTGCGCGAAATCGACTCGAAATTTAATACGGGCTGGCGCTGGACGGGCAAACAGTGCCAGCTCTTATCGACAAAGTTCAGTTAAATTCGCAGACTAGGTAGAGTGACCCGGAGGAAGACCAGCTTGCTGAGAGACGCCGCCGAAGGGTTTTGCTAGGATGTTCGCCCGCGAACGTCCGTCAAGCGACTTCGATCTGACGAGAAAGCTATAGATCGCCGATCGTCTCCAGCGGGTCGAGATCATAACAGAGGCCCGCTTTCGGGGAAAAATACGCACATGTTCGGTTTCGGCAAGGTTAAACGAGATGCCACCGGAAGCGGTGAACAGAACGAGCGCAGGGGGCGCCTGTTCTCAAGGCTGAAGGACGGTCTGGCGACCACCCGGGCGGTCCTCTATACGGACGTCGGGGACCTGATGCGCGGACGCAAGCGTATCGACGACGATCTGCTCGAAGAGCTGGAGACGCAGCTCCTGACCGCGGACGTGGGCGTCGAGGCGACCAGCCGCATCATCGACGATATCTCCGGCCGGGTAAAACGCCGCGAGCTCGCCGATCCCCAGACCCTGCTCGGCACCTTGCGGGACGAGCTTGGCGCCATTCTCGCCCGCTGCGACGCACCGGTACTCCAGCCCGCGGCCGGGCGACCTCAGGTCATTCTCATGGTGGGCGTGAACGGGGCGGGCAAGACCACGACCATCGGTAAGCTGACCAAGCGCCTCCAAGAGGAGGGCAACAGCGTGATGCTGGCCGCCGGCGACACCTTCCGCGCCGCGGCGGTGGAGCAGCTCCAAGCTTGGGGCGAGCGCAATGGGGTTCCGGTGGTGGCCCAGCATTCGGGCGCGGATTCCGCATCAGTGATCTTCGACGCCCTGCAAGCAGCCACCGCCCGCGGGGTGGACGTGCTCATCGCCGACACCGCAGGGCGCCTGCACACGAAAGGAAACCTCATGGACGAGCTCACGAAGATCGCCCGCGTCATGAAGAAAATCGACCCCGAAGCGCCCCATGAGGTGATGCTCGTGGTGGACGCAACCACGGGCCAGAATGCCTTGAACCAGGCGGTTCAGTTCGACCAAGCGGTGGGCCTGACCGGAATCACGATCACCAAGCTTGACGGCACGGCCAAAGGGGGCGTTCTGTTCGCCATCGCCGACCGCGTGCAGGTCCCCATCCGATTCATCGGCGTGGGCGAGAAAATCGAGGACCTGCGGCATTTCGATGGGGAGGAGTTCCTCGACGCCCTGTTCGAAGGCTAGCGCTCGGCAGCCCTGCTACCAACCACCCGGCCCATTACCGTGATCCTCTTCGAGCACGTCACCAAACGCTACCCCGAGAGCGGCGACGCCGTCAGCGACCTGAGCTTCGAGCTCGCGGCCGGCGAGATGGCCTTCCTCACCGGCCACTCGGGTGCAGGCAAGAGCACACTGCTGCGGCTGATCGGCCTGCTAGAGCGGCCCACGCGCGGCCAGATCATGGTCAACGGACGCAACCTCGGAAGCTTGCCGAGACGCAAGATTCCGCAGCATCGCCGCGAGGTCGGCATGATCTTCCAGGACCACCGGCTGCTTGCCGACCGCACCGTGTTCGACAACGTCGCCCTGCCGCTGGTCGTGGCGGGCGTGGGACACAAGGAGGTCGGGCGCCGGGTACGTGCGGCACTCGACCAGGTGGGACTGCTGCGCAAGGAGAAAGCCTTTCCGGTCACGCTTTCCGGGGGCGAGCAACAGCGGGTCGGCATCGCCCGGGCGGTGGTGGCGCGCCCGCCCCTGTTGCTTGCAGACGAGCCCACCGGCAACCTGGACCCGGACCTCTCGCGGGAGATCATGAGTCTGTTCGAGCGTTTCCACCAGGTCGGCGTCACCCTGCTCATCGCCAGCCACGACCTGGCACTCATCGCCAGTCTGCCCTACCGCACCTTCACCCTGAGCGGCGGGCGGCTGGCAGCGGACACAGGTACCTGGTGAGCCTATGCGCAAGAGCCGCCGCACCACACCCAAGCGCACTCGTGTCGAACCTATGCGCATCACGCGCGCCTGGCTGACCCGCCACCTACAGGTAGCGCTGGAAAGTCTCGGGCGCTTGTCGCGCACCCCATTGCCCACGGGGATGACCGTCTCGGTCATCGCTATCGCCCTGGCCATGCCGGCGGGTCTCTACGTGATCACGCGCAATCTGAGCACCTTGAGCGAGGTCTGGAGTGAAACCGCCGCCATCTCGCTGTTTCTGAAGACCGACGTAGAGTTGGAGCAGGCGCGGGCGCTGGCCGAACAGCTCGGGAAGGAGTCCGACCTGGTAAAGGTCACCTTGATCGGCCCCGAGCAGGCCCTGGAGGACCTTGGCAGCTACAGCGGTTTCAGCGAGGCGATCGCGCAGCTCGAGGTAAACCCTCTGCCCGCAGTATTGGCGCTGCAGCCAGCCCCGAGCATCTCCTCGCCACAGAAGCTCGAAGGGTTGCGCGACGCCCTAACGGCCTTGCCCCAGGTGGATTTCGCCCGCCTGGATACCCAGTGGGTACGCCGCTTTCAGGCCATCGTGCACCTTGTGCAGCGAGGCGTGCTGCTGCTCGGAGGCGCACTCGGTTTGGCAGTCCTGCTCGTGGTGGGCAACACCATCCGGTTGGAGATCGAGAACCGCCGCAACGAGATCGAGATCATGGAGCTGGTCGGTGCGACCCCTGCGTTCATTCGCCGCCCATTCCTTTACGCCGGCAGCTGGTACGGGCTGCTGGGCGGGATCGGCGCCTGGATTTTGGTTCTGCTTTTGTTGATTCTCATACAAGGCCCCGTGTCCCGTCTCACCGCTCTTTATCACACCCAATTTGCCCTCTCCGCCCTGGGGCCGAGCGCCCTGCTGGCGTTGCTTAGCGGAAGCCTGTTCCTCGGCCTGCTCGGCAGCTGGGTTTCCGTCGGCCGTCACCTCACGTCCACCGAGCCACGGTAACGGCCCCGTAGCGAAGGGCAGGCACTGCTGGATCTTACCCCCGAAATCTACAATGAATGTCCAAGTACTTTCTTGGCAAACCCATGATTTTCGCGATCGTCGACCGTCAGCGTCCTGGACGATCTGAGTTGCGGACGATTTCCCGACGGAACTTTCGACCTCCGAAAAGCTCATAGTCCGCATGCTTGGTATTGTTTTTTTTTCACGAATAGTGCTAACCTATTTCCTACGAATTTACTTGGGTATCGGCAAATGACCAAAGACCTTGCATTGCTACCGACCGGCAATATAGACGCGTACATCAGCGCGGCGTACCAGATTCCCGTGCTCACCGCCGACGAGGAGCGTGATCTCGCCGAGCGCCTGCGAGACCAGGGAGATATGGCGGCTGCCCGCCGGCTTGTCCTTTCCCACCTACGGTTCGTGATTCGCATTGCCCGCGGATATCTCGGCTACGGATTACCTCTTCCGGACCTCATTCAAGAAGGATCTGTCGGCTTGATGAAGGCTGTGCGCCGTTTCGAGCCCGACGTGGGCGTTCGCCTCGTCTCCTTCGCGGTGCATTGGATTCGCGCCGAAATTCACGAGTACATCCTGCGCAACTGGCGTATCGTCAAAGTGGCTACTACCAAGGCACAGCGCAAGCTGTTCTTCAACTTGCGCAGCGCCAAGAAACGCCTGGGTTGGTTTACACGCGCCGAGGTTGAAGGAGTCGCAGAGGACTTGGGCGTTAAACCGGAAACTGTGCTGGAGATGGAGTCGCGGCTCGCAAATCAAGACCTCGCCTTCGACGGATACGACAGTGACGACGATGACGGACCATCTGCTCCGTCCACCTACCTGCCCGACATGCGGATGGAGCCGGCAAGCGCGATTGAGCGGGACGACACCATCACGGATCGCCGCGAGCGCCTCTTCACCGCCCTTGAGGGACTGGACGAGCGCAGCAAAACGATTCTCCACGCACGCTGGCTCACGGAGAAAAAGCAAACCTTGCACGAGCTCGCGCAACAGTTCGGCGTCTCGGCCGAGCGGATCCGCCAAATCGAGAAGAATGCGATGAAGAAAATGCGAGTTCACCTGGAGGCCTGAGAGCAATCTTTCGGCAACGATAGAGAGCATTGCTAGATCATCTCGCGACATTGTTGACTCTTTTCCGGTCTCAATAGACCTCTGACCGACGAGCAAGAGACCGCTAGTCGGGATCCCCTTCGACCTTACCTACAAATACGACAAATGGTCGCCCACATGAACTTCGAAGTTACGGACATGGTTCGCCTTGTCTATCACCAGGGCACATAAATCCCGGTCCGCAAACAAGCACGGGGCAAAATTGAGTCCCGCCATACCGGCGGACCTGATCTGGTAACACCTTGTCGGGGATTCGATTTCCGAGCCCTACCGCGAATCGCGTCACATTTAACCCGGCCTTTGAATGTTATTGTTGTTCTCGGGAGGATCTTGTCGGAAACTAGCGTAACGACTCGCGCGCTCCAATCCAGCGTCAAGGGGCCTGCGCAAAATCTGAGGATTCTGTAGTTAAACAACGACAACAGTCCTGGCGAGGGACTTCATGCAGCCGCAGATAACGGAAATCGTTGAACACGACACCGATGAGGTCCGCCGCACGGTCCATAACGTTGCTGCGGCAATCATCTCGGTTCGCGCGCTTGCCGAAACACTGGCCGAGCACGTTCCGACGCTTGTGGCGATATCGCGCTGCAGAAGTAATGCGACACAGGCACACATACCACCGGAAACACTTGACGCCATACCTGCGATTCCAGGCGAGATCGTCAAGCTATGCGAAATTGCTCGCGAAGCTTTACAGGCAGTCGGTAGCGAATCCCGCGTAACGAATAAAATCAGCGTCAGAGCAATCTCTGGAGCTCGGCGGCACGTAACCTGTTCGCCCGACAGCTCGAATTCACGTGTTGGCAGCAGCAAAGGGGCGCAGATCCTGTTAGTCGAAGACGACGAGAGAATGCGATATGTTTTGATGCACAGGCTCGAGGCACAAGGTCATAAAATCACCACCTCCGCCTACGGCGAAGAAGCACTTCGGTTGCTCGACAAGAGCGATTACGACCTGATACTGATGGACCTGCGATTACCCGGCATGAGCGGGTGGGAGACGACTAAGCGACTGCGCGAGAAGGAATCGAAACTAGGCCGCTACACCCACATTGTGGGTCTTACGGCGAGTCCGATGCTACAAGACCATACGCGCGCCAAAGTAGTAGGAATGGACGAAGTGCTGGTGAAGCCTGTCGACAACAATGCCCTGCAATCAATTTTGCAACGCTATACCTGACCGTACGTCATATCTAACTTACCGAAAGCCCCAGCCGAAGTCACAGTCCCTCAACAAGTTGCCTGGCGTTCCGGGCTTGCAGCACGTCGGCGCAATCGGTCTTGGACCGCATCGCCGAACGACGAGCCGTCGCCCCGGGCTGCACAGTCGCCTCCCCGACCATGTCTTAACGTTGGGAACGAGATCAGCCGATCGGGTACACCATCGACCTGTGCCGTGCAAGCGGGCTTGTGCATCCTGTAGCGAGGGAGTGCGGAGCGGAAGCGGGGTTTCGGCGCGATTGAAGCGATATTGGACCAATTTATGAAACAGCTCACTCGAATCAAAACGGCGCTCGTACTCTTAGCCCTTGCCGGCGGGACCGCGGCGGGCGAAGCCCCGAAGTCCCTAGCGGAAGCGGGAACGCAGAGCAACCCTCCCGGCGACAGCCCGATGGACTGGGCGCAGACCCGGCTGAAGCCGGAGCCTGCGCTGCAGGAGCAGTACAAGAAGACCAGAGCCTTCCTTGACGAAAAGGTTACCGAGGTTGATGGCCAAATCTCGCGCTTGAAGACGGACGGTGTCCTGGATCGCCGAAGCGCCACGACGATTCGAAGCGCACTGAACAACGCCCGCGTGTCGATGACCGGTATGGCCGGAGGGATGCAGGAAGAGGAACCGGTGGACGGATGGACCGCCCGCATGTTCGCCTATGAGCTGGGTATGGCCGCAGATACCCTGACGCGGCAAGCGGTGCAAATCGTAGAAGATCTGGACGCAACGGCCGAAGGCAAGGTCGAGCCGAAAGCCCGGCAACCGCAAGATCCGGATCAACAACGGCAACTTGCCCAGACGTTGATAGAAACGAGCGGACTACTGCGCGAGACGGCCCGAGCGATAACGGACAACCTGAAATAAGCTGGCTCAAAAGCCGCCAGGCATTGCCGGTGGTGACCTCCTCGCCCACCTCCTCGGGCGAAACCCCGAGGGATTCGGCGAAGCGGTCCGGATGAACCTCCAAGCGAGGCGGCACCGGGGCCTCGTTTCCAATAGCACAGCCATCGTCCTGCGCGACCAAGCGGATCACCTGCATTCTCCGCCAGGTCCTCGCCAACCACCAACACCGCCAAAGCCAGTGCATCGGTGACGCCGCGCATGGCGGCGAGGGCCTCGACGCGGCCGCGCCCAAACCAAATAACCAACGACCTGAATGAAGAGCACCCCTGGGAGTGGCCTCGCAGAAATTGCAGGTTCACGCGTGAATCGAGGGCTACGGGGAGCATGGTTACATCCCGGCGAGCAAAAACCAGGACGTCCACCGACATGCCCATTCTGACCAGCTCTTTTTTCAGATTGGCGATGACCACAGAAGCGCCACCGAAAGCGCTGGTGTTTGCGCGCTGGGTCAAGCCAACAAAAACGAGACGGACGCCGGCTTCCCTTCCATCAGCCATCGTGGTTTCCCATCTGTCATGCTAACAGCCGAAGCCCTGCGACGGGGAACTCCACGTCTCAACCGAGTTGTACCGAACAGTATGCCGGGTCGTGACGCGGAAAAATCGAGATTACCGAAATCTCCGTAACACGCTGATTAGTCGCCACCCCAGCCGAAATCAGCACCGCCTTCGAAGTTAGGATCTCCGAGGGCCTTCATGCCAAGTCGTGTGAGTGCATGATAATGGCAGCACGCCCGGGTACCGCGGGAAACCCGAATAACTCGGCGTTTCCCTAGAACGCCTTCACGAGTTCGACGGCAAAGACATGCGCGTTTGATTCATAGTCCCCGTCGACGGCGGTGGTTCCATTTATGTCCCCGGTTGGCACATATTGTCTCGCACCGCGGACTGTTCGTTCGTTCAACTTTGCATAGGTGTAGGCAGCCTCAAGCGCCCAACCTCTGGAAAAATCGTGACCGACGCCCAGGCTGAACAAATGCCGGTCATTGTCGGGGATACGAGGAGTGTAGTGGTCCTCTGGTTGACCGGTTTCGTCAAACGCGTAGCCGATTCGCACCTGGGTCGCAGGCAGAAGATCGTAAGTAGCACTCATCCGGTAGGCATTGGCGTCCTTCCAGTCGGTTTTGTTGGAGGTCAAGATCTCGCCCGTCGCCTTCGATTTGACGGAGAGTTCATCGAACTCGCTCCACCCGGTGCGATTCCAGTCGAACTCAACCGCTAACTTCTCGTTTACTTCGTACCGCACGCCAAGCTGAAGTCTCCAGGGCAGATTCAAATCCAACTCAGCACCAACCGAGCTCTGCCGCGGGAAGGTCGAAGTGGCTCTGCCTTCGATCCCGATGGTTGCAGCCGAGCGGAATGCGCCGCCAAGGCTCCAGGGACCCGAGCTGTAAAGAGCGCTCACATTCCAACCCCAGCCGTCACCGTGACCGTCCAAACCGGCGACTTGAGTATTCATAACCGCATCTGGGACGGTGTAGTAATCTACTCCGGCGCTCAGACTGAGATTGTCGCTGATACTGTAGGTCGCGGTTGGTACGATCCCGAGAACGACCAGCTTACTTTGCGTTGGATGATCGAGTCCTGCGGGTAACACCAAACCAGGAATCTCGGTGGGGATGGGAGCGGACAGCGCAGGAAATGTCCCGAGCTTCCACCTTGTTTCCAAACCGAACGGTACGTTGACCCCAAACCCAAAACGCCAACGATCGTCGATCTTAAAGGCGCCCTGAAGTATCGGAGTTGGAAACCACGAGGCGCCTTTGCTTTCTCCCTTGCCGCCTGAAGTACCGACGCTCAACCGTGGGCGATAAAAGATGGAGCCGAACGCGATGCTCGACTGGGCATGGAACCCCATAGCAGCCGGATTGTACGCAAAGGCTCCGGTCTCCTCTGGGTTAGCCACAATGGCGTTCGCTGTCCCCAATCCGGCGGCGGACGACTCCGGCAACGCGAAACCGGAAGCATTGACAGTCGAACCGCAAACCGAAAGCACTATGCATACACCGCCAGCCAAAACAGCTTGGAATGATCCCGCAACAAATCTAGACATAATCAAGGAGAGATCCCCGCAAAAAGAATCGTAGTTGTTAGGGCGCTTCGAAAAATTCGATGTACCCGCGCCTTGCATGGATCCATCGTCTCTCACATGCACGCAGCTACTTGAACATGAGTCAAATCGGAAATCGCATTTCTACCCTGTATCTTGAAAAACCCCACGAGGCGATTATGCGAGATCCCTTTGCGAACGACTTCGAACACCGTGCTGATTCTGGCCTTGATGGTGATTAATCAGCATCTCCCTGGCTGGATCCATACATCGTTCATAATACGTTACCTCTCACGTGTTCGGGAAGTGACTGAGCGGAAATGAGCATGCGCCCCAACCACTCCAGCCGCCTTGAGCCACGCGCCGAGCAGCCAAAGCGCACACACTTGGTAATGGCGTCTCGCGGGTATTCTAAGGATTCTCGTTGATTTTGATTGGTTCAACTTACCGTTTGTTACGCATCATCGAGGCCTATTGCGCTTACAGCCGAGCCGGGTTTCTGTAGACAATCTGATGTTTTCCGTGGAAAATTCTGGCTTGGGAGAATAAAGCAGCGCCAAAGCTGTCCGGAAAACGCATTTTCGGGTGCATACAACGACGTACCGATGGATCGGTCAACGGTCGGTAGAGCCCTTCCTACAATTTCCAGGTCGCCGGCTTCGCGAGGGCTGACGAAAATTACACAATGGTCAACAACATACCCTCAGCCGCGGCAAACCTCGCCCGGCGGGATGTGGCGCCGACGCACTTTTCCGGCGTCGTGCTTGTCAAGTGTGCCGTCGCCGATCCCCTGAGATCGTTGATCGGGTCGAAACACACATGATGCATACAACCCACGGCGTTGAAATCAACGACGGCCGTGCACGACGCTTCGTTAATGGATCCGCGTCCCAACTGCCCTGCGTACCCACTGCCGGGGTAGACTTCTTCGAGCATGAAACCCCTGTAAGTTGCCAGCACGGCTCGCACTTGGCCATTGCCTCATGCGACTTGCACTTAACCAAGCAGGCAATAATGCTATTCAAGCCCAGATGCCGCTTCAGCGGGCCCGCCAGCTGGATTTATTCGCGCTCATTGCATTTATTCTATCCCAGCTAGTCGGGGCGGTGTCGTGAACATACACGCCAGTTACTTTTTCGCACGTATTCGTTTCTAAACACATAGACCATCTGCCGTGAAACCTCGTCAAATCACTCCAAATAGTCTAATTACATTCACTAACAGCCAGGGCGAAACGGCTCGCGGCACTATCCTGAGACTCGAGCGCTCTTCAGTAGTTCTCGAGGTTTACAATCCCTACTCCATTGTCCAATTGAGCGAGGTTCTTCAGGAACTGACGATCCGAAGAGGTGAGCGCGTTATCTATCAGGGTCGTGCGGTTGTTACGAACTTAGTGAATACCGGCCTGATGCTGATTGTATCGGCGAGCTTAGTCGACTCATGGAGTTACGCACCATCTTTATACGAAGATGTCGGCGAATTTCGGCGAGAAGCGTTTGAATTCGTAGACCAATGGAGCGAGACAACCAAGCTCCGCGGCGGATACAGAGTCGTCGTAGGTAAGCTCTGCTCGTTTCTGAAGGAATTGAACCAATGGCTGGAGCAGGTTGAAGCAAGCGGGAGTAAGTTTTTAGTCGAGAGTTTTACTACTTACGATAGCCTTTTCGATTACGCGGCACCGATCCTCGACAAGCTTGGCGACTTGATTCGCGAGTTCCAGGTTCAGGCGCAGAAAATAGAGACTCCCTATGTCGGATTCCACAAGGCCTTCCTGCACAGGGAGCTGCACCCTTTGACAATGCGCGCGCCTTTCTTGCACAGAACCTATCACAAGCCGCTTGGATATGCCGGCGATTACGAGATGATGAACATGATTCATCGCAAGGAGTCGGAGGGAGCCAACGCATATGCAAAAATCGTTAACGCCGCCCATGTCAATCTTCCGATAGCGGTATGCGTCCGGAATCGCGCCGAGATGCTGGAAGAGTATCTGAAGAAAGGAGTGCAAGGAAAACGCAAGGATAACGGCGTCTTTCGGGTAGCCAGCATTGGTTGCGGTCCGGCGATTGAGGTGCAACGATTTGTAAAAAGCAGTGAACTGGCGGAACGGTCCAGCTTCGACCTGATCGACTTTAATAAAGAAACGCTCGATTACGCGCACCGAAAAGTAACGCAATCGATTGCATCCTCCGGACATCGAGTGGAGCTGAGTACAATACATCAATCAGTGCATTTCTTGTTGAAAAAAGCCGCGTCCCAGGCGCCCGATGAGTGGAGAAAAAAGTATGATTTCGTATATTGCGCCGGACTTTTCGATTATCTTTCAGATAAGGTATGCGCGAGACTCATGCGGCTTTTCTACAGCTGGCTGAGACCGAACGGCGTCATGCTGGTGACAAACATGCACGATAGACAAGGCGACAGGTATGTATTGGAGCATCTGGCAGATTGGTATCTAATCTACAGAAACGAACAGCAGATGGAGAAAATGATACCCGATCTCGGTGCGCAAAGGGTATTTACTGACGATACGGGGATAAACCTTTGTCTCGAGGTACGGAAAATAGATGACGAAGCCGCTCTGCGATGATGAAGTTTCTTTGGCATACGAGCGCTATCGTGATTCTCAGTGGATCCGTTTTTCTGGTATGTCTGCACTGGTCGCCGGAACATTGGTCCCGTGCTTCTCCGTATTGGATTACGTTGTTTATCCAGAGTGGTTTGGTCCCTTTGCGCGACTAAGGATCGCCTGTACGATATCTATCTTTTTTATTTTCTTGATTGCCCTGTTGGACAGAAAGAGGCACGTTAAATTTTTCACTATGATCGGAGCCATGTTGATTCAACTAATGGTCAACTACATGGTGGTCATGACGGAAGGCGCGGATTCGGGTTACTACGCGGGACTTAATTTGACGGTTATTGCAGTGGGATTGATTCTTCCCGCCGTGCTTCATGAGACTGTGTTGTTCGGTTTCACAACGGTTTCTCTTTATACGTTCGCATGCTATTTAAACGGCAATCTCGGCGTTGAGAACACATTGATAGAAAACCTTTTCTTTCTGGTTGGAACAGCGATTATTGCGTCGTTTTCGACGTATTACCTGGAGGTCCGGCGGCGCCAAGAATTTCTCTTGAGCTTTGAACTGGAGCAAAGAAACAAAGAACTCGACGAGCTAAATCGGCGGCGAGCCGAGTTCTTCGCCAATGTCAGTCATGAGTTGCGGACGCCGTTGACCTTGATCTTGGCACCGGTACAGGAAGTGCTCAGCGGCTCGACTTACCTACCGGACAAATTGGCTTCTAGGCTTGGGGTTGTTCGGGACAACGGGTTGAGGCTTCTTAAACTCGTGAACGACCTATTGGATGTAGTACGTCTCGAAGAAGGCAAAGAAACGCTAGATCGTACGCCGCTGGATTTTAGTTCCATGTTGAGTGGGATTGTGGATAGCATGGTTTATCTGGCTGACCACAAAAAGGATAGAACTGATTCACGGCGTTCAGCCCGGAGAAATTTGTTATCAACGGAGATGTACTGCGCGTTTGGAAAAGATCGTCGTCAATCTATTGGGAAACGCGATCAAGTTTCACGCGGGAGAGGGGGTGTGTAGAGGAGGTCGTCAGCCTCCGAGAAGGAAGCCGGGTAGTTGTCGGGTCAAGGACTCGGGTATCGGCTATTCCAAAAAAGGAGCAAGACAGAATCTTTTGAGAGGTTTCAACAAGTAGATGGCTCCAAGCACTCGTCGTTTCCGCGGAACCGGTTTGGGATTGGCTCTTGTAAAAGACCTAGCGGAGAAAATGGAAGGAGAGGTAGCTGTGGAAAGCGAACCGGGTCAAGGCTCCAACGTTCTCAGTCAGTTTTCCACTTTCTGCAGATGAATGCGAAGTCCGGGACGCCGCGGTAGAGGACGACGGATTGCAGGCTTTGCACCGGCAGGCAGAGCGTTCCGGGGGATTTAACAGTGGAAGAGCCTGAAACGCTGCTGGAGGAGCAAGGGAGCACGACGTCACGCCGGCAAAACGCAGCAGGCCTCCCCGTCCTTTTGGTAGTTGAAGACAGCCGGATGATGCGCCGGTATTTCGTGGGATCTACTCAGCGAGGAGTATAGGGTTCTGCAGGCACGCACCAGGACCGAGGGTCTAAGCTTGGCGCAAGGTCGGAGTCCGGAGCTCGTACTGTTGGATTTGATGCTCCCGGAGATGGACGGTTTGGAGGTGTGTCGACGCATTCGGAAGACGCGACCTTCGGGGGCAGAAGATCATGTTGCTGACCGCCCGGGTCGACGAACAATCGAAGATTACTGCTCTCCGACACGGTGCTGACGATTTTCTGACTAAACCGTTCAGTAGCGTCGAGATCAAGACCCGTCTGCGCAATCTTCTCTCAACGGCCACCCTGGAGCGGAACCTAGACAAACGAAACGCCACCTGCAGACGACTCTGAGCGAGTTGGAAGCAACGCAGTCGCAGTTGATTCAGAGCGAGAAGCTGAATGCGCTCGGACGCTTGGCCGCGGGTCTCTTGCACGAGATTAATAATCCCTTGAATTACAGCCTCACCGCAATGCAGCTGATACGGAGCGATGACGTGGTGATGGAAAATGAGTTGGTGCAGGAGATAGGCGATATCGACGAGGGTATGCAGCGAGTACGCGCCATCGTCAGCGATTTGCGCGCGTTCGCGTATCCCTCCGAAGCGGCAGCGCTCGCCGTTCGACGTTCGCGAGGCTGTGGAGACCGCGCATCGATTCACGGCGCACGAGCTGAGTGGTATTGCGATTATCCGGATCTACCGAAGGAGACCCTCGTGGTGGGCTCGAAAAGCCACGTCACGCAGGTCTTCTTCAATCTGTTCGCCAATTCGGCCAAGGCGATCTGGAAGCAGGCCGACGGGGAAAGTCCGGTATTAATGGGACCTGCGCGAACGGTAGGATCTACGTTCGTGTTGTCGACAGTGGCGTGGGGTATGGATGGAGAAGACGGTCAATCGCATCTTCGATCCCTTCTTTACCACCCGGGATGTAGGCGAGGGGATGGGTCTTGGATTGAGCATCTGTCACACGATAGTAGGCAATCACGGGGGGCGATTCGTAGTTCGTAGCAAGCCGGTGAGGGAGCGGAGCTGGCATTCGATCTACCTCTGGCGGGGAATGTACAGATCAATGCGGGCTAGGCACAGATGGTGTTGAGGAAAATGCTCCCTGAGCCCGAATCATAAGCTATAAGGGATATCTCGACTTTCTGGGATCTAGAACTCAGATTCTCTAGGGAGGGTCCTGGACAATGGTCTCATATTCACCGCTTCCAGTCCCCTAACAGCCAGGACGAAACTAGTACACGGACAAACGGGATTACATCTATGGTCGATGTGCCCTCGTAGTTGGTGGTTGTCGAGGACGGGAAGAGGTCGTGAAGAACAAGAAAGTTCAAATCAACAGGTCGGGGCGCTCCATCTAGCCGCCGTGCGCGGGTTACGGGTGTAACGCGAGTGGACTATCGAGGAAAGAATCGATGCAGTTTGACCAAGTAGAGAAGGGAGGGGCTCGTCCTGCCGTATTATTTGTTGACGACGAGCCGCAAAGTCGCAAGTACTTCTCTCGCGCTTTCGAAAGTGAATTCACCGTCTTCACGGCGGGGAGCGCCGCCGAGGCCGAGGAGCTTCTCGCGTCCGAATCCGATCGCGTCGGAGTGCTGATCACAGACCAACGCATGCCACGGCAGACCGGGGTTCAACTCTTGGATCGTGTGAAAGCGCGTTATCCAGACATTGTGCGGCTGTTGACAACGGCCTATTCCGACCTGGACGACGCTGTCGCTGCTGTCAACCGTGGTGAGATTTTCCGTTACATTCTCAAGCCCTGGGACATTGAAAATCTCCGCTCCGAGCTCAACAGCGCTTTGGATCTGTGCAGGCACAAGCGCTATGATCGCGAGCTGCTGAAGGCCCGCCGCCAAACTATTATGTCCCTGGCCTCGCACATCGTCCACGAGTTGACCACGCCACTCTCGGCCATCTACACCACTGTCGACAGCATCAAGGATTACGTGCCTGATCTGATCCAAAGCTATCGTCGCGGACCGAAATCCGGTCTACCTGGCGCCATCCCGGAGCCAATGCTCGAGATCGTAGAGAGCACTCCCCGCGTGGTTCTGTCCCTGGTTGACCGAGCAAACATGCTGACTCGCATGTTGTTGATGAATGCCGCTGAAGATGCCGAGGACCACAGCGGTTACCGGCTGTTTTCGGTGCACCAATGCATTCACAATTCTCTTGAGACCTACCCTTTCAGAAACGGGGAGAGGGCCCTGGTCACGTTGGAGGGCAGAGACTTCGAAGCCTTCGGCTCCGACCTGCTAATGAACTACGTCATGTACAACTTACTCAAGAATTCCCTGGACGCCATAAACGAAGCAAGAAAAGGCGAGATCCGGATTCGTACCGAACCTGGAGAAAACCGTCATTGCTTGTTTTTTCGCGATACGGGCGCTGGTATTTCAGCGGGGGCACTGCCCCATGTTTTTGAGGAGTTTTATAGCGGCAAGGAGGCAGGACGCGGGACCGGAATGGGACTCCCCTTCTGCCTCAGGGTAATGAACGCCTTCGACGGTGGCATCGAATGCCGATCTTGCGAAGGAGAATACACCGAGATGGAGCTTACCTTTCCCAGAATCGCAGACGAGTCAAACACATCACGTCGGACTGGAGGCGACAAGGCATGACGCGAGACGACAACGATCATACCTTAGCCGTCTTGTTCGTGGATGATGAAGAAAAGGCGCAGAAGTATTTTCGAATGGCTTACAACAATGACTTTCCGGTTCTGACGGCTGGTAGCGTCCCGGAGGCATTGGAGGTCCTGGAGAAAAAAGGGGAAGAGATCGCGGTGTTGATCACAGATCAACGCATGCCCGGCCAGCAGGGAGTCGATCTCCTCAAACAGGCGCGAGAAGCCTGGCCGTCGATCGTACGCATCCTCACGACCGCCTACTCGGACCTGGACGATGCCATCGCTGCGGTAAACCGAGGCGAGATCCTGCGCTACATTACCAAACCCTGGGATATCAAGGCGTTGCGCGTAGATCTTCGCCACGCGATGGACTTCTTTCTCCTGCGCCGGGAGCGCGACTTGCTGATGGAGGAGAAGCTCAGTGTTCGCCGAAGCATAGTACGTAGTGACCGATTGATTTGTCTGCTGGCCATCGCAGGGGGACTGGTGCAGTTGCGCAATGCCCCACATGCAGTCGCAGCCTGGATCCGCGATGCTGCGGGAGGCTCATCCGCAAACCAGCCCGACATTGCCGAAATGGAGCTGTGGGGGCTGGAGATACGGGAGACCCTGGATTTGACCAGGGTTCACCGCAGCATACGTTCCCTAGACGATAACGTAGAGCCGGACTATCCGGACCAAGCGGACTTAGCCGAGTTGCTGCGTGCCGAAGGGCTGGCGGTTGAGGGTCGAGCAGGAGAAGTCACTATCCGGCAGGGTCTCATAGAATCAATGATCGGCAACCTAGCGCGTCTCGCCGGAGCTCCCGCTTCGGCCCGGTTGGAGCAGGGTCCCGATCAAGCCGGGAATCGGTCGCTGAAAATCACTGTCACGGGATCTGCGTCCTCTTCGAGTCCCTTTACGGGCGCGCTCGCCGCGGACGGGTCGGATACTGGACTGCTGGAGGCCTACTTGACCGCCTGGCACCACGGCGGAACGCTTAAGACAACAACGGCCGACGAGAAAAACCGATTCGTGCTTACGTTACCGGAGGATCCTGTTACTGCCGTTTTCGCGAAACCCGGTGAGGACTGGTTAGCAGAGCAATTCTCTTTGCTGGAAGATTGGCGGTAGCGGCGAAGCCGAATCCCGGACGACCGGAGCCGCGAGCCGCCCTACTATTGCGCCGATCAAAAGCTGAGGATTTTCCCAAGCGGCACTCTTATAGATCTGCTACCGAGCTAGCGCTAGTTCCAATGCTTCCGTTGAAGCTCGGCTGTGAGCGCTTCATGAGCTTCGGAAGGGTCTCATTCAACGCGGCAGATATCTTGATTCGATAGGAAGATTGCACTTGGTCGGAACCTGGGTTGGAACCTGGGTCGGAACCTGGCTTGAGTAAAGAAGCCAGTTGCGAGCGGATCCAAGGCATGGGGAAGTACAACTCTCCGCGACGCACCCGGACCTCTATCCCCTGCTTTTTCGAGCAGTCCAGTGCACCTAGCGCACCCAAGGGGTGGAACGAGCCATGAATGTAGAATCCACCGTCTGGCGCGACGCCCACCACATCCCTCGAATCTGTCGAGTCAATCCAATCGATATCCATCGGCTCTCCCCCGTTTTTTGAGTCGTCGCATGAGAATGACCAAAGCGACCTAATCGTTGGGTCCAGAATAAGCCATCCGGTTGGGAATCCCCGTGAACCAGTCGAGAAAACATCTCAACGAACCGATACCAAGTTCTCAAATTACGCAGCTTTCTTTTGGGTTTCTACTCAACTCAGGTGTACCGATTGGCTGGTGGGCGCATCTGTCTCTCCCGCGTGAAGGCCTAACCTGCCTGCGAGCAACAAATACCGAGTGAGTCCAGGTAGGCACGGGCGCTGGCCTCTATCCGGTAGTCAGCAATGGCCCGCTCGAAGTCCCCGTCGGCGACCTCGGCGTCAAGCCAGTGCCCGATCGCCTCCGCCATCGGCTCGGTCTCACCCACCGGAACCAGGGTGCCGAGACCGCTTTGCTCCAGGATCTCCCGCGGTCCGCTCGGACAGTCCGTGGCCACCACGGGGGTGTGGACCGCCAGTGCCTCGATCAACACCACCGGCATGCCCTCCCAGCGGGAGCTGAGCACGAACAAATCGGCCCGTGCCATGTAGCCATAGGGATTGGTATGAAAGCCGGGCAGGTCAACGTCCTCGGCCACACCAAGCTCCGCCGCCAGGGTGAGCAGCGCATCGCGCCTGCGGCCCCGGCCCAGGATCAGGAGCCGGCATGGCCGCCCCCGGCGTACCTGGGCGAAGGCCCGCATCAGGGTCTCGAAGTCTTTGCGGTACCCGAGCTCACCAACACCCAGGACGACCGGAACCTCGTGATCGACCAGCCAGGGATGCTCCGCCGCCTGTCCCGCCATGCTACGAAGCTCCGGGGTGACGATGGGGCTGCGGATCACCCGGATGTGGTCGGGATCCAGCCCGGTATATTCGGCCAGGTCGTCGGCAGCTCCCCGGGAGGGGACGAGAACGCAATCGGCCAGCGGGTACAGGCGACGGATCGAGATCCGCTGCTGCCAGCGCTCGAAGGCACCGCGACTGGCCAGGTTGACCGAGACGGTGGTACCCAAGCGAACCGCCAGCCGGGTGGGTGCACCGGCTAGCTTGCGCGCCAGAATGGCGGTGCGGTTGACTCGATCCTTGTCGGAAAGCAAGGCCAAGGGGCGCTCCCGGCGCAGGTAACGCGCCAAGGCCGGAAGACTGCCGGTTACGTGCCTGGTACCCAGATCGATTAGACGGACATTGGGCAGAGCACCGGTGTCCAGGTTCGGGCCATGCCCACGGACCTTGAGCAGGTCTACGGGGACGCCCCAGGCATCGAACTGGCGCACCAGGTTGCCGATGATCCTGTCGACGCCGCTGTGGCCCGAGGTGGCGACGAAGATGGCGAGGCGTCCGCCGCTCAGGGTGCGGGATCGCCTACGTCGTCGGAGAACATCAGGCGCAGGTACTTCTCGGCCGCTTGGTCGCTGCTGAAATCCGCTGCACGACGGCGCAACCGCCGTGGCTCCACCGGCGCGTCCAAGGCCTGGACCATGGCCGTCGCCAAGGCCTGCGGGTCAGAGACCGGCACCAGCGCTCCCAGGGAGCCGTCCCGCAGGATCTCCCGGGGTCCGCTCGGACAGTCAGTGGAGACGACGGGGGTACCGCAGGCCATTGCCTCCACCAAGACCAGTCCGAAGCCTTCCCAGGCCGAAGAGAGCACGAACAAGCCGGCCCGGCGCATGTAACCTAGCGGATCCTCGACGAAGCCCGGAAGGGCGATCCGGTCACTCAGGCCCAACGTTTGCGATCATGCGCTCCAGCCCCTGGCGCTCCTGCCCCTCACCGAGGATCAACAGCCGGCAATCGCGCTGCGAAGCGACCTGGGCGAAGGCCCGGATCAGGGTCGGAAAATCCTTCTGCCTGGTGAGCCTTCCGACCCCGAGGATCACGGGCGGCTGCCTGGACTCCAGCCAGGGATGGGGCGGCGGCGCCGAGACAGAGGCGATCTGCCGGGCAGAGAGGACCGGATTGTAGATGACGTCGAGCTTCCCGGGCGGGAGGCTCACATAACGGGCGACGTCATGCGCGACACCGGCGGACACGCAGACCAGGGCGTCCGCCGCCGGATAGAACATCCGCATCCCCAGCACTCGTATCCGGCGCTTGAGCACGCCCAGCTCTTCGAATCCGGGGGAGAGACTGTTGTGGACACTGAGAATCAAGCGGCAGGGCGGACGCCACAGGCGCTTGCAGGCGGCGGCGAGCAGATTGGGGCGCTGCCCGGCGGACAGCAGTACGCGGGGTCGGCGCCCATGCAGATATCCACGAAGCTGCAGCAGGTGCTGCAACCGGCTCCCTCTGCCCAGGTTCCGGATCAGGATGCGCTCGTCCAGAGACGGAAACAGAACCCGCGGGTCCGTCGGCGAAAAGGTCAGGAGCTCGACCTGCCTTCCCGCGTCGGCAAAGGCCGTGGCGAGGTTGCGCACCACCGGAGTAATACCTCCGTGGACCGATGTTCCGCCGCGCGCAAATGGACTGAAAATGCAGATGTCGGGGCGAGTCGATTCCCCGGCGGTTGAGCCGGAGGCGGCCGCGGCTCGACCGCCGGAGTCATTGGTCAATGGGACTCCTCCTGTCTCCGGATCCCGGCCGCACAGGTCCGGTCGAGGCCGGCGACCCAGCGCCCGGCAGACCCATGGCCTGAAGGTACTGCCCGACCGCGTAGTCCAGATCGAAACGGGAAATCGCCTCCTCCAGCAGGGCGGCGGCGGGCGGGTGCTCCAGCGTAGCCTCGATCGCCTCGGCCAGCGCGCGATCGTCGCTAACGGGAGCCAGCGCACCGTAGCGCCCGTCGCCCAGGATCTCCCGCGGCCCGCTGGGACAGTCCGTGGACACCGCCGGGGTCCCCACGGCCAACGCCTCGATCAGGGCATTGGGGGAGCCCTCGAACCGCGAGGAAAGCACGAACGCATCTGCCCGCGCCAGGTGCGAGAACGGGTTGTCCGTGTGGCCCGGCAGATCGAAACGATCTGCGACCACCAGCTTGCCGGCAAGCGCCAGCAGCCGGTCTCGCTGCCGCCCGTCGCCGAAGACGACCAGGCGGAAGTCCGGCGGCAGCCGCGAAAAAGCGCGCAGCATGGTGGCTTGGTCCTTCATTCGGGCCAAGCGGCCGACACTGACCAAGAGACGGTGACCTTGGTCGCGAAACCAAGGGTGATCGGGCCGCTCGCGTGCGAGCAGCCTAACGCGCGCGACGTCCAGCGGATTGTAGATGGTCAGGATTGGCGGCGCCGCGCGCCCCAGGAGATCGCGCAAGCCATTGCAGACACCTTGCGAGTTGCCAATGAGCAGATCGGCGCCCCGGTAGACCGAAATCAGCTCCCGGCGGCGGCGCCAGCGGGAGAGCGGGTTGCGGCGGCGCAGCTTCGCCGGCACATCGATCCCTACGCGAAGCACCACGCGCGGGCGATCGGGCATCCGAGCTGCTACAGCAACCAACAGTGCATTCGAGTCGTCCCGGTTGGAGAGCGCAACCTGCGGTGCAAGGTCGTCGAGAAAGCGACGCAATCGCTTGCCGGCGTCTTCACCGATCCCCGTTTCGACCACATGGATCCGCACGCCCGCCAGGGCCGAATCCAGCTCCGGGTAGCTTCCGGGACCGACCAAAACGTGCACCTCGACCGCCGAGCGCGCGAAGCCGTTGATTAGGTTCATCATGACCCGCCCGACGCCGGCCGGTCCCGGGCGAAACCCGGTAACCAGGAGGCGCACCGCACCACCGGCATCCGTCATGGGCCCGCAATTCCGGCGTCGGGCTCGACCGCTCGCGCAACTCGACCCCAGGTACGCGTCAGCGGCGCTGAGAAACGGGGAGGGATCAAGCGCTCGCGCTCCTGGCAAAGATCGGAGTAAATCGGTATCCGCGGCTATGGTAGCATTTTCGCTTTGCCTTTTTGCCTTCCCTCCCTCCGGGGCTCGGTCACCACAGGAGATCAACAACTTGCCGCGCGGCACCCCGTCCCCACACAGCCTGCGCAAGGTTTGGTTGCAGCGAACCGGGCTCATCGGTACCTACCTTTTCGCCTCGTTCGCCTTGCTCGGTATAACGCCGGCGACCTGGGGCCTGGTACTGCTCCTGCTCGCCTTCGTGATCGGCTTCCGCGATTGGCGGACCCTTAGCCGAGACCCGCTGGCGCTCACCGCTCTGATCTTTACCCTCTATGTTGCAATCCACTCGCTGGCCAGATACCTGGCGGCCCCCCTCGATCCCTTGGCAGAAGCGGCGCTCGAGGCCGGTTCCGACTGGGTCAAGCTACTGCTTTTCATCCCATTCGCCTACTGGGCGGGCGGGCGCCCGGAGCGTGTCCGCCTACTGTTGTTTCTCGCGCTGATGGGTTTCGCCATCCGCACGCTACGCGAGATCGACTGGACGGGATTCGATCCGTCGTTTTTCACGACACGCTTCGAAAATTACCTTCCCGCCATCGCCTTCGGCATGTTCACCGGTTTGGGCACCCTCGGCCTGGTCGCCCTGCGTGCGCGCTTCTGGCATCCCGCTCCCGGCGGGGCTCCGCGGTGGCTACGGGTAGCCCTGTGGCTGCTGCTCCTGGCCATGATGCTCGAGGGGCTCGTGTTGTCCTTCTCGCGCGGCTCTTGGATCTCCTTCGCCGTCGCCGCCTCTTTCCTGATCTACCTGGAGTGGCGTCTGCACCGCCGCGCGGCACCTACGCACCAGGCCAGCCGCGGCGTCCGCATCGCGGCAGCCGCAGCGTCAGCCATTGCCCTCGCCGCGCTCGTTGTCATTCAGCACGAACAGATCAGCGAGCGTCTGCAAGCGGATAGCGAGACCCTCGCAAGCGTCCTGAGCGGCGACTTCGCCGCCGTGCAGTCCAACTCCAGCGGCCTGCGCGCTCACGCGCTGCGCTTCGCTGCCGAACTGTGGTCGCAACGGCCGTGGCTCGGCTGGGGAGCGGGCTCCAGCCGCTACCTGTTGTCGCACAGCGAGCGCCCGGAACTCATGATGGACGAGGGCGTGTGGTTACCCCATTTGCATAACACCTACGCCGAGATCCTGGTCCAGCTGGGAATACCGGGCTTGGCTCTGGCTACGGCCCAGGTCTGGCTGCTCGCGCGCGGCTGCGCTTCCGTATGCCGCAGCGGCCGGATGCCCGGCGACCTGTGCCGCTATTTTGCGGTGACGCTCCTTTTCGTGCTGATCTGGAACCTGACCAGCTATCGGGTGGTCCGCCACGATTACACCTTCTTCTGGATCATCTTCGCCGGCGCAGCCTACAGCTTCAGGCTGCGCACTCTTCTGCAGGAAGCGCGCCGCCCCGCCGCGCAACCATGCGCAGAGAGCAGGTGATAACGGATCCACGCATCCTGCTGGTGCGCGTCGGCGCCATCGGCGACATCGTCTTCGCCTCCCCTCTGGTCTCCACCTTCCGCCGCGCCTATCCGAATGCCCATATCGCCTGGCTGGCGAAGCCGGAATGCCGCTCCCTCCTGGAGCATCACCCGGACCTCGACGAGGTCATCCTCTGGCCCGAAGGTGAGTGGCGCGTTCTGTGGCGCAAGCGCCGCCTCAGAGCCCTGGCGCGGGAGATCACCGGCTTCGCAAAGTTGCTCAGGTCCCGCAAGTTCGACATGGCCCTGGACCTGCAGGGGCTGCTCAAGAGCGGCCTGTTGACGCGCCTGTCCGGCGCCCGCGAGCGCATCGGACTCGGCTCCTGGGAGGGCAGCGACCGGCTCATGACCCGCGTCGTTTCCCGCGGCGGCGATATCAAACGTATCGGCTCGGAGTACCTCTATCTGGCCGAGACCCTGGACCTGCCGACGCAGGACTTCCCCATGGCCGTCCACTACGCGCCGGAGGATGCCAAGTTCGCCGAAGAGCTGATGGAGCGCGAAGGCTTGACCGACGGCTACGCCGTACTCTGCCCATTTACCACCCGGCCCCAGAAGCACTGGATCGAGCCTCGTTGGGCGCAGCTCGCAGACCGGCTGCACGCGGACATGGGCCTACCGGCGGTGTTGCTTGGAGGACCCGGAGATCGGGACGCCGCGGGGCGCATTCGCAGAAACGCGGCGCACGAACCGATCGATCTGGCGGGTAAGACAACCCTGCTCCAGGCCGCGGCGTTGATCGACCGTAGCGCCCTGCTGGTTGGCGTGGACACGGGCCTGAGCCACATGGGCATAGCCTTCGCTCGGCCCACCCTGCTGCTGTTCGGATCGACCTGCCCCTACCTCGACACCACCCACGACAACGCACGGGTCCTGTATCACCGGATGGATTGCTCCCCCTGCAAGCGCAAGCCCACCTGTGACGGTGCCTATAGCTGCATGAGGTCGATCGAGGTGGAAGAGGTCCTGACCGCGGCGCGGGAGCTGCCTGGGTGAGCATACCCACAAGCCTGCAGATGGTTGGCAGCAAGGCCCTGGGCGGAGCCGAGCGCTGGTTCCTGCGTTTCAGCGCCGCCCTGGCCGAGCGCGGCGCCCCCGCCGAGCTTGCCATCCGTGGACACAGCGAGCTTGACTCGGTCAAGCTCCCCGACCTGCCCCTGCACCGACTGCCCTTCCGGACCATCTGGGATCCGCTCTCCCGGCGCGCCGTTTCGCGCCTGATCCGACACCTGAAGCCGGACGTCGTGCAGACCTACATGGGCCGTGCCACCCGCCTCACGCGGATCAACGCAGGCAAAGGCCCGGTTCACATCGCCCGCCTGGGGGGCTACTACGCCGTCCACCCCTATCGCCACGCCCATGCCTGGATCGGCAACACCAAGGGGCTGTGCGACTGGATGGTGCAGCAGGGATTGCCCGCGGATCGGGTATTCCACATCTACAACTTCGTCGACCCGCCCCATCCGGTAACACCCGAGAGGATCGCAGAGCTGCGCGAGGAGCTCGGAATACCCGCAGAGTCCTGGGTACTGGTGACGGCCGGCCGCTTCGTGCCGGTCAAAGGCCACTCGCATCTGTTGGATGCCCTTTCGCTGCTGCCCGCCGAGATTGAGGGACGTCCGCTGCGGCTGGTGCTGCTCGGGGACGGCGTTCTCGGACCTCGGCTGCGAGCGCAGGCCGAGCAGACGGGTGTGGGCGAACGCGTCGTCTGGGCTGGCTGGCGGACAGATCCGGGGCCCTACTTTCAGCTCGCCGACCAAGTCGTCTTCCCCTCCCTGGACCAGGAGACCCTGGGCAACGTAATCCTGGAGGCCTGGGCCTGGGAGAAACCCCTGGTGACCAGCCGCTTTCGCGGCGCGCGGGAGATCGCCCGCCACGGCGAGGACGCCTGGTGCGTGCCTTGCGCGGACGGCCCCGCACTTGCAAAGGGCATCGAGGAAGTGTTGCGCGATCCGGGCTTGGCGAAGGCCTTGGTCGAGCGGGGACGGAAGCGGGTGCAGCGAGAGTTCGCTCGGGAAGCCGTCATGGATCGGTATCTGACGCTGTACAAGAACCTCGCGCAGGGGTAGACGCGAAAGCGAGGATGTGTTGGGCTCGGCAAAATGCACTTTTTCTCAGTCGGGGAAGCCAATTGCACGCTCGCCCGTCCACCCGGAGAATAGGCGCGTGACCTGTCAAATCTCCATCCTCATGTACCACCAGGTGGGCGATTTCGCGTCCATGAAGACCCATCGAGCGAACTATTGCGACCACCGCCGCTTTGCCTCGCAGATGGGTTTCCTCAAGCGCGTTGGCTACGAGGTTCTGGACCTGGACCAGGCTTTGGCCTGCCTGCGCAGCGAGCGGCCCACGCCGAAACGAGCCGTCGTGCTCACCTTCGACGACGCCTACCGGAACTTTCTCGACTACGCCCTGCCGGTGCTCCGGCGCCATGGGTTCCCCGCGACGGTCTACGCCATCAGCGGATGGCTCGGAAGGCGGGCGGAATGGTTCGCCAAGGACCCGGAGCGGCCGATCCCCGACCTGATGACCGGGGCGCAGCTGCGGGAGATCCGGGCGGCGGGCATGACAGTGGGCTCCCACACCGCACAGCACCCCAAGCTCGCCGAAACCAGTCCGGGGCGTCGGCGCGAGGAGCTGACGGGGAGCAAGTCGGCCTTGGAGGACCTGCTTGGAGAAGAGGTCGGGCACCTATGCTACCCATACGGGAGCTTCGACCTTGACTCGGTGCGCGCCGCCGCCGAGGCCGGATATGCGAGCGCCACCACCTGCCTGCGGGGTGCCGCAGGGCCCATGGACCACCCGCTGGCGCTGCCCCGCAAGGCCATCTCCTTCGGCGACAACCTGATCGGCTACTTCTGGAAGCTCAGCGTCAAGAATGCGCCCAAGCCCCGCCTGGTGGAATGGAGGCAGCGTTTGGCAGAAGCGCAGTTGTGATCCTCGAACCCTTCTTCCACACCGATCGCATGTTGGCACTCGCTGCCTTGCCATCCCCCGGATCGAGTCCAGTGCGGGCAATGGACAACTGGATCCCCGGGTCCCACCCGGGATGACGACTTCTAGAGGCGCTGCGTCTTTACCTGAAACCAGGCGTTGGGGTGATAAACTCTCGCTGTCGTCCAACCAGCCACCGGCGGTTCCCAACCTTGTCGCGGCTCTACAGCCTTCTACTCTATCTCGCACTCCCTTTCCTGCTGCTGCGTCTGGCTTGGCGAGGGAACCGCGCGCCCGCATATCGTGAGCGTTGGGGGGAACGATTGGGCTTCTACGGCGACCACGCCCTGAAGGCGGACATCTGGGTCCACGCGGTCTCTGTGGGGGAGGTCCAGGCCGCCCAACCGCTCATCAAGCAGTTTCTCGGCCGCTGGCCGGACGCCAGTGTCATGGTCACCACCACCACACCCACCGGGTCCGAGCGTGTGCGCAGCCTGTTCGAAGATCGCGTTCGGCACGTCTACACCCCGTTCGACCTCGCGCCGATCATGCATCGTTTTCTCGACGCGGTCCGCCCCCGGCTGGCGGTGGTCATGGAGACGGAGATCTGGCCCAACATGCTCCGTGCCTGCGAGGACCGTGGAATTCCCGTGGTGTTGGCCAACGCGCGGCTATCCGCCAAGTCGGCGCAGGGGTACGCCAGGCTGCGCGTTTTCAGCCGCGAGACATTGGGACGCTTCGCCGCTATCGGAGCACAAAGCAGCGCCGATGCCGCACGCTTTCGCGCCCTGGGAGCACCCGCCGGAAAGGGTGCAGGTCACCGGCAGCATCAAGTTCGACGTCCGCCGGCCGGGGAGCCTGCTCGAACAGGCGGAAGTTCTGCGCCGCGTGTGGGATATCCAGCGCCCGGTATGGGTTGCCGCGAGCACCCACGAGGGGGAGGAAGAACAAGTCCTGGCCGCCCATCGGGAGATTATGAGCCACCTGCCGCGCGCCCTGCTGGTCCTGGTGCCCAGACATCCGGAGCGCTTCGACCGCGTAGCGGCCCTCATCGAGCGTCAAGGCTTCCGAATGGCGCGGCGCTCCACCGCAGATTCCTGTTGCGACGAAATCTCCCTGTACCTCGGCGATACCATGGGGGAGCTTCCAATTTTTCTCGCGGCAGCGGACGCGGCCTTCATCGGCGGCAGCCTTGTCCCCATCGGCGGCCACAATCTGCTGGAGGCAGCGGCGGTTGGCGTGCCCGTCGCCGTGGGACCCTACGTCTTCAACTTCGCCCAGATCACGGAGCTGTTGTTGAACGAGGGCGCCGCGGTGCAGGTGGCGGACGCGCAAGAGCTGGCGGGATACATGCGGGAATGGCTCGGCGATGCCGCGGCGCGGGCAAGCATTGGCGAACGGGGTAGGCGCGTGGTGCAGGAGAACCGGGGCGCACTGCAGAGGCTGCTTGACTTGGTGGCACAGGTTTACGACGACGGCTCCGAACCCAGTAATTCAGGAAAGAGCAATTAGCTGTATCAGAACACGAAACGCTCGGGCTCCGGGACCTTCTCCAACTTAGGCACACAGGTCTCGAAGAGAGACTCGCGGCGGAAATCGCCACCCTCGACGCGGGTCACCAACAGGGCCTCCATCACGGGCTCCTCGCCGACGACGGCGAACAGACGCCCCCCGGGGGCCAGCTGTTCCTGAAGCGAAACCAACAGCTCGTCGTTGGGCAGGGATCCGGTCAGGGCAATGACATCAAAGGGACGTCCGTCCACCGGCCCTGCGAGTGCGTCACCCACCCGGACGTCCAGACGCCGCAGCTTCATCGCGTCCAAGGTCGTCCGCGCCTGCTCCGCCAGACTCTCGTGGATCTCCATGCTGAAGACGCGTCCCCCGAGATGCGACAGGCAGGCCGTCGGATAACCGGTGCCGGTGCCGATCTCCAGGATCTTGTCGACGGGCTGCACGTCCAGGGCCTGCAGCATGCGCGCGACCAATTTTGGCGCCAGCATGGTCTGGCCGTCGCCGATGGGGATCTCGATATCCGCGTAAGCCAGGCTGCGATAGGAATCCGGGACGAACTGCTCGCGGGGGATCTCGGCCATAACGGACAGGACCCGGTCGTCAACGACATCCCATGGGCGAATCTGCTGCTGGATCATATTGAAGCGGGCTCTGTCGATGCTGGTATCCATGGGGCGATGTTGTTGACCTGCAATGCCGGATTGCTGAAGCGTTTAGACTACGGAATCTGCGGGCGCGCGGCAAGCTTCCGCAAGATGCGGGGAGCACGCCTGGTGACGCGTGGGGCCGGTAACTATGGAGTTTTTGCACTGCGATCCGAAACCCGGAAAAAAGCTGGCTTTCCCCAAGCGCGGGGTTAAAGTTCGCACTCCTGGCGGCCTATCTCATCTACCTGATCTCCATCCCGGTGACCAACACCTCGGTGAACCCGGCCCGCAGCACCGGCCCGGCCCTCATCGTCGGCGGCCCGGCCCTGGAGCAGCTATGGATGTTCTGGGTGGCACCTATCGTCGGTGCGGATACAGGTGCCTTGGTTTATCGAGCCGTCTGCCGGGACGAGTCCGCAGACTGACATCACACCAGCCCGGCGAAAGGCTGCACGAGCACCGTTTCGCCGGGCTCCACATCCCCCTGCTCCTGCCCCATGACCATGAAGCAATTCGCAAGGCTCATGGATCGCAGCACCCCGGAGCCCTGGCGGCCGGTCACGTCCACCCGCAGCACACCGTCCTGCCCGCGCATCAGGATTCCGCGCGGAAACTCGGTGCGCCCCGGCTTTTTGCGCAGGCGGCAAGCTGCTTCGGCCTCCACCAGCAGCGGCGGCTCCTCTCGACCGGTCATCAGCTTGCCCAGGGCCGGCTGGACGAACTGGTAGAAGGTCACCATCACCGCTACCGGGTTTCCCGGAAGGCCGAAGAACAGGCTCTGCCCGATATGTCCGAAGGTCAGCGGCCGGCCAGGCTTCATGGCGATCTTCCACAAGCTCATGCTGCCGATGCGCTCGAGCAGGCCTTTGATGTAGTCGGCCTCGCCTACGGAGACACCGCCGGAGGTTAAAACCAGGTCCGCATCGGATGCCGCCTGCCGCAGCGCCGCCTCCAGCCGAGGGGGATCATCCGGCACCACTCCGAGATCAAGCGGGTCCACCCCGAGCCGGGTGAGCATCCCGTACAGGGTGTAGCGATTGCTGTCGTAGACATCCCCGTCCCCGAGGGGCTGACCGACCGAGCGCAGCTCGTCCCCCGTCGAGAAGAAGGCCACCCGAGGGCGCCGGAGCACCGCTACCTCGGGGATGCCCAGGGACGCCAGCAGGCCCAGATCCGCCGGAGTCAGCGTCCGCCCCGGCGCGAACACGGCGTCGCCGGCGGCGACATCCTCCCCGGCCTGACGCACGTTTTGTCCGGGCCTGTGCCTGGAGTCGACTTGCACGCGGCCTTCGCGCTCCTGCGCCTGCTCCTGCATGACTACCGTGTCCGTACCCGACGGCATCGGGGCGCCGGTCATGATCCTTACGCAGCGCCCGGAGGTCACCGCACCCCGGAACGGATGTCCGGCCAGGGCTTCACCGGCCAGCTCCAGCTCTGCCGTCCCCTCGCCGGGTAAGTCCGAGCCAAGGAGCGCAAAGCCGTCCATTGCCGAATTGGCATGGGAGGGAACATCGAGGGGCGAGATCAGAGACTCGGCCAGGGTCCGTCCCAGGGCCTCACGCAGGGCCACACGCTGGGCCGTGGCAACGGGCGTCACCTCGGAAAGAATGCGATGGCGGGCCTCGTTGACCGAGAGGGACTCCGGGTCCCGGTCATCGGTGCAGCTTGGGCGGGCAAAGGTTTCGGAAGGCATATCGGATATTCTCCTCAGTGCAATCGCCAGGTCCGCGCACACCCGAGTGCTTGCTGTTTTTGCGATAGCGACCAATATATTACCGCGTGGCCCGTCAACAAACGCTGGTCCGCGGCTGATTTTCGGCACGGCGAGCGTGCCGACGACTATAACGAGATCCATCTACCAAAGCGGATGTGGTACCCAGCGGTGTCGCGGAGCTCGCCCACCTTCAGGCCCAAGGCTACGCCTATATCAAGCCTTAGGAGACTCAGGAGGGAGGGCCCGCAGCACGAGCGGTAACTGGAAGGTTAGGCTCGATCTGCCGGCCTCCTCAGCACGGCAATTCTGCAGAACGGGACGCCAGCTCGTCCAGACCTGTCTTCCGTTTTGCCGACCCCTCTGAAGTTGGCAATCCAACTGTTCGGAGCACCTCGCACCAACGGTAAGACCAATCGTGCCGGCGCAGGCTGTTTACCAGGTTGTCCCGGCGAATTCGTGTGAGACGTTCCGGCTGACGATCCAGGTCCGCCAGCTGCTCGGCGGCGGCCGCACTTCCGTACGGGAGATGGATTACCGCGTCCGGCCAGTCAAAATGCTCGCGAAAGGATTCCACGTCCGGAGCATCCCCGATCATCACGGCGCCCGCCGCCGCACCTTCGAAGAAACGGAAGCCCGCCTCTTCCTGTTCTGCCGTTTCCCCCTCCTCGTTGGCCTTTGCCCTGTTGGCCAGGAAGTACCGGCTGCGCTTTATCAGGTTGGCGAGCTGCAACCTGTGCTCGGCGGGGCTGTGGACCGCGATGTTGCCCACGAAAGTGTCGTAGAGATAGAAGATGCTGCGCTCCCGGGTCAAATCGAGCAGCGCCTGGTGGGTCTCTGGATGGCGGCGCCCCATGTTATATACGTCGATCACCCGCGCGACGGGGGGGTCCCCGGGATGGAATCTGACGCAATCCACACCGGGCGGTTGGTAGATAACGGGACGCCCGGTCGCCTCGGCGAGCCCGTCGACGGTGCCGCGGCAATTGGTGAAGATGTAATCGAATTCCCGCAGCGACTCGATCTGGCTCTGGAGCCGGCCCAAGTCCCTGGCCCAGATCTCCTCCAGCCAGCAGGCGGCGGTTTCGCAGCGCTCCCGCCATCCGCGCAGGGCGTTCAGCCAGCTGAGGTCGGTCGCGAACTGACAGACTGCGAAAAAGAGCGGGTAACGGCGGCTCACCTTTACCGGTCGCACCCCCGGATTGATGCGGCTGAGCAACTTCGTACCGCGACCGAGCTTATTGACCGCACGGCTGGCGATATCGAAGCCCGACGCCCCCAGCCCGGGCTCGGGGGCGACCAGCTCCACGGCGTCCATCGCGCAAATTGCGTCCTCGAATTCGTAGGAAAAGCAACGGGAGATGACCGGCACCAGATTCCGTGGCGAGAAGAGCAATACACGGGGCTCCGTCGTCATTTCGGCTGGTCCACGAGCATCTCGGGTGCGAGCCCCATGGTCCGCAGGTCACGGCCTATCTCATCGGCGTAAAGCGGGTTCATGACGATCACGGCATCCGGCTTGAAATCGGTAAGGAAGGCCGGGGAGTGAACCTGGTGCCCGGTACCGGGAACGAAGCGGCCGTCCTTGTACGGGTTGAGGTCGATCAAGCAGCCGATTTCCTCCTTGGCCGCCAGGATGTTCACGAAGCTGACTCCCTTGGAACCGGCCCCCCAGAGCGCAGTCCTGCGTCCATCCCGACGGAGGCGCCGCAGGGTCTGACTCCAACCATCGACCTTGGTCCGGTAGTGATCGGCGAAGCGGGAAACCATATCCGCCAACTCGGAGGATCGCTGCGTGTCCGCTGCGTTGTCCCGCACGCCCGGCGATGCGTGAAGGGCGAGAAACTGGCCCCCGAACTGCGTCTCGACTCGGTCCACGCCGAAGCCGCTGCGCCGAAAGACCTCGCGCAGGGACCCTGCCCAGAAGTACCCGCAATGCTCGTAGATGATGTCCCAGATCCCCAGATCGCTTAGGGTGTAAAGTGCGTTCGGGACCTCGAAAAAGACCGGCGTGGGCCGCTCACCGATGGCCCGGCGCAACGTGCGCAGGAAGTCTCCGGGGCGCTCGATGTGCTCCAGTGCATGCCGGCAGCAGATCAGCTCTGCCTCCTCGTCCGAATAGGCCTCTGAGTAGTAGTCCTGGACGAAGGTCAGGTCCGCGCCGGGAGCAACCTCGCCGCGTCCGGGAACATGGCTGGGATCGAAGCCGACTCCCCGGTTCCCCCCGAGCGAGCAGAGAAGCCCGAGGAAGTCGCCTTGACCGCAGGCGATCTCGATGACCGTCTTGCCGCGCAGCTTGTGGAGATCGATCAGGTGCTCGGCCAGCCCTTCGGCATACTCCCGGAAACGCCCGGAGTAGTGGAGCGAGCTCTCGTATTCGCCGGAGTAGTCGACCTGCCGGGGATCGAAGGCGGCATTGAACAGATGTCCGCAACGGCCGCAGAAGCGCAGGTCGATGTCGCCCTTGGCGGCGCCCATCGCCGCTTTCCGACTCTCGTGCAGAACGTTGCAGTAGACCGGGACCTGCGGGATATGGATGCAATCGTAGATCTCGACCGAATCGCAGACCGGGCAGGGACTTGCTACGGCACTCATGGCTTCAGTCCACTGTAAATCAGGTAAACGAAAATGGGAGAAAGTCCACTGGATGTCGTAGCAGCGTATTCCCTCGTCACAAGGTAACGATCTCTGGTGCCACGCCCATTCGTTCCAGATCCCGCGCGATCTCGACCCGGTACACCGGGTTCATGATCACGACCAGATCCGGGCGGTATTCGGCAAGGAAGTCGGGCCCCACGATGGACAACCCGGATCCCGGCAGAAAGTGCCCCTGACGATAGGGGTTGATGTCGACGCCATAGCGGATGATCTGCGATTGCGCAACGGTGGAGAGAAAGGCCACCGCCTTGGAGGCGGCGCCCCAGATAACGACCTTCTTCCCGTCCTGCGCACAACCGTCGAGCAGGGCGGCCCAGTCCCGGCGCTTGGTCTCGAAGCGCTCCGGGAAGCTGCGCACCAGCTCTTTCAGGGTATCCACATCGCCCTCCACCGGCAGCGGCGTCTGGCTCACCGGCTCCTGCGTTGCCCGGGCCTCGATCGTGAGGTATTGACCCTCGTATTCGGTGGACAACCCCAAAACCTCGAAGCCGTTAGCCCGAAACAAGCGCGCGAGTGAGCCGGGAGAGAAGTAGGAGCAGTGCTCGTAGTAGATGTCCTCGAAGGCGCAATCCCGCAGGATGCGGGTGGCCTCCGGAATCTGAAAAAAGACGTTGGTGCCTACTCGCTCGCCGATTGCCCTGCGCACGGTGGCGATGAAATCGCCGGCCGGATGGATGTGCTCCAGGGTCATCTTGCAGGCGAGGAAATCGCCTTGGTAGTCGGCGTACTTCTCGGAGTAGAAGTCCGGTATGAAGCGCACCCGCTCGGAAGCCTCCCCTGGGATGCGATCCTGATGGACACCCGGATCGAAGCCGACACCCCGATTGTCCCCCAGCTCGCACAAGAGCATCAGGAACTCGCCCTTGCCGCAGCCGATCTCGATGATGTCCTTACCGTGGAGGTCGAAGCGCTCGACCAAACGCTCCGCCAGCGCGCGGTGAAAGGCGTTGAAGGTGGACGAAAAACCCTGGGTCTCCTCGTAACGGCCCGAATACTCCGTAAGGCGAGAATCGAAGGCCAGGTTTGAGATGAAACCGCAGGCGGGGCAGAAACCGAGCCGTATTTCCCCCTTGGGATAGTCGGCGGCCTCCTGCCCGGAGGTCAGCAGGATGCAGCTGTTGGTCGGGACCTCCGCCACCTCATGGAAGAGCTCCATCCCACCGCTCTTGCAGCTCGGACAAATGCCGTCGCGGGAATCTGACATTGGAATCGAGCCCCTGCCTTACGATCTTGACGAGCCCGCGAGAGGACTACGCGCGCAAGGCTGCAAAATTCGCCAAGGAATACCTTTTCGCCTCTGCGTCTTGGCGGGGGTCATTTGCAGATCCGCGGAGCGAAGATGCTCGTAGTTACTCTCAGGGCGGCTTACCGGGAGCCGAGAACCTGCGGCTCTGGAACGGGCACGATGAAGCGCCCGCCGCCGGCCTCGTACTCGCTCTGCTGCTGACGGATCTCGTCGGCGAAGTTCCAGGCCAGCAGCAGCACATAGTCCGGCATGGCCTCCAACAGTCTCGAAGGCCCGAAAATGGGCAGGTGCCGGCCGGGCATATGGCGGCCCTGCTTAAAGGTGTTGCGGTCGACCACGAAGTCCACCAAGTCGGAGTCGATGCCGACGTAGTTGATCAGGGTGGCGCCCTTGGCGGCCGCCCCGTAGGCGGCAATTCGCTTGCCATCGACGCGCAGTCCGCGCAGCAGCGCGAGCAGGTCGGTCTTGACCCCTTCCACCTTGCGGGCGAAGTCCCGGTAGAAGTCTACTCTGTCTACCCCTTCCTCCCGCTCCAAAGCGAGCAGGGACCGGACCGTATCTCCGACCCTTTCGTTTTTCTCCAGATACAGACGCAGGGACCCACCGTGAATGCTCAGGCGCCGCACCTCATTGAGGAACAGTCCGTGGCGCCGGAACAGATTGTCCAGCGAGGTCACCGAGAAATAGCACAGGTGCTCGTGGTAGATGGTGTCGAACTCGCAGTGGTCGATCAGGTCCTTGACGTACGGCACCTCGATCACCGCCACTCCGTCGTCCTTCAGCAGGCTTTCGATACCCTGCACGAAGCCGTTCGTGTCGGCCACGTGGGCAAGCACGTTGTTGCCGTGGATCACGTCTGCGCGCCGCCCATCTGCGGCCAGCTTGGATGCCAGCTCCAAGGTGAAAAAGCGGTTCAGGGTCGTCACGCCGATCTTCTCGGCCTCCCGCGCCGGGCCTTCCGCCGGGTCGATTCCGAGCACGGGGACGCCCTGCTCGACGTAGTTCTTGAGCAGATAGCCGTCGTTGCTCGCAAGCTCCACCGCCAGGCTGCCCGGACCCAGCCCACGGGACCCGATCAGCTCCAGGACGTTTTCGCGGGAGTGGCGCAGGAGAAAATCGGAGAAAGACGAGAAATACGGGTAGTCCTCGCAGAACAGGACCTCGGGAGGGACCGTCTCGTCAATCTGCGCCAGACCGCATTCGGGGCAGAAGACGACCTGCAGAGGATAGACGGGCTCGGGCTCCGCGAGCTGGGCCTGCGTTAGCAGGCGATCCGCCAGGGGCGTGCGCCCCAGGTCCAGGACGGGCTCCAAGTCCGTGTGACCACAGGAGCGGCAAGCGTCGATCCGCGCCATGACTCAGCCC
>CAWDLA010000045.1:0-33093 GCA_963802975.1 uncultured Gammaproteobacteria bacterium
CTGGTTCACAGGGCGTTTCGAGGACTCCCCGGCCCGCGGCCAGCCGTTCGGGGTCAACGAGAAGACGGGAGATGCGCGCATCTCTGGCTCGCTGGCCTCCCTGGTGGGACTGGAGACTGCTCTGGAGACGGCCGACCCGGATGCGATAGATCTAGCGATCAAGCGCATACTGCTGCTCCACGGAATGATCATATCCTACGGCGGCATCCCCCTGCTCTACTACGGTGACGAAATCGGTACGCTGAACGACTGCGCCTTTCTCGAGGACGAAGCCAAGGCGGGCGATACCCGCTGGCTGCATCGCCCGCTCATCGATTGGGAGAGGGCGGAGCGACGACGCGAGCACGGGAGCGTCGAGCAGCGCATCTTCGACGGGCTGAAAAAAATGATTTCGGTTCGAAAGACCATCCCGGCATTCGCCGATTTCAACAACAGAGAATTGCTCGACGTCGACAACCCGCACCTGTTCGCGTTCCTGCGCACACACCCCGCCCTGATGTCCGATGTGGTGCTTGTGGTCGCCAATTTCGACGTCAAACCGAGCTATCTGGAGTTGGCCAACCTGGGAAACCGTGGACTCTTCCAGCACGGTCAGGCGTACGACCTCTACTCCGGGGAAACGCCCGGTCTTGTCAACGACCGGTTGGTCGTGCCGGCGTGCCGCTTCTATTGGTTGACTGACCAAAGACCGATAGCAGGCTTTTGATCTTCCCCGACAGGCCATCGGAAAGCGGCGATTGCGCCCAAGCATAAGCGCGGCGGTTTCCGCTAAAATCCGGACCGATTCCCGCTTACGTCATTTGCCGTGGACACCGAGTTGCTCAAGACTTTTCTGGAGGTCAACCGAACCCGCCATTTCGGAAAGGCGGCCGAGCATCTGTATCTGACCCAATCGGCTGTCAGCGCCAGGATCAGGCTGTTGGAGGATCTGCTCGGAATTCCCCTCTTCACGCGTGCCCGCAACAACGTACAGCTCACGCCCCGGGGAGAGCGGCTTGTGCGCCATGCCGAGACCATTCTGAACGCCTGGACGCGAGCAAAGCACGAGGTCGCCGTTTCCGAGGATAGCAACGCAGCCATTTCGGTCGGTGGCATTGCCAGCCTATGGGATATTCTGCTTCAGGATTGGTTGCTCGCGCTCGGCGAGGTCTTTCCGACGCTCTCGATCACGGCCGAGGCGTTGAGCAACGACCTCATCGTGCGACGCATTCGCGATCGCACGCTGGATTTGGCCTTCTCTTTCGAAGCGCCACAGCTTACCGATGTCAATGTCGAGAAGATCGCGACCATTTCCCTGATCATGGTCACAAGTCATGTAGGCTTCGATTGTCACCAAGCGCTGAGCTGCGGTGATTACGTACTGGTCGATTGGGGAACCGGCTTCGCCGTCGCTCATGCCCAAGCGTTCCCGGAAATGGGGGCCCCCCGGCTGCGCTTCGGGCTGGGAAGACTGGCTCACGAGCTTGCGCGCGCGCGCGGCGGGACCCTTTACCTCCCGGAACAAGTTGTTGCCGATGACCTGCAATCCGGTCGTTTGTATTGCGTTTCCGATGCCCCCGTCATGAAACGAGCCGCCTACGCCTTGTTCGGCTCTGAGGCGAACCGGGATGGCTTGATCGATAAGGTCTTGGGCGTCGGATTCTCAAAGGTACGTAAGTCATCCTGAATATCGATTTCTTCGGTTCATCGACAGGATCGATAATATTCGTTTTCAATGGGATCAACCATCGTGTTGAATGTTGCCGTCGCCGAAATGGCCATTAGGTAACGCTTCGTACAGCGACCAAGAGCCGCACATGGCGGGTCAATTGAAAAAACAATTCAACATCTATTGGAGAACACATATGAAAAAGCTCACTTTCGCAGCCTTGGCCGTCTCATCGCTCATACTGACTCCACTTTCTGCTTACGCTTCAGAAGAAAGCGAAGAGATCGAGAAGCAGTGCCGCCAGGCGGCCATGTATGAAGGCATCGCGGCGGAGGAGATCGCGGACTACATCGCCGACTGCGTCGCCAAAAATCAAGAGGAGGAGGCGGGCGAGGGCAGCGAGGAAGAGGAGTCCGAGGACGAATAGATCAGCTTCCGATCAGCACAGCCCCACGCTTGCCGGCCACCAGCTCGGCTGGCGTGGTGCCAGCTCGCGTCACCACTTCAACCTAGCAGAATGATGTTCAGACAGTCACTCAAGCCGACGCGACGAGACCGCCCTCGGCAGCGGGCTTCTGAGGCCTCCGACCGCCTCTCATGGTGAAGCAGGCGCCAACCCTGTCGCTGCTTTGTTAAGGATAGCGAGTAACTCGCCCTCTACGCGATCATATGAGAAAAACTTCCGAGCAATCTCGTAATTGTGCTCTACCATCCGCCGGCGGCGCACCGAATCGCTCGTTACCTCGCGCACCTGCCTGACCACCACATCGGTCAGGTAGCCGTCCATGAGTATCACGTCGAACCCGCAGGGCTCAATATCGGTCCGATAGATAGCGTAGCGATGGAATGCTTCTTTCCTGCGTTTGCGCAAGGGGCGCGGATGAGCGGATCACAATCCGAACAAGGGTGTCTCGAACTCGCCGCCGGGGCTGGTGTTCTTCGGCGTGACCCGGCTCTTGCTCTGCCAGAACATCCAGCCGATGGTCGCCCCGACGCTGAAGTCGTGGTTGGAGTCCAACAGCGGGCTGTTCTCGAAGGCAGTGCCGGCGAAATTCATGTAGGCGCCGAACAGCGACCAGCGCCATTTGCCGTAGACACCGCTAAACCCCAGCCCGAGGCGGGCACCTGCGTATCCGGAGCCAGACTCGAACGCGGATCGCAGGGGCGTGGCAAACTCGGGCGGGACGTCATAGAAGTAGCCGATGTAGTTCTTGTCGGCGAAGGAGGCGCCGACCTCGGTACTCAGCTTCAGGGTCTCGCCCATCAAGGGCCGCTGATATCGCAGCCGGGTATCGAAGACCCACCCCTGCTGCTTGAAGTTCCAGTCCCCCGTGTCGACGCTGACGGCGGTGCGCACGGCCATCCGGGCCCAGACGCTGTCAGGGCGATCGGGATTGGTCACCAGCAGGCTGAGCGCCGGACCCACTTCGAACGTCGGGTCCAGGTCGGGCATTCCCTCGCGTGCGTCGCTCTCGTCGCTGTCCACCACGGCCGTTCCCCCGGCGCTGACGTCGAGCTTGATCGTCCGGGTCTCGTAGAGGATACCCTGGAGGCTGCGGTCGATGCGGAACCAGTCGCCCCGATAGATCACATAAGGAAACGGAAAGCCTGTGGTCGAGCGCACGTCCGAGCCGGGGTAATTCGGTTGATGGTAAGCTGCCGCACCGATACCGAGCTCCCACAGCGGCAGGCCCTCGCTTTGCGTTTCGGCGGCGGACACGGCCACCGGGGCCAGGCACGCAGAGGCCAGGCACGCAAGGGTGACGACCACTCCCGAAATCGAGTTGTAACTGTGCGGTTTCATCGCGCGTGAGCTCCGTGTATTTTACCAAAGCGTGCGTTTGCTGCTTTCGTCCTTCCGTAGGAGCTCGGCGCAGCCGGCTCCGGCTTTCCTCTTGCTCCGTGTGGATGGAGCCTTCGATTAGAAAGTCACAAACTCAACGCCAGTGTGACGTTAGCGGCAATTTTCCGCAACAAATCCAGAGGCAATCGAACCTATGGAACCGACGACAGAGCAGTCCATGAGCGGCGAGCTGGTGGAGCTGGCGTTACGCGACCTGGCCGACGGCAACGTCGAGCAACTCCGCGACGCCCTCGCCGAGCTGCATCCGGCGGAAATCGCCGACCTGTTGGAGGGTATGCCGCCGGAGCAGCGGCGCACTGCTTGGGAGCTGGTTTCCGAGGATACGCGTGGCGAGGTCCTCCCATACGTCCACGACGAGGCTCGTGCCGCGCTGATCGGCGAAATGGACCATGCCGAGCTGGTCACCGCGGCCGAGCAGATGGAGGAGCAGGACCTGGCCGAGGTTCTGGAGGAGCTGCCGGTAGACCTGACCGAGTCGATTCTCTCGTCCCTGGACGAGGATCACCGCCAGCGTGTCGAAGCGGTTCTCAGCTATCCGGAGGGGACCGCCGGGCGACTGATGAGCACACATGTGATCAGCGTTCGCAGTGACGTTACCCTGGCGGTGGTGCTGCGCTGGCTTCGCCGCCATGATCGGCTTCCGCCCCATACGGACGCCCTGATGGTCCTTTCGGACGAGGGCCGGTATCAGGGAAAGCTGGACACGGCGCAACTGCTGACCGGCGATCCGGATCAGCGCGTCGCCGAGGTCATGCACCCGGAGGCAGACACCTTGCGTGCCAACGCCCCGGAGACCGAGATCGCCGCTTTGTTCGAGCGCCGGGATTTGATCTCGGTTGCGGTGCTCGACGACGAGGATTGGCTGCTCGGGCGCATCACCATCGACGACGTAGTCGACATCATCCGCGAGGAGGCCGACCGCAGGCTGCTGCAGAGCGCCGGTCTGGAAGAGGATGAGGACCTTTTCGCCCCGATCGTGCCAAGTGCCAGGCGCCGCGGTCTGTGGCTCGGCATCAACCTGGTGACCGTGTTCGCCGCCGCTTGGGTGATCGGCCGCTTCGAGGAGGCCCTGGACAAGCTGGTGGCCCTCGCGGTGCTCATGCCGGTGGTCGCCAGCATGGGTGGCATCGCCGGAAGCCAGACCCTGACCCTGACTATACGCGGGCTGGCACTCGACCAGATCGCCCATTCCAACGTGCGCTGGCTCACCATAAAGGAGGTCGCGATCGGCGCCATCAACGGCGCGGTTTGGGCCCTGGTGGTCGCCGTCGTCTCCTACCTCTGGTTTCACAGCGCCGGAATCTCCGCGGTCATCGCCGCTGCCATGATGCTGAACCTGCTCGCGGCGTCCCTCTCCGGTATCCTCATTCCGCTGGTGCTGCACCGGATGGGCATAGATCCGGCACTCTCCGGCGCCGTAATCCTCACCACAGTTACCGACATTGTGGGTTTTCTCAGTTTCCTCGGATTGGCCTCCCTGTTCCTGATATGAAGTACCAACACCACTCGTTTGCAGCCGTCCTGGTCTCGTTCATCTTGAGTATCGGTTTTGCGACTGCGCTGGCCGAGGAGGTGGCGTCCGACCCACCTGGCGTCGCGTCAGGCAAGGGCGCCGGACTCGACCCGACGGTCAAAACCGCGCTCACTCCCGAATTTCTGGAGACAAAGATCAAGGAGACGGAAGCCGTGTCCGACTTGGAAGAGACGACCAAGACCAAGCTCCTGGAGCTCTACCGCAAGGCATTGAGCGAGCTACAGGCCGCGAGTGCCCTGGAGGCCAAAGCGACCGCATACAAGAAGGCGCTGGAAACAGCGCCCGACCAAGCGAGGGCTATTCGCGACAAGCTTGCCGAGGCCGCGGAAGCGCGTGCGGAACCCGAGGCGCTGCCGAACGAGATGTCCGTCTCCGAAATCGAGCAGCTTCTCGCGAAGACCGAGGCGGACGCTGCGGCGGTTGGCGCCAAGCTCTCGGAGATCGAGAAAGATCTGGAGGGCAACGCCAGCAGGCCTGCGGCGGCGCGCAAGGCCATCGCTGACGCGAAGCAGGCCCTTGACGCCCTGGAGACTGCAAGTGCCCTGCCATCACCCCAGGGGGAGGCGCAGGAATTGGCAAATGCCCGCCGCTGGAACCTGGAGGCGCGCCGCCAGTCCCTGCGCTCGGAGATTCTGATGCTGGATCAGGAGCTCCTGAGCCAGGGTGTGCGCATCGATCTCCTGAAGGCCTCCCGCGACAAGGCGGTGAGCGATCTCGGGCTTCTCAAGGCGGCGGCGCAAACGCTTCAAGAACGCCTCGCGCGGCAGCTGAAGGGCGAGGCGGCGGACGCCGCGGCTCAAACCAGAGAGACCCAACGCCAAGCAGCGGACAAGCATCCCCTGATTCGAGACCTGGCCGAGAGCAATGCGGCGCTGAGCGACGAGCTGACGGCCCTGACCGAGGGCCTGGACCGAGTTGCCGGCGCACAGGAGCAGATCGAGACACAGACACGCCATGTGGAAGAGGACTTCCGCAGCGCGCGCCAGCGGGTCGAGGCCGCTGGCCTGACCCGTGCCCTGGGCCAGGCCCTGATCGACCAGCGCAACCGGCTACCCAACCTGCGTACCTATCGAAAGGCTGCGGTCGAACGCGAGAGGGCGACCACCGAGACCACGCTAAGCCAAATTCGGTATAGCGAGGAACAACGCCGCTTGCAGGATACGGACGCATATGTCCAGGCCCTCATGCCGGACGAGATCACCGCCGAGGAACGTGCCGAGGTAACCCCCGAGCTGCAGACGCTCGTAAAGCAGCGCCGGACATTGCTCGAGCAGGTCCTGCAAACGGCCGCGTCGTATCTTCGGGTGCTCGGAGATCTGGACTATGCCTCGTCCCGGCTCATTCAGGCGGCGGACGAGTACGACGGGTTTCTGGACGAGCGCCTGCTCTGGGTACGCAGCACGCAACCGGTAGGCCTAGCGACCTTCCGCTCCTTGCCGCGTGCCGTTTTTTGGGCGATCGATCCGGGGAATTGGCTGGAGGTGGCCGGCCTGCTCCTGCATGAATTGACTCGATCCCCCACGTTCTGGGTCTTGCTCCTGATCGCGGGCTTGCTGCAATGGAAGACGCCTGCCATGCGCCGGGGGATTCGGGACACGGCGGCGCCCCTGAGGCGAATAAGGACAGACGATATTCGCTATACGCTGGAGGCCTTGGGCCTGACCCTGATGACCGCCGCGCCTTTGCCCCTGCTGTTGGCTACCCTGGGCTTGCAACTGTACGCCTCGCTTGAGGCCACGGACTTCACCAAGGCAATCGGTCAGGCGGCTATCTCCGTCTCTCTGGGTGTGTACTTCCTGCTTTCGTTCCGCTTCCTTTGCATACGCGGCGGCGTTGCCGACCAGCACTTCCGTTGGAATGGCGACGTACTGCGTTTGCTGCGGCTGCATTTCGACTGGTTGTTGGCGATGCTGGTGCCGCTCGGCTTCGTCGCCACCGCCGCATACAACCATCCCGACGAGACCTACAGCGGCAGCTTGGGGCGACTCTCGCTGCTCGCCTTGACCCTGGGGTTCGCCGTCTTCTTCGCTCGGGTGCTGAGCCCCGAGCGGGGCGCCCTGCGCAACCTGATCGCGGAGCGACCCGAAGGCTGGTTCAGTCGCACGCGCAAGCTCTGGTATCCGCTGGTCGTGGCGATGCCGTTGGCGTTGGCGGTGCTCACCGCGGTGGGCTACGTGTATACGGTCGGTACCCTGATGGCCTCGCTCGTCAGCTCCATGTACCTGGTGCTGGGGATCGCGGTCCTGCACCAACTCATCGTTCGCTGGCTCGTCCTGACCCGGCGGAAGCTCGCCCTGCACGCCGTGTTGGAGCGCCGCCCCGCACGGGCGGCGGAACAAGCCGACCGGTCCCGGGAGTCGGGCGCGGCGCAGCCGGAGATGGAGGAGCCGAACGAGGTGGATTTCGCCTCTCTGGACGGGCAAACGCGTCGCCTGGTCAATATGTTGCTCTTCATCGGCGGCGCCGTCGCCCTGTGGGCGATCTGGTCCGAGGTGCTGCCCGCATTCGGCATCTTCGAGGAAGTCGCCCTCTGGCACCACACGGGAGTCGTGGACGGGGAAGAGCGTATCGTCCCCTTCACCCTCGCCGACGTCGGCATGGTGCTGGTGATCTCCTTCGTCGCGGTCGTGGCGGCAAAGAATCTTCCGGCGCTGTTCGAGATTCTGCTGCTGTCGCACACGTCCATGTCCGCCGGCAGCCGCTACGCGGTCACGACCATGACCGGTTACATCATCGCCGCCGCAGCAGCCCTCGACGGTCTTCAGCGCACTGGGGCTCTCCTGGGGTAGCGTTCAGTGGCTGGTAGCGGCCCTCGGTGTAGGTATCGGCTTCGGACTGCAGGAGATCGTGGCCAACTTCATCAGCGGCATCATCATCCTGTTCGAGCGCCCGGTACGGGTCGGCGACGTGGTCACTATCGGAGAGACGACGGGGTCGGTGGCCAGGATCCGCATCCGTGCCACGACCATCCGCAATTGGGACAAGCAGGAGCTCTTGGTGCCGAACAAGGAATTCATCACGGGACGCCTGCTCAACTGGACCCTGAGCGACAACTTGAACCGCATCGTCATCAATGTAGGCGTCGACTATGGATCAGACGTAACGCTGGCTCTGGCGCTCTTGGAGGAGGCGGTTAGGGAAAACAGCCGCGTGCTCGAGGATCCGGAGCCGAGGTTCACCTTCGAGGGCTTCGGCGACAACGCCCTGAACCTGGTCGTGCGCTGCTATCCTGGATTCCCTGGACAACCGGCTGTCGGTCACCAGCGATCTGCACCGAAGCATCAACGAGAAGTTCGAGGCCGCCGGCATCTCTATCGCCTTTCCCCAGCGGGATGTCCACCTGAGCTCCGATGCCCCACTGGACGTTCGCATCCACGGAGCCGGGTCGCAGGCGACCTCGCCATGATCTGCCGCTTCACCCAGCGCGAACGCGTCTCTGTCTATTGCGGTCTGCCATAAAAATCTCCGTTACCTACAAGCGCGCGCCGCAAAACATCACGAACGTTTTCGCGGTACCGGACAGAACCGAACCCGTTCGTCGTGGGCAGGCGAGGTGGGTTCGCAACCCTTGCGTGTACTCACAGGGTTGCTCGTTTGCTTCCCTAGAAGGCGATCGTCGACAATTGCATCGGAGTACGCTTGCCTTCGACGACCACTATGCCGCTTTCGGTCACATGGTGTTGCTTTTTGTCTTCCTCGTGATCGTAACCAATCACCGCGTCCTCCGGAATTCGTACGTTCTTCTCCAGGATGCACCGTCGCAGCTTCGCGTTACGGCCGATGTCGCAGTTATCGAACATTACGCACTCGTCGATCTCCGCTCCGGCATGAACGTAGACGTGACGCCCCAACACGGAGTCCCTAACCTGACCTCCGGAGATGATGCACCCGCCGGAAAGGACCGAATCGATTGCCTGTCCACGCCGGTCGTCCTCGTCGAACGCGAACTTGGCGGGCGGATCGGGATAGCTGGCGGTGCGCAGAGGCCACTGCCGATTGAATAGGTTGAGCTCCGGGGTGATGGCTCGAATATCCATGTTGGCCTCGTAGAAAGCTTCAAGGCTGCCGACATCGCGCCAGTAAGGCGCCTTACCGGGTTCCTCTCCGGGAATCAGATTGTCGTTGAAGTTATAGGCAAACATCTCCGCTCGTTCGATGGCCTTCGGCAGGATATCTTTGCCGAAGTCGTGGGAGCTGTTGGGATCCTGCTGATCGTCCTCGATCATCTTCAGCAACATGTCCGTGGAGAAGACGTAGTTGCCCATCGATGCGTAGACGCGATTCGGATCGTCCGGCATGGTCGGGGCATCGGGATTTTTCTCATGAAATCCAACGATGCGTCCGCTTCTCGTCGCCTCGATCACGCCGAAGTCTTTGGCAAACTTTTTGTCCGTAGGTAGCGCGGCAATCGTGACATGGGCACGTTTGTGCTCGTGGTACTCGATCATCTCGCGAATATTCATCCGATAGATGTGATCCGCGCCGAACACCACGACGATGTCGGGAGAGGATTGCTCGATCAGGTTGATGTTCTGGTGTATCGCATCGGCGGTACCGCGATACCACTCCTTTCCTGCCGTGCGCATCTGTGCCGGCACCGGTACCAGGAACTCGCTCTTCAGGATGCCTCCGAACTGCCAGCCGTCGCTCAGGTGCTGCAGCAAGGATTGGCTGCGAAACTGGATGAGCACGTAAATGGAGTAGATCCCGGAATTGACCAGATTGCTGAGCACGAAATCGACGATTCTGTACTTTCCGCCAAACGGAACCGCGGGCTTGGCGCGTTCTCGGGTCAATGGATAAAGTCGCGTGCCTTCGCCCCCCGCGAGAACAAAGGCCAGAACCTTGAGTTGCATGTTTGCTCCCTCCGCCGGTTTGATGTTGGATTGTTGATCGGCTGGTTCGCCCGAACGTCTAGGGACGGTTTTTCAGCCTGAGAAGTAGGGTGTATTATCGAGGGTATTCTGAATGCGCGCCGCGGACAAGCAGGAAATACAGGGCTTCAGTCGGTCCGCGCCACTGTGCCGTGTAGCGTCATCTGCGGGAAGGGAATCTCCCAGCCGTACTCGGTGCAGGCATCGACGAACCAGCGCTGAATGGCGCGTCGCAGCCGGTTGTAGAGATCGCCCAGCTCGCCCGAGAAGTCGGCAATCACCGCCAGATCCAGCGACGAGCTGTTCGCCAGCGCGAACTCCACCCGCAGGTTCAGCAGCTGGTCGCCGTAACCTTCCTGCTCCGCCCGTTGTGGATGTAGGCGTGCAGGGTCTCCGGAATATTGGTCGTGCTGTCCTTCTGCAGCTTGTAGCTGATGCCCATGATCTCCTTGATGCGGAAGTTGGTGGCCAGATTTCGCGGCGATTTGGCGAGGAAATCGCCGGTCTGGTAGGTGAGCTGGGCGCCTCCGCGCTCCACGAGCTGGACCAGCTCGGGGGAGATGCCCGTGACCTTGCCGCGAACTTGGTCGCTCAGTATGACCCAATCCCCTTTCTTGCAGGGAAACCAGGGCTCGTCCGGCCGCGCCGGCCGCGACTTGAGATCGACAAGGTCGTCGATGGGAACCCGCTGCGTCAGCTCGGCCACCGGATTGACCAGGGTGCAGAAGACGTTGATCTGCTGCACGCGCCAGGGCAGGCCGTCGAGGTTCAAGCGCTCTCCCTCGCGCACGGCTCCGATGTTGAGGAAGATCTGGATCTGTTGAATATAGCGGGGCAGGGCTTGGCGGAGCGTCCAGGCAATGGCGATCAGCAACAGGATGCTGAGGCTGAAGAGCACCCAGTCCTCGACCATGTAGAAGACGATCATGGGACCGATGACGACCAGGATCACGGTTACCACGCGGTGGATCAGCTCGACCAGCCGGACGCGGAAGCTGCGGTGCAGCTTGCGGAACCCGGGCACGTAGCGCCGCAGCACCTGGTGGCTCAGGCGGGACAGGAGCAGGACGCCGACCACCACCGCCAGTGCAATGGTGAGGTACAGCCCGCGTTCCTGGAAGAAGGTTTTGAGGTAGCTCTGCGAGGCCTGGGTGATAGACACCTCCGAGGCGATCAGTTCCTGGAGCTGCACCTGGGCTGCCTGAAGCTCGCTTTGCATGAACGACTGCTGTCGCTGCCATTTGTCCAGCGTCACTTTCAGGGCCAACGCGACGGTTTCGTCCTTGCTGGAGGACCGCAGGCGATCGGCGTTGGCGATCGCCTGCTCCATGACCGGCAAGCGCTCTCGGTAGTAGTCTATCTTGTCCTTCAGGTCCGACTTCTGACGCACGTGCGACGTCATCTCCTTCATCTCGTCCAAAGCGGGCTTGAGCAGGGCTAGCAGTTCCGACTGAAAGTTGAACTCCTCCGCCTCTACCGCACGCAGGCTGCTGATGTCGACGCCGGCGGCGATGTTCTCGAAATTCTCGGTGATCGCGCGCAGATCCGACTCCAGCTTGTCGAGCTGAGACTTCAGATCCTGCTTCTCGTTGTCGGACTGGGCCGCGGCGGTCTTCTCGTTGACTTCCTTGATGTCCTGCAGGATGGCGTTGCGCAGATCGACGAAGGAATCCAGTGTCTCGAGCGTAGCGCCAGCTGCGCGTGGCTGCCCCGTCGAGCGGCCGGCCGCCGGGCTATCGGCCCCCATTCCTTGCGTCTGCGCCGAGCCCGTCACCGACAGCAGCGACAGCAAGACCCCGCAAAGCAGGATATGGGTCTGCACCCGCCAACAAATCCTCATAGACCAAAAAAACATACTCAACACTCTATTCAAGGCACATCGGTCTCAGCGTTTTGAATACGCGGAGCCCATAAAGAGACTCCCTCGATTTCAGACGATCGGCGGGTCGATCCCGTTCCCGTCATCCTGGTGCGTCTGGTGGAAGGCCTCCACTTCACCGGCCACATCATGCGTATCGTCGGTGAAGCGGGCGATGTGGAAGAGCGCCTCGCCTTCGTGCACCAAGGGAATCTGGACTCGGCCGATCACGACTCCCCGCGTATGCGCTGTTACCGGGTGTTGGTTTGCGCTGTAGGGATCGCTGATGTACCCGAGCGTCTCGTCCCGCTGCACCCTGGCCCCGAGGGCAACCAAGGTGCGCAGCAGACCGCTCTCCGGCGCCCGGGTCCAGCTGCTCGATCGCGCGATGAAGGGCGCGGCCTCGTGCCTGCGCCTGCTCGAGGCCCGAAGCATGCCGAGAGAGCGCATCACGTTGAGCACCCCCAACTGACCGGCGCGTATGCATACCTCGTCGAAGCGCAGCCCTTCGCCCGCCTCGTAGAGCAGCATCGGGAATACCAAGCTCGGCTGCCGCCTCGCGCAGGGAGCCGTCGCGCACGGTCGCGTTGAGGAGGACGGGCACGCCGAAGGCGCGGGCGAGGCGCTCGGTCTCGGGATCGTCCAGATTGGCACGGATCTGCGGCAGATTCGTCCGGTGGATCGCCCCGGTGTGCAGATCGATTCCGTGGGTGCAGTGGCGAACGATCTCGTCGATGAACAGGTGTGCGACCCGGGCCGCGAGCGAGCCCTGGGCGGAGCCGGGAAAGCTGCGGTTGAGATCGCGCCGGTCCGGCAAGTAACGGGACTGGTGGATGAGGCCGTAGACGTTGACCACCGGCACCGCCACCAGCGTGCCGGCCAGCCTGTTGAGGGACTTGACGTCGAGCAGCCGGCGGATGATCTCGATTCCGTTGAGCTCGTCACCGTGCACGGCCGCGGAGACGAACAGGCGGGGGCCGTCCCTCTTGCCGTGCACGACATGCACCGGCATGGATAGACGGGTGTGCGAGTTGAGCTTGGGAAGCGCGAGGTCGATCAGCGCCCGCTGACCGGGCGAGACGCGCTGGTCCTGTATGACGAATGGCGCACGCATGGATTACCCTCTGCCGCGGGTCCGCGTCCTGCCGGAGGCGCCGTTTTTCTCGATGAACTGAATCATCATTGCCGCGACGTCCTTGCCGGTGGAGCCCTCGATCCCCTCCAGGCCGGGAGAGGAGTTGACCTCCATGACCACCGGGCCGTGATTGGAGCGCAGCAGGTCCACACCGGCGACGTTGAGCCCCATGGTCTGGGCCGCGCGCACGGCGGTGGATCGCTCCTCGGGCGTCATCCGGACCACGCTCGCGGTTCCGCCCCGGTGCAGGTTGGAACGGAACTCGCCCTCCTTGCCCTGGCGTTTCATGGCCGCCACCACCTTGTCGCCGATCACGAAGCAGCGCAGATCCGCGCCGCCCGCCTCCTTGATGAACTCCTGGACCAGGATATTGGCGTGCAGCCCCATGAATGCCTCGATGACGCTCTCGGCGGCCTTGTGCGTCTCCGCCAGCACCACGCCGATGCCCTGGGTACCCTCCAGGAGCTTGATCACCGCCGGCGCGCCGCCGACCATCTTGATCAGGTCCTGGATGTCGTCCGGCTTGTGGGCGAACCCGGTCACCGGCAGCCCGATGCCCTTGCGCGAGAGCAGCTGCAGGGAGCGCAGCTTGTCGCGGGAACGGGTGATGGCCACGGACTCGTTGAGCGGAAAGACACCCATCATCTCGAACTGGCGCAGCACGGCGGTGCCGTAGAAGGTGACCGAGGCGCCGATGCGCGGGATCACCGCGTCGAATCGCTTCCAGCTTCTCGCCCTTGTAGTGGATCTCCGGGCGCATGGAGGTGATGTTCATGTAGCAGCGCAGCACGTCGAGCACCCGGACCTCGTGGCCGCGCCCCTCGGCGGCCTCGACCAGGCGTCGTGTGGAGTAGAGCTTGGGGTTTCTGGATAGGATCGCGATTTTCATAGGTGAATTCTTCTGGTTACTAGAGTTTGATGGTTAGACGTTCGCCACGCGGACATCGTCACATATTCTCATGGCCCGGCGAGGTGGGTGTTTCGATCTCGCGGTTTTCCCGCGCGATAGGAGGCGGACGGATCGACATGGTAGACACCGGCGAGAGCGGAGCGCCCAAGCAGGATGCGAAACCGCATGCTGTCCCGATTCGTCAAAGTAAACTCGATGCGTCGGGTCCGATCTCCCAGGACGACTGTCGTTGCTATCACGTACCGTCGTTCGCGATGGCCGCCGGAATCCGAAACGATTCGCCGGTCGATCAGATCGGCTTCGCAGATCACGACACTCTGGGTGTCGTTTCGGCGCGGATGGACGCCGAATCGCACCCGGCTGGAACCCTTGTCCTGGTAAGACTCGACGAAAAACGCGTGCAGACATGAAGTCTTCGCCCCAGTGTCCACCTTGGCCTTTATACGCTTAATGCCGAGCTCCGGCAGCGAAATCCATTCCCGCCATCCCAAGGTGATCAGTTCGTTTTGTATCGGCACTTGCTGCTTCTCATCCGTTCACGATGGACAGACGGTTAGGCGTTGGCTCACTGCTCGGACTTCTTGATATCGATCGAAAAGACCTCGCCTGTCTCGTAACGGCCGGAGCAGTCGGCGCGCCCATCCTTGCCCGGAATACACTCCAGGCGCGGACGGCCGAAGTTGGTGCCGTCAGGGCATTTTATGTCCCTGGCGTTGTGAACCACCAGCTTGCCGTCCTCGATGACCGCCTTGACCTCGCCGCTGCAGATACTGCCGTCGCTACGTCGCAGCTTCAGTTCGCCGGTGCCGTCCTGTAGCCGGTACTCCATGTCGACCGGCAGCGCGGTTCTGGGGTCCTGCAGGGAGCCGGAGGTGCGCCAGCCGCCGTTGAGGAACTGGGTAGAGCCTGTGCGGATCGATCCCGGAGGGAGCTTGAGCGCCGGTGCGGCTTCGTCCTGTCCCGAATTTGCCGGGTCGGGCTTGTTTCCCTCGTCGGGTGGAACCCCGTCCGCCGGCTGGTCCCGCGGTTGCGACTCCTGGTCGCCCGGTCCCTGCTCGGAAGGGGGAGGCTCCTGCGCTGGCTCCGGGCCAGACGGCTCGGGGGCTTCGGTTTCCGGTGCCTGCTCCGGTAGAGGTTCATCCACGGAGCCTTCTGTGGCATCCGGCGCTTCGTCCGGCTGCGCGAGCTCGGAAACATCTTCGGACTCTTCTTCCGGCAGCGGTTGCTCGACTGATTCCTCGCCGACGGGAATCTCCTCGCCGGGTGCTTCCCCAAGCACATCCTCCTGCACTTCAGAGGGCGCTTCCAGCGCTCCTTCCTGTACTTGTGTGAGACCCGGGGCCTCGACGTCGGTCTCCGATTCTTCAAGCAGCTCTCCGGTGGCTGGATCGACTGCAACGGCCCCCTCGGTCGCCCTGGTTTGATCGGTGGTGATTCCATCCCGCTCCAAGACTCGGGTCTCGCCGCCACGGATGACTAGATCGCGCCTTTCCGGGTCGCTGACGGGCTCGTGTTGCTCAATCTCCTCCGGGGCTGGTTCTTCGGTCGGGGGCGGCTCTTCGGTCGGGGCCGATTCTTCCGCGGGAGCTTCCGGTTCTTGCTTCCCGGCCGCCTCGACGGCTTCTTGCCGGCGTTGGACAGGAGGCTCCTCGCAGCCACGCAACAGCCAGATCAGCAGGAGGGCCAGCAGAAGCAGCAGGGGCAACAGCCACCACCAGGAGAGGCTACGGCGGATACCCGCCAGCGGGGCCTGCCGCGGCTCCACATCCAGGTTCAGCAGGGGGCTGCTGCCAACCGGTGCGCTCTGGTGCTGGAATCCCCAGAAGGTAATCACCGGGCGGCCCTGCACCAAGTAGACGTGGCCGTCGTCCGGGAAGCTGGTCACCTGCTCCAGCAGGCGCCCGAAGACTTGGCGCTCGCCCGCTTCCTCGGACTGCATCGCCCGGCCGAGCTCCTCGATCCGGTCCCGTATCCCGAGCAATTGCTCCTTGGCCTGCGTCCGCTCCTCGGGCGTTGCCGCGCTCCAGGGCACCACGGGGCCCGGTCCGGGCGCGTACCAGTCGATGGTATCTCCGTCCTGATTCCGGTGGGGGATGGCCAGCGCGGCAGCCGCGTCCTCTCCCAGGCGCCTGCCGATGGCCGCGCGCAGCTGGGCTGCGGCGAGATAGACCGGGTTTCCCAAGGCGCCGAGGGGCTCGAAGGCCTTTAGATTTCCGGTTCGAAGGAGTGCTCCGGTCATGTGCTGCGTTTTGTCTCGAATGTGAGCGAGTGCGAAACATATAGCCGAATGACAAGGTTACCCTAATACCGCAACGCGCAACCGGTCGACCGCTTCGTCCGTCAGCGCGAAGGACGTGGGAAGGTTCATGAAATAGGCGCGCTCCTCCGGGTCGGGGACGGCATCGAAGCTCACGTCTAGCACATCCAGGTCGATCCTGGGCACACTGGCTTCTGCCTGTGCCTTGGTCGCGCCAGCGAGGCGCGCGCGGTCCACCAGCAGCTCGCGCCGCCACTTCCAGCTCTCGTCGTCGTACTCCGCGGCGAGCTCCGAGCGCCCCGCGCTCCCGCCGACGTATTTGGACCAGTAGAGCGGATTGAGGGCGCGTGCGGTGAGGGCGCCCTGCACGTTGCGGGTGAGGAACCGCCGCTCGTACTCGGAGAACAGCCGCTCCCCGTAGAGGGCGTACGAGAGCGCGGTGAAGCTGCCCCCGGAAACGCCCGTGATCATGTCGACCTCGTCGATCAGCCGGCGGGGCTGGCCGTTCACAACGACGTTCGTGCGGCGCAGCTCCTCTAATACGCCGTAAGAGAAGGCCGCGGCCCGCGTGCCGCCTCCGGAGAACGAGAGCAGAAACAGGGTATGGGGGTCGTTGTTCTGGCGCTTCGGAATCAGGAGGTACGGGCGGTAGCCCGCCTGCGGGTCGACCCGGGAAATCGGCTCGTTGATCGGCCGGCCGGCACAACCCACGAGTGCCAAGGCTGCAAGCAAACATGCAACCAATCGATAAGCGCGTATTGTTCCTCCCCCGAATTTCAGCCGGTGACTCCGCTTTTGCGGTTCTTCCGTGCAATGCTGCCGGAATGGGGAGTCGCCATGCGGCCGCCGCCATGTTGGAGCCGCAGACTCAGCGCCCGTGGACCTTGTTGAGCCACTTGCGCAGGTCGGCCGCCCAGCCGTCGAAGGCCTGCTTAGCGTAACCCCAGGTGGAGTATGACTTGATGTAACCGTCCACCCCGGTCGTGACGGCGCTGGTCACTCCTTCGCTGGTGTCGACCACGTATTTGCGTCCGATCTCGTCGTCCGCGTACTCCGCGACTACCCGGTTGGTCCGGGATTCGATCAGGGACCCGGCGATCCCGGTCCGCCCGAGATAGGCCGTGGATCCCGACGGTCGGCCGCTCGCTGGACCTGAGGCGAGGTCGACTACCGTGGCGTAGGGAATGACGAGCGCCGCGACGCTGTATTCGGGCTTGGTGGGGACGAGATTGGTGATGGCGATGCGCACTCGCAGCACTCCAGGGCCAGGTTTCGAGACGACCTTATACGGGGAACCGAGGGCCTTGACGATTGCATTGTAGAAATAGTCCGTCATCTGCTTGAGCTCCGTGGGATCGACCGCCTTGTAAGTGGCGTCGTCCGCCAAATGGACCTGGATGCGCTCGATCAGGAACTTGTCGTACTTGGCGAAATCGACGTCGGGGTCGATCCAGATCAGCGCGCTGTCACCCTCGGTCACGGGCTCAAGGCGATCGGGATGGCTCAGGTAGTCGGCGTAAGCCGGCGTCGCGTCGGTGCCGCTGCCGCCGGGGGTAGCGCAGCCGCCCAGCAGCAAGGCAGCGGAGAGGGCGAACGTGGTCGAAAAGGTCTGGTAAAGGTTCATCGATTCTATTTTGGACATAAATTGGGACGGGACCCCTTGGGCCGGTTAGGCGTCTGGAGAGGGATCATTTAGGGAACATCAATTGTACCTGAGCGCGAATGACGTTCCGAGCCCCCAGTTGCCGCGCTTCACGCCTTCGGGCTGCATCGGAGCAAAGTAGATCGTGGTCGAGCCGTCGGCACTCGCCTCGGCGGCGGGCGACGGATAGGTCTGGCTACCGGCCCGCGGGAAACGCTGTGGTGTGTCCGGCATCGAGCGCGACTGGTTGTCGTACAGGGTGAATGACCAAAACGCGCGCGCGGGAATATCCTTCGGCAGCGTCACCTTGTAGGTCTTGGCGCCGTCGAAGGGATTCTTTTCCGCGTCAAAAAAGCCCATGAGATACTGCGAGCCGACGCCGGGGATGCGCATGATCATGCCCGGCGAGTCGAGGGTGTAGGCGTAGTAGAACGCGGTCCGCGAATCGAGGGTCCGCGCCCCGGTCGGCGGATAGGGCTCGAACATGCCCTCCTTGGTAAAGACCGGCGGCGGCGTCTCGAAGTTGTAATCGCCTTCCCACAACATGTTGCCCCACGATGAGTCGGGAATGAACAGCCTGGTCATGATCGGAAGCGGGGCGGCCTATCTCTACTCCTTGCTCGTACTCGTACTGCCGGGACTGTTTCCGAAGGGCACGGTCAACCAGACAGGGGCCTTCCGTTATCGGGCAAGCCGTGTGAGAGCCGACACCGTGCTGGCCCAGATCATTTGCTCGACAAGACAGGGACGATTATGCAGGGCAAGCCTGCATTGACCGAGCTCGAGGTCTTTGGAGTTGCCGAGGATCAAGCCCTGGCGCTGGTCGCGGCGGTGGAGCGCTATAGCGAGCACCCGATCGCGGGCGCCATCGTACAGGCTGCGACGGACCGAGGACTTAACATCCCTAACGCGCAAGAGGTGAAGGCCATCCCCGGCTACGGCATTCAGGCCCTTGTCGGCGGGACCCTGGTCGCAGCCGGCTCCGCTCGCTTCATAACGATTTCCGTTGCGCTTGCCGATCACTTCTTCCGACAGCTCGCGGGGCCGCGTACCTCCGCGGTAGCCCTGCGTAGCATGCTCTTGAGCTGGGCCGCGTTCTTGGCGGCGAAGACCTTCCCGCCCGTGGCGCGGGCGGCGCAGGTGCCGGCCCCGGTGCCCATGATGTCGACCACGTTGATGGTCAGCAGGGGCTTGCTCTTGGCGATCTTGGCGGCGACTGCGCAGGGGTTGCCGTTGCAGCTCTCCTTGCCGTCGGAGATCACCACGATGGTGGCGGGGCTCTTGACCCCGTCGATCATGTTCGCAGCTTTTGCGATGCCGCTGGCCAGCGGGGTGCCGCGCACCGGCTGGATCGAGTAGACACCGCTCATCAGCCGATTGCGCTGCTTGGGGGAGAAGAAGCCGACCGGACGCGCCTGGCTGCATTGCTCCACCAGGACCAGCCCAACATCCACGTCGTTCGGCAGGGCGCCGACGATGCTGCTGGTCGCCTTCTTGGCCACGTCGATGCGCGTCTCTCCGCCCTGCATCTTGGCCAGTCCGCCGATCACAGCGCCGATGGCCCCGGTACCACGGAGGAGGGCATCCGCCAGCTCGCCGTCCAGGGACATGGGCTGGCTCATGCTACCGGAGGCGTCGAAAACGATCACCAGGTCAGGCGCCAGCTCTACCGGACGTTCACCCGGGCACAGCTTGCGCGTGTCGACCGGCCTGCCCGCTTTCGGCTTGGCTTGCTTTCGCTCGGGGGCTGCCGGGTTGTCCGCAGCCGCGACCTGTGGAACCGGTTTTTGCGCCCGGGAAACGACCGCCGCCTGGCACTTCGCCAACGCGGATTCCAGCTTGGCGCGTACGTCATCCAGGGGTCCGCCATCCTTCGGTTGTCCGCCGAGCTCCTTGCCCAGGGCCTTCAGTTCCGGGCAATCGCTGCCGGCGGATAACAGCCGTTGCATCAGGGCCTGCGCCTCCCCGCAGCGCGTGAGGGCGTCATCCAGACGTGTACGCAGTGCGCCGAGGCGGGGATCGGATTCCGCCCCGGAGGCGAGCTTCGACTTCAGCTTCTTAAGGGCTTTGCAGTCTCCCATGGCGGCTGCAAGCATTTGCTCGCGCGCCTGCGCGATCTCGCAAATCTTCAGCTCTTCGGCGACACGCAGCTTGACATCCAAGACCATGGGATTGCGCTTGAGGGCGGCGTCTTCGTCCAGTTGCTTACGCAGGGCGGAAAGCCGAGTGCAGTCGCCGAGTGCGTCCTGCAGGGCCTGCTCCAAGTCGTCCAGAGATTTGCAGGCTTCGAGGGCCTTGTCCAGGCGCTTGCGCACCGACGCCAGGGGCTCGCGCGAGCTGTCCTCTGTCTGCATCTCGCCGTCGAGCTTGCGGAGAGCGGCGCAGTCGGTTTGGGCTTCGGCCAATGCCTGGTTGTATCGATCGGCCTTGGCACAGAGGTCTAGCTCCAAGTCCAGGCGCTCGCGGACGTCCGTCAACGGCGGGCGGCTGGTGTCCAGTCCGGCGATGCGTCCGTCGATCCGCAGCAGCTCCGGACAGTTGCCGAGGTTGGCGTCCAGCTCTTGGAGGAGCTGCGCCGCTTGGCCGCACAGGGCCATCTCCGCATCGAGCCGTTCGCGCAGCTCCAGCAGCGCGGTGGCGTTCTCCGGCGGCATCCCGAGCTCTTCATCCAGGACGGCGATCGCTGGGCAGTCTCCGATGGCGGCGTCCAGCCTGGCGGAAAGGGTCTTCGCGCGCTCGCAGATCGCAAGCTCGGACGCGAGTCTGGCTTGGAGGTCAAGGAACGGTTGGCGCGCGAGATCCCTTCCTGCGAGCCCGTCGGCGAGGGCTGCAAGGCGTTCGCAGTCGCCTGAAGCATGATCAATGTCCCGGGCAAGCTGCTGCGCATGCGTGCAGCGTTGCGTCTCTGCTGCCGCTTGACGTTGAAGTTCGGGGTAACGGGTTCCCTCGGGGTCCAGCTCCGCCAGACTGGCGCTAAGTCTGGAAAGAGGCTCTATGGGGTCGCACTCGGCCGCCATCGCCTCGTTCATGGCGATCAGCAGCCCTTGTTCACGCTGATGCTCGAGCCAGACCCAGCCTCCCGCTGCGGAGGCGGTGAGCAGGAACGCCAGTGCCAGCCAGGCGAGGGGCGCCTTGCCTCGCCCCGCCGCCGCGCCCGACGGTGCCACCGGCCTTGCTGCCCGGGCAGACGCATAGCCCCAGAAGGTGAGCACCGGCTCTCCGTCGACGACATAGACGTAGGTTTCGCCGGGGTAGGAGGTGGCCTGACGCAAGCTTGCGGCGATATCCGCGTCTTCCGGTGCCAATCCGGGCAGCTCGTCGGCGAGCTTCTTGATGGACGCCAAACGGTCGGACAGCAGGGAGCGCGCCGCCGCTTGTTCCTTGGCGGGCAGGGAGGGCAGGGGAGTCGGCTGTCCCGCCAGGTCGCTGTACCAGTCGGTCAGGGGGCTGTCCGGAACCGGCCGCGGTTGGGCAAGGATGGATGCTGTGACGCCAGGCAGGTGCCGCCGGATCACCTGCTGGAGCCGGGAATGACGATTCTGTAAGGCCCGGGGACTCGCGGCCGGCGGCGCCAGGCCGCTACCGTCGATCCGGGCAACGCGAAGCTGCGATTGAGTCAAAGGCGGTTTTCCCTTGTTGCGCAGAGCATTGTATCAAGATGGCGGAGCTAAGCTCGAATCGCCATCGGGCGTAGCGCATAGATAAAATCACAGCATGTGCACTAGAGACCCTGGACGGAGCGAGAGGTTAGTTCAGGACCCAGTGAAAATAAAAGTTGAGTAAATAAGAATATTCTGATAGTGTCTACAACCGTGGCGGGTGGCGCAGAAGCATGTCCCACCGGCTTCATCCAAAAACAGTTGACGAGGAATTACTCAATGAAAAAGCTTGCTACTGCTGCTGCTATCGCTGCTCTGCTCGGCGCGTCCGCTTCCGCTTCCGCCTTTTGGGGCGGCGGTCCTTGGGGTGGTAGCCCCTGGGGCGGCGGCGGAAACGATTGGTGGAACGACATGATGGGTGACGGCTACGGTGACTTCAACATGAACATGTCCGGCGGCGGACGTGGTTTTGGTCGCGGCTACAACCGCTATCGTGACTACTACGGCTACGGCGGCCCCTGGGGCGGCTATGGCGGCGGCCCCTGGGGCGGCTATGGCGGCGGTCCCTATGGCGGTGGTTACGGCTACGGCGCTCCTTACGCCGCACCCTATGCCGCTCCGGCTGCACCGGCTGCTCCGGCTCCTGCCGAGACCAAGTAAGGGAGTTGCTGACCGCTTGAACGCGGTCGTAATGCACAGGGATGCGCGTATCCGCGCCGGGTCTCGCGAAGCGCGTTGAATCGAATCAATGCAACATCGATTGCCCGTATGTTCTGGTGCCGGTGGAGGGTTGTAAGCAGCAAGCAGTATCGCAATAGCAAGCTCCTTCCTCCGGCGCCATCTCCTCTCGAAATGGCCTAGTCGTTCAAGGCTTAGATTTTCAGAACGCGTTCCCATTAGGGATGTTGGCGCGTTACGCCAATAGACTGGCGCCAAGTGTCAAGCGTTCTCTATTCCTCGGTCCTCATACTGTCCGGAGCAATGCATCGAAGTACTCTCAGGGGTTGTTCAAATGTCTTCAAACCAGATTGGATACGAAAAATACCCGGTAAGCGGTAAACGCCAGTACGAGCTATCCGATGTCGAGGAGTATGGAGAGATTTCATTCCGTTAAAGACAATTCGGTGGTTCCCAAGCGCCATACTCCAGCTTGCCTGGCTCCTCATTTGCTGGAGCTAACCCCCGAAGTAGCCCGCAGGACGTGCAATGATCTCACAACATGGTGGCCTCGGGCGCTCCTCGTAACTGCAGTTCTCCCGCCCGTCAGCGATACTGCAGCCATGGCGGATCCATGGCGCCGTCAGACTGTCAGGACCCGGTCCACGTCCACCTCCACCTCCAGGTGGTGCTCGCCGCCGCCGTAGAAGACCCCGCGTACAGGAGTGACGTCGTGAAAGTCGCGTCCCAGGGCCGTGGTGATATGCTGCTCCCGTGGGACCTGATCGTTCGTGGGATCGAAGTCCACCCAGCCTGTGCCGGGCACAAAGACCGCGAACCAGGCATGGGAGGCGTCGGCCCCCTGTAGCTTGGGCTGATCCGGTGGCGGCAGGGTCTCCAGATAGCCGCTGACATAGCAGGCTGACAAACCCAGTCCGCGCAGACAAGCGAGCCCCAGGTGTGCGAAGTCCTGGCAGACGCCCCTGCGGTGCGCCAGGACCGCCTTGAGGGGCGTTGCGACGGTCGTAAAGTTCGAATCGAACTCGAACTCGCGGTAGATCCGACCCATTAGATCACCGGCCGCCTCCAAGATCGGCCTTCCTGGCGTGAAAGACAGGCGGGCGAACTCCACCGCTTCCGGCACGGGTGGCACATAAGGCGATCGAAGGGAGAAAATGCGGGCATTCAGGCATTCCTCGGTGCGCCCCTCATGAAGTAGCGTGACGACCTTTTCCCAGGGCGGAGAGGCGGAGAAGTCGGACAGGGGGGGCTCGGTGACCAGTACCTCGCTTCGGACGCTGACCTCGAGGGACCTGTGAGATTGCTGGACGCAGAAGTAGCCGACGCGGTTGCCGAAGAAGTCCAGATGCTCGCTCGAGACGGCGGGCCAGGGATCGATGCGCATATGCGCGGACAGCACCTGCTGGTGGGGCAGCTCGCGCGGCTTTAGATGGGCGATGTTATGGCACAGGGACACCGGATCATCGTAGACGTATCGCGTCAGGTGGTAGATGCGCAATCTCACGGCCGGCTCCTTTCGGTGCGGCTGAGCAGGTTGTGCGGTTTCTCCTCGTGTGCGAAATACTGGGCCGTGAGGGCATCGGAGATCGCCGCGAGGCCCTTGGCGACCGTCTCGAGCATCAGGTGCAACGCCTCGCGCCTGTCGCGAGCATTGTCCACGCCCAAGAGCTCGTTGATCTCTGCCAGGCGCACGTCGGTCAGGGACTTGAGAACCAGCTTCTCGGCCTGCGTGCGTGCGGCCGAGAGCGCCATGCGGGGCATTTCCTGGACCAGCGGCTCCAGGGTGACGAGCTGATAGGCCAGAGCGCGCGGGTTGAGTTCGTCCTGGAACACAAGGTCCAGCAAAGCGCCGATGCGGGTGCCTGTTTGATAGCGTCGGCGATAGGTGATCAGGCTGTCGGTGACCACCAGAACCGCCTCTATCAATAGGGTCTCCTCGCTCTCCGTTCCGACAGGGACCAGGGTCGTCTGCAGCAGGGTAGCCAGATTGCTGCCTCGCTCCAGGCGCCTGCCGGCCTCCAGGAAGTGCCAACCCTCATTGTGGGTCATGTTCTCGTTAGTCAGGGCGGCGAATGCCACCAGGGAGGTGATCAGTGGATCGAGCTCGTCGAGCGCCTCGCCGAGCACATTCGGCGGGTCCTTGGTCAAGGCGGTGAGATATTGCTCGATGTCGTTGACGACGCGCCAGGTGTCGTTGGACAGACGATCGCGGACCGACCAGGCTGCGTTCACCAGGGCCTGCAGGGTTTGCGGCAGGGCGCCGACGCGGCTCGCGTCGGAGATCAGCGACAGCATCTCCGGAACAGGATCGCGCAGCAGGTTCGTGGCGCCCTCGCTGACGAAGCCCGGGAAGGTCTGGGTCTGGCGGGTCAGGGCCTCGAGGAGGGGATAGACGGAGGTCGCCGTCTCGCTGCGGGGCAGAAAGCTGGCACGCTCCGAGAGCTTGAATATGGTGACACGCAAGAGCCGGACCAGACCCTCGGCCCGTTCGGCGTAGCGGCCGATCCAGAACAGGTTGTCGGCGACCCGGCTGGAGACCTCGCTCTCCTGGACCACGGCCGGGGCCGAGCGGTCGGTGCTGGCGATCAGGGACTCCTGGCGCTCGGGCTCCGAGGCCAACACCCAGGTGTCCTTCGCCAGGCCGCCGAGCTGATCTGTAACCACCGGCGTGTCCGCGGACGGGGCAACCCGGCTCAATCCGCCCGGCAGGACCGCGTAGCCTTCGTCCTCGCTGAACAGAAAGCTGCGCAGAACCGTGGGCCTGGGCTCTATGCGCCCGCCGATCAGGGACGGAGAGGTGGACGGAGAGATCCATGCCTTGGCCACGAACCGCCGTGGCTCCGAGCGGATGCGCTTGGCCAGCTTGGCCAGCTCCGCCGGCCTCAACTCCCGACCGGAGAATCTCTCGACACTGGAAGGTGCGCCAACACGCTTGACGACCATCGACGCGAGGCTGTCGAGTACCTGCTCCAAGTCCGTCGGCCTCCCGCACCAATAAGCCGATATGTCCGGGAGTAGGAGGTCTTCTCCCAGTAGATGCTGGCACAGCTCCGGAAGAAAGGCGGCAAGCCCCGGGTGCTCCAACAGACCGCTTCCCAACGCGTTGGCCAATATGACCCGGCCGGTGCGCGTCGCCTGTACCAACCCGGGTACGCCGACGAGCGAGTCCTCGCTCAGCTCCAGCGGGTCGCACCATTCGTCGTCGACGCGGCGCAGCAAGGCGTGAATCGGCTCCAGCCTGCCGAGGGTGCGCAGCCAGAGTGCGCCGTCGCGCACGGATAGATCCGCGCCCTGAACCAGGCTGTAGCCCAGATAGTTCGCAAGATAAGCGTGCTCGAAATGGGCCTCGTTGCTTTGTCCCGGGGTCAGTACCGCAATGCGCGCCAAGTCGTCCCGGTGAGGAGCCAGGCGTGTCATGGTGCGACGCATGGTGCGGAAGAAGCCCGCCACGCGGTGGACGTGAGAGTCTCGGAACAGGCTCGGCAGAACATGGGAAAGGACGACGCGGTTCTCCAGCGCGTAGCCTGCACCTGAGGGGTTCTGGGTGCGGTCGCCAGCGACGCACCAGGCCCCGTCTGCGGCCCGGATCAGGTCGGCCGCGTAGTAGATGAGGGGGCGCTCACCGGCTATCTGGATGCCGTGGCAGGGCAAAAGGTAACCCGGGTAGCCGTCGATCAGATCCGCGGGCAGCAGACCTTTGTGTATCAGGCTCCGAGGACCGTAGAGATCGAGCAGGATCTGGTTGAGCAGCTCCGCCCGCTGCATGAGTCCGCGCTCGATTTCCGCCCATTCGTCGCTGCGGATCAGCAGCGGGATCAGGTCCAGGTTCCAGGGCCGTCCGAAGCCCTGAGGATCACCGTAGACGTTGTAGGTTACGCCGTTGTCGCGGATTAGGCGGCGGGCCTCGCGCCGGCGCTCCTCGACGCCGCTCGATCCGAGGGCCTGAATGGCGCCGAGTAGGTACTTCCAGTGGGGGCGCAAGTCGCCCTGGGCGGTGCGCATCTCGTCGAAGCTGCCCGCCGCCGGAAGGTAAGTATCGGCAAGCGGCAACGGTAAAGGCGCTGGGGCGAGTGCGCTGGTCTCAATGGACATGGGATCACCGAATGGGGACGCGTCGGTGAATATTTAAACCGTTCGGGGTGGTGGGCCGCAACGTTTCCCGGCGTTTTTCCGCCGGTCTATCCCGTGGAAGAAGGCGCCGCCCGGGGCGTCTGTCGTTCGTTGATCCCGGGACTCTGTCGGACTGCTCCACCGTCGCCAGCACGCAACGAGAGACTTCAAAGTTCATGCTCGGTTCTGACAATGTTTACGTCCGAAGTCGGCCAACTGCAGGCGGATCTGCGCAACTATACGCGCCTTTTTGCGGACCTTGCCGAGGTGGAGAACCTGACCGACCTGGAGAGTGTTTGAACGGTGCGCAGGACCGGCGAGGCGGGATCTGCGACTATTGACCAAACGACAATTACTAGATCGGCGGACCGGCGGGTGAAGGACCACGACCAGATCTTTTTGAGCTACAGCCGCAACGATCTCGAAGCGGCCGCCAAGCTCTGCGGCCAACTCGAACGACATGGGCTTTGCGTGTACAAGGACGACCGGAGCTTCCGCGAGGGGGAGCAGCGAGTACCACTTCACGAACGTTTGCGAACGTTTGCTGGTTGGCGGCGTCCCTGTGGATTAGCCGCTCCAGATAAGCGCCGCTCCCGGTGAAGACGTCCTTCCGATCAGCGCCGTACTCGGCCCGCCGATAGGCGTAGTGAATCGGGACGGGCTCGGCAAGGACGAGACACCTATCGATACGGGCGGGGAGGACGCCGCCCCCTGCGTCACGGTCGCCGCGACTGTCCATCGTCTGTTGGCGTTCGGCGCACCTCCACGTCCATGCAGTGCCATATCGGATTCAGGGTGCCGAGGAAAATACTGGAGGCACGTTTTCGCGCGCGACGTCGAGCCGAACTAGCGCATTTTTTAGGGACAACCGCCACCGAACGCAGACGCGGAGGTTCTTCCAGGTGAGTGCCTCGCACTCCATGCCCGACCGGCTCGGTCGACGCCAATCCACGCGTACAGGGAACCGAGGTCGTCGCCACAAGGACAAGCGAGCTGATCTGCGATGGGAAGGGAGAACCCGCGTCGCCTGGGACAGGGCCGCGCTAACCCATCTTTACTCTGGCCCCATGATATAAGGCGGTTATTTGCTGCATCAGGTGCTGCAACCTGTTGAAATTCATGACCTCGGTTCATGGGATCCTGAAAGTAGTGCCATAATCGTACCTGTCCCCATTGCTATTCCCGCCGGGACTGGCTACGGTTGCGCCATGTATATCCGCCGTACCACGATCAAGAGCCGGCAGACGGGCGAACCCTACTACACCTATCGCCTGGTGGACTCGATCCGTGAAGGCAAGCAGGTGCGCCAGCGCACGCTGCTGAACCTGGGACGGCGTTTCGAGGTCCCGCGTGAACAATGGCCCGCGCTGGTGCAGCGTATCGAGCACCTGGTTGGCGGGCAACAGGATTTGATGCCCGCGGATCTGGATGCGCAATGGGATGAGGCGGCGCAGCGCTACGCGGCGCAACTGATCCGCGCCCGGGCCAGCGTCGATGAAAGCGGCTCCGGCGCCGGGGCGGATTATCACACTGTCGATGTCGACAGCCTTCAGCTGCTGCGTCCACGCAGCGTGGCGATCGAGGAGGTGATCACCCTCTATGATCTCACCAATACGTATTTTGAGGGCACCGCGCAGGGCAACGCCAATGCGCACTTGGGCAAATCCAAGGAGAAGCGTTCGGATTGCCCCCTGGTGACCTTGGCACTGGTGCTCGACGCCAGCGGCTTTGCCAAGCGCAGCGAGATCTTCTCCGGCAACATCAGCGAGCCCAAGACGCTCTCAACAATGATCGACAAGCTCGCCTCCGGGCACACGGACAACGCCCCAACGGTGGTGCTTGATGCCGGGATCGCCACCGAGGAGAACATTGCCTGGCTGGTGGAGCACGGTTACCGCTATCTGGTGGTCAGCCGCAAACGCCATCGTGAGTTCGACCCCGATGCCGCCGTGCTGATCAAGGAGGACGGGGAGTTGAGGATCCGCGCGCAGCGCGTGATCAACACCGAGACCGGAGAGGTGGAGCTGTACTGCCATTCCTCCCAGCGCGAGAAAAAGGAGCACGGCATCGCCGAGCTGTTTGCCAAGCGCTTCGAGGCCGCCTTGGAGAAGCTCGCCGAGGGCTTGCACAAGAAGGGGGCCGTCAAGCGTTACGAGAAGGTCCTGGAGCGCCTGGGCCGCCTGCGCCAGAAGTATTCACGGGCCGCTCAATACTACGAGATCAGCGTCGAGCAGGACCCGGCCAGCGGCAAGGCCACCGCGATTCATTGGCAGCGCACCACGCCCATCGCGCGAGACCCTGCCCGGTGTCTATTGCCTGCGCACCAACCAGGAACAGTGGGACGAGGCCACCCTGTGGCGGACCTACACGATGCTCACCGATCTGGAGGCGGTCTTCCGCTGCCTGAAATCCGAGCTTGGGCTGCGGCCCATCTTCCATCGCAAGACCGACCGGGTCAGCGGGCATCTGTTCATCTCGGTGCTCGCCTACCACTTGGTGCACACGATCCGTTTTCAACTCAAGGCCGCCGGGATCCATCTGAGCTGGGAGGGGGTACGCCGCGAGCTCGCCGGCCAGGATCGAGTCACCGTCACGCTCAAGCGCGCCGACGGCAAGACGGTCCACATTCGCAAGGCCACCCGTGCTGAGCCCCGTCAGCAGGTCATCTATGACGCACTGGGCATCAGCGACCGGCCCGGGAGAACCGAGAAAACCATCGCGTAGCATCCGCCAAACAACCGTGTAGTGCCATAACGGCACTTATCCACAGGATAACTTGCTGTTTTCAAAGGAAAGTGCCAACGCGAATGTCAAACTTGGGGTAGGACATCCGGGTCTAGCATCGTAGCATCCGTCGATTGATCCTCGGTCCGAAGAGGTCACAAGTGCGAAGTTTCCCCCGGCTTTGAGCGATCAACCCTTGGGAAGCTGATCGTTTACCGCCCTGTTGGTGCTAACGTTCGTTTCCGCTGCCCGGCACGCCGGGCAGCGGTGCAACTCGGGTGTGGTGCGCACCTAGAATCTACGCGAATAGTGCCGGTCGGCTACGGGGATCTCGGGTGTTTCACCGGCCATGTCCATATCCAATACAGCGTCTGTTACGAGTGCGACGATCTCTTGGTTTTCTTTCGATCAAATTACGCAGAATTTGTAGAGTCGTATGCCTATCGTTTTCGAGAAACCTTACCAAAGCCGGCGAACGCCGAAACGGTCGAACAACTTCTCGTTGCTCACGAGGACGAGACCTTCGGTTTGAGATTGTGCGATGAGCATCCGGTCGAAGGGATCGCGGTGCTCTCCCGGCATCAGTCCTGCCTGCCGAGCGTGCTCGATGGTTATTGGCAGGGAATCGAATTCTTGGTCGCCGATGATTTCCGAGAACCGTTCCGCGACCTCTGTCGCGCCCGGAAGCTTTCCGATTCGGGCCTTGGTCGCTATCTCCCAGGCCGAGGCGGCGCTGACATACACCTGGCTTGACTCGTTGCCTATCGCGGACTTTGCGATGTCGGACAGTCGCGCGTCGCCGTCGAGCCACCAGAGCAGGGCGTGCGTGTCGAGCAAGAGTTTCACGTCTTACTCCCACGCCTTAAGCTCTTCTTCCGGGAGTGGCTCAAAGAAGCGCTCGTCGACGCGCGCCTTGCCTCGGAGTGCGCCGAATTGACGGCCGCGCTGCCGGGGCTCTATGGGGGTGAGCTTTGCAACGGGCTTGCCGGATTTCGCGATGATGACTTCCTCGCCGTGGCGGGCGCGTTCGATCAGCTTGGAAAGCTGGGTCTTCGCGTCGTGGATGTTGACTTGCACCAGTTGAAAGCTCCCGAAGTGGTTAGCTAGATTAAGTGAACTAACGATAACAGATTTTCTTACTTCAGGGAGTCGAACAGCCAAATGGAGAGTCTCTCCCGGGAAAGGACCTTCAGCCGTTGGTCGATATCGGGGAAGCTGTGGAGATTCGTTTACATCCGGGGACGGTTTTCCTGAAAGCTCGACAATTCGCAATCCGACCCGGGGTTGAGATCCATGATTGGTAAAACAGTCGCCCGGCGCACCTACCTTCACCTCAGCTGTCTGCCTGAGGCGGATGTGGAGCTGGAAGCACGGCTTACCGAAGCCGAAAAAGTCGCTGGCGTAAGTCGTCTAGTGGATTACAACCTGGTACGGATCGATCCTTCTGCGTCGCAGTTCGCGTTGCTGAATTACCCCGGGTTTTTCGATGAGCCATTTCCAGCGCTCAGAGAAAGCCGGCGGGTCGATCTGACGACCGGCGAGGTCGGTTACCGAACTTACGAAGACTCGCTCAACCCCCCGATTCCGCACCGCAAGGAGCTATTGCTTCCCGAGGATCACCCGCGCCGCGCCGAGTGCGCGGCATTGACCCGGGCTGCGGAGGCGATCGGTCTGTTCGACGAGCCGGCGCGAATCGGTTATCGGCGGCAGTGGGAGCAATTGGTTCGGGAGAAGGGCTACCGAATCGTCGGGCATGAGTTGGTGCCGCTTGGCAACGACGAAACGACAGAGGACGGGGCAGGGGAGGAGCAAGCCCCGTCGCATGCCGGGTGGCAGGCATCCAGGCATCTGACGGCACTGGTGCGCTACGGGTTCTCGGCGCCGGTGCAGACGCTGGCGCGCTATGGCTTTCTCGACGGGAGCCACGGCGTCTTCGACTCCGGCTGCGGGCGCGGGGACGACGTTCGTGGTCTGGTCGAGAACGGCATTGAGGCCCAGGGGTGGGGCCCCTATTACGCGCCGGAGAATGGGGTTGCACCGGCGGACATCGTAAACCTGGGTTTCGTCGTCAACGTCATCGAGGACTTCGACCAGCGGCTGGATGCCCTGACGCGCGCCTGGTCGCTGGCGGAGCGGCTGCTCGTGGTGTCCGTGATGCTCGCCAATCAGAACGACGTCCAGGGGCAAAGGTTTCGGGACGGGGTTCTGACCCGTCGGGGGACCTTCCAGAAGTACTACACACAGGCGGAGCTCAAGGCGTACCTGGAGGCGGTGCTCGATGAAGAGCCGATTCCGGTAGCGCCGGGCGTGCTCTATGTGTTCCGCGACAAGGATGCGGAGCAACGCTTTTTGGTCGATCGCTACCGCAGCCGGCGCAACCGGTTGCGTAGTCCGTCGGCAGGTGTCCGGGAGCGGCCAACGCCGAGTCGACGGGACCGGGCCGCGGAGAAGTATGAAACCTATCGCGAGCCACTCGATCGACTCTGGGAGCGCTGCTTATCCCTCGGCCGAAAGCCGAACAAGTCCGAGGTCGAGGATTTGATAGCGCTGACCGAGGGCTTTGGAAGCCTTGGTAGGGCTTTGCGTTTCATTGAAGGGCGTCGGGACTTAGCAGAAGTTGAACGCTCGCGCGAGACTCGCATCGCGGACCTGGTGAAGATCCACATCGGCTCAGGCAAGGTCAGCCTGATGCGCTACGACGACTTCGAGGGCAAGGCACTGCCGCGGATGGTCGAGCGGGTCAAGATCAAGCTGCGGGAGCAGGACATCGATTACTTCGCCTATGGAGAGGAGTACGAACCGCCGTTCCTGTATCGCAAGTCCCGCTACATCAACGAGGAGTTTCCCAACTACCCGGAGCAGGTTGCCTTCGAGGAGGGCTGGAGGGCCTGGAGTTGTTCGACTTCTCGGGCTACGGTCCCAGGCCGGGCGAGCTTTTGCGGACCCTGGAGAGGAACCGTTTGGCCATCGACGGGTTCGAGCTGGTCCGTGCTACAACAATCCCGGAGCCTCGATGACCCCTGCGGCCAGTACCTCACCTTCCGCCAGCTCATCGAGTGCGGCGAGACCCAGGCGAGAACCGGCATACCGAACCTGCCAAAGCGGCCGGAGAGCTACAACGCCCTCCATGATCTTGCGGTGCAGGTCCTGGACCCGGTGATCGACTACTTCGGTATGATCCGGCTGACCTACGGCTTTTGTTCGCCGGAGCTTGCGAAGGAGATCCCCGGCCGCATCGACCCGAAGCGGGATCAGCACGCCGCCCATGAGTTGAATCGCCTCGGCAACCTCGTTTGTCCTCGACTGGGCGCTGCGGTGGACTTCATCGTCGAGGACGAGAGCATGCTGGAGGTGGCCCAGTGGGTCGTCGACAACACGCCTTTCGACCGGCTCTACTTCTACGGAGACGACAAGCCGATCCACGTGAGCTTTGGGCCGGAGCATTCGCGGCAGGTGGTCAGGATGGTGGCTGGTAAGTCGGGAAGACTCGTCCCGCGTGTTACTCCGCAGGAGCGCATGTTTGCCCGGAGCATTTCCCGGACCATTACGATTTTCGACTCGAGAAGGACGGGGTCTTCAAGAGCTGGGTGCTGCGCAAGCTCATTCCTCAAGTGGCTGGCGTTCGCCGCTTGGCCATCGCTGTCGAGGATCACGATCTGAGCTTCGGGGACTTCGAGGGCGAGATCCCGCGGGGCGAGTATGGCGCGGGAAGGATCACGATCTGGGATCGTGGTACCTATTCACCGAGCAACTGGGGTGACGACCGGATCACCTTCGAAGTCTTTGGCGATCGGCTCGCCGGGACTTACTCACTGACCCGATTCGTGCGGGCAGGGCCGAATCGATGGCTTCTGTTCAAGCACAAGGACTGACCGGGAGTCCACGGACTACGCGGTCTGGCGATCGGCGCGACGGACACCGGCCGAAATGGGTACAAACGGAAAACCGTAACACTTCGGTCCAGGTCATTGGCTGATTGTCTCCTGTAGAAAATAAATTGAAACAATAGCATACGATCAATTCCTATCAAGCCGAGTTAGAGTTTGCTGTAGTCCGGGCAATCACTTGAGAGGAATCTCGCAGCAGCCTGTATCTTTTCTGTTTTTTCTAGCGAGCAGGGTCGGTCGGTAGCGCCATCTCCGTGTAACGGCAAAAGGCGTTCGCGAGCTGCATCTGCCTTGGGGTGCGGCACTCGGCTTCAAAGGTTTGGGGTGAGCCGACCAGGACGGTCAGAGCAATACGTACTCGTACGAGGCCACA
>CAWDLA010000046.1:0-24912 GCA_963802975.1 uncultured Gammaproteobacteria bacterium
CGAAGGCGCGGTCTCGGCCGTTCTAGACGCCGGTCTGCGCACAGCGGATATCATGTCCGAGGGCATGCGCCAAGTCGGTACCGCGGCGATGGGCGACGCGGTCGTGCGGGCCATGGGCAGTGCAGCTTGAGTGCTGGTACAAGCGACACGCCGCTCCTCGGAACTATATCGAAACCAAGAGTTACGCGAACTCCATGAATTTCTCGAATAGGTTCAACGCGATCCATGGGTCCAATTAATTCGGGTTGTTTCCGTGATTCATAGTTAAGCTCAGTCAATGGGTTATTATTCCTTGCGGCATCTGGTCCGCTAACTTGGAGTTTGGAAATGAATCGGGTGGGCTTCGTCGGATGGCGCGGCATGGTGGGCTCGGTCCTGATGGGCCGGATGCAGGAGGAGAACGACTTCGCGGAAATCGCCGAGCCGGTCTTCTTCACGACCACGCAACAGGGTCAGGAGGGTCCGGACGTGGGACGGGGCAGTGCTCCTTTGCTGGACGCCAAGGACCTGAATGCCCTCGCAAACATGGACGTCATCGTCACCTGCCAGGGGGGTGGCTACACGCACGAGGTCTACGCCGATCTACGCGCCAGCGGCTGGCGCGGCTATTGGATCGATGCTGCATCTGCGTTGCGCATGGAGACCGAGAGTGTCATTGTGCTCGACCCGGTAAACAGGGACGTCATCGACGCGGCCCTTGCGGAAGGCAAGCGCGATTTCATCGGCGGCAACTGCACCGTCAGCCTGATGCTCATGGCGGTGGGAGGCCTTTTCCGACAGGATTTGGTCGAGTGGATCAGCGCCATGACCTACCAGGCCGCTTCGGGTGCGGGTGCCAAGAACATGCGCGAGCTCCTGAATCAGATGGGCGCCCTGTATGCGGGTGCGGCGCAGTTGCTCTCGGACCCCGCATCGGCCATCCTCGGGATCGACCGGGTGGTCACCGGGACCATGCGCGGGGCGGAATTTCCGACCAGCGAATTTGGTGCCCCGCTGGCGGGCAGCCTGATACCCTGGATCGATGTCCAGCTCGAGAATGGGCAGAGTCGTGAGGAATGGAAGGGTATCGCGGAAACCAACAAGATCCTCGGCCGTGAAGGGCATCCGGTTCCCATCGACGGCACCTGCGTGCGCATCGGTGCCATGCGCTGCCACAGCCAAGGATTGACCATAAAGTTGCGCAGGAACGTCCCGACGGACGAGATCGAGGGCATGATCGCGTCTGCCAACGACTGGGTGAAGCTGGTGCCGAACGAGCGGGAGGCAACAGTTCAGGCGCTTTCACCGGCCGCCGTTACCGGCACCCTGGCGGTACCGGTAGGGCGGCTGCGAAAGATGAACCTGGGCGAGCGCTATCTTTCGGCCTTCACCGTCGGCGACCAGCTCCTCTGGGGCGCGGCGGAGCCTTTGCGGCGCATGCTGCGCCTGCTGCTGGAGCGCTGAGGAGATGGTTCGGTTTTCCGGCGGGAATAGCAGCCGCTCGGTGTCGACGTGCCCTTTTTGTGTTCGCGCTTCGTCGATGAAAGCAAAATCCTGCTGGAAACCTTTTCAAACTCCAGTATTTAGGATATATTTTTCACACAATGTTTAAAGATCGATGCACGGCCGCATCGTCCCCTGCTATCAATTTTAGTCGGGGCGCGCGGTTCCCGGTGTTAATCCGGCGGACCTGTTGCCGAGCGGTTAAGCGAGGGAGAGGGATGTTTCGCAAGTTAATCCTGGCGTCGACGGTCTCTCTGGCCCTGTTACCGGCGGCTGCCGAGGCGCTGAGCCTAGGCGGCATCAGTGCCCAATCTGCACTGAACGAGCCCTTCGCGGGCCAGATTGAGCTGCTGGAGATCAACCCCGATCAAGTCGGCACGGTAAAGGTTCTGCTCGCCTCCGAGGAGGAGTTCAATAAGGCGGGCGCGCCGCGGCCGGCTTTTCTTAAAGGGTTGAGCTTTACCCCTGAGGTATCACCTCAGGGCAGTCCCGTCATCCGAGTTACGAGCCGAGATCCGGTTCGTGAGCCCTACCTGGACTTCCTGATCGAAGTCAAATCGCCCGCGGGGCAGTCGGTCAAAGAGTACACGGTACTGCTTGATCCACCGGTTACGGTGGACAGTCCGTTGCCGCGAGTCGAGCAGCCGGCGATCGCTCCGCCCGCGGCTCCGCGGGCAGCGCCTGCCCCCCCTGCGGAGTCACGAGAGTCGGCGCCTTCGTCGGCGGATGCTTCTGCTTTTCCGATGCGCTACGGTCCGGTGGAGTCGGGCGCCGGGCTGTGGAAAATCGCGCGGAAGATGGCCGCAAAGTCCGGCGCCAGCGTTTCCCAAACCGCCATGGCGCTGTACCGCAGCAATCAGAAGGCGTTCATCCGCGGCGATATCAACTTGCTCAAGGTCGGCAAGGTGCTGGAGATCCCTACGTCTGCGGAGCTCCACGCGCTTGATGCCCGTGCGGCGGAGCGCCAGTTCCAGGCCGCTTTGCAGGGCGAGAGTGTCACCGCAACCCCTCTGACGGATATTACGGCGGCGCGTGCACCGAAGGATCGCCTCAAGATCGCAGGTACGGCCGCGCAGGCCGCGACCCACGCCGACCGAGGCACCGTCGCCCCAAGTGGAGGCTCAAAAAGACGTCGGCGTCGGGGCGGCGACTACCTCGGAGGGGGCGCAGGAAGGGCAGGCCGGAGCATCGGATCTGCGCACCGTCAAACAGGACATCTTGATGGTGCAGGAGTCCGGTGAGAGCAATCGGCAGGAAACCGAGGAGCTGCGTAGCCGAGTGCGGGAGCTGGAGACGCAGCTGGCGGACATTCAGCGCCTTCTCAAGCTCAGCGATGAGCGGTTTGCACAGCTCCAGGCAGCCGGTCTAAAGCGTTCGGAGGATCTCGCAGCAGAAACGACCGGTGCAGAGTCGACCCCTGGCGCCGAAGAGCGAATCGATGCATCGGGTGAAGCCGAGAGCACAGAGGCCGTCACCGCATCCGTCCCAGACGAAGCGCCACCCGCAGACGCGCCGCCGGCGCCCGAGGTGGCAACGGATCCCATAGTCCCTCCAAACTATTGGGAGTCGATGCCCAAGCCCATGCTGGCATTGGCGGCGGTGGTTCCGCTGCTGCTCGGCTTGTTGGGCTGGGTTGCTTATAAGCGCCGCAAAAGCTTGGAAGATGGCTCGATTCCCGCGGAGCTCGCACCGGAAGCGGCGAAAGAGGCCGGGGACGTTGTCATGGCGTCGGAGTTTTCGCCAGAGCCCACGACGGAGAGTGCCGAGTTATCGGCGTCAACGCCGTTGCCTTACAGCGAGATAGAAGATCTTAAGGATGAGACCGAGGAGGCGGATATTGTCTCGGAGGCCGACGTCTATATCGCTTACGGACGTTATCGTGAAGCGGAATCTCTGTTGGAGGAGGAAGTAGAGAGGTCTCCGAACCGCTTGGATGTAAAGTATAAGCTAGCTGAGGCCTATTACGGTTCCGGAGATCTGCGAGCCATGACGGCGATCATGGCGCAAATGCATCAAATCGGCGGCGATCGGACCGATCCGGATCAATGGCGGCGTCTCGAGGGTATGCTGCGCGATCTCAAGGGCAAAGACGGCGAAGGTTCTGCCCCGGCTGATAGCGGCGACGGAAGTCAGGATGGTGAGGCGTCTCAAACGCCGGCGCGGCCCCGGACAGTGACGTTTCCGCCGCTTTCGCCCGACGAAGGACGGGGGCCAGCGGCGCCGGAGCCCGGCCATAGGGACGCAGGGGACGTTGTGAAGGCGGTGCCTCCGTCGGACGATGCGCAGGACACGCGGTTCCGGGACTTGGAGCTGGAAGTCGAGGATTTGGAGGTTTTCAGTGATGCTCTGCAAGCTCCGGAGAACGAGGATACGCCGGAGATGTCAGGAGCGGATTCGGATCTGGAGCTGCAGCTCGAGGATTTCGACGGCCTGCGCGACCTGGACTTGGCCAGCTCTTCCGACCGGGACATTTCCGGCGAGCCCTTTTCAGCGGAGGCTCACGGGGCTGCCTTGGAGGATGTGCTAGGGGATACGCTGGATATTGCACCGGTGGGTAAGGACAGCCTCGAAAGCGATGCCCTGTCGTCTCAGTGGCAAATGGATTCCGGCATGTGGGACGAGGTGGCCACGAAGATCGATCTCGCCAGGGCATACATGGAAATGGAGGACCCCGGGGCGGCGCGGGTTATCCTTGAGGAGGTCGCCCTGGAAGGCAACGAAGAGCAACGCGCCGAGGCGAAGGAAATGATGGAGAAGCTGGGCTGACTTTTCGCCCAAGGATCGGACGCGCCGCGCCGGCGCGCCCGGATACCAGCCGCATTCGGTGAGTCCCGCCACCAAGACGTTCGACGTTCCCGTCCGTTTATCCCGACATCAGGTCTGCGAGCCGAGCAAGGTCGACAAATGCCGGCAGGTGATTCTATGCGCATCGCCATGGGTATCGAGTACGACGGGGCGGCGTTCCACGGCTGGCAGATGCAAAGGGATGTGCGAACCGTACAGGAGCAGCTGGAGCAAGGCGTTAGTAGGGTTGCAAACCACCCTGTACGCACCCATTGTGCAGGGCGTACCGATGCGGGAGTGCATGCGCTGGAGCAGGTCATCCACTTCGATACGTGGGCGAACCGCAGCGAGCGCTCCTGGGTGTTGGGCACCAACGTCAATCTGCCGCCGGACGTCAATGTTCTCTGGGCAAGCCCAGTCGGTGCGGACTTTCATGCCCGGTTCAGCGCAACCGCACGTCACTACCGTTATCTGATTATGTCGCGGGAAACGCGCTCGGCCCTGAGGCGCGACCGGGCGGTGTGGGTACACCGGGAGCTGGACTTGGACCGAATGCGCCGCGCTGCCCGGGAGCTGGTTGGCGAGCACGATTTCTCGAGCTTCCGCGCCCTCGGGTGTCAGGCGAAATCTCCGGTTCGGCGTGTGTATTACCTTGATCTTGAACAGCGCGGAGAGCTGCTTGAGCTGCGCGTCGGTGCAAATGGATTCCTGCACCACATGGTGAGGAACATAGCGGGTGTGCTCATGGCCATCGGATCCGGGGATGCGCCGGTCTCGTGGGCAAAAGACCTGCTTCGGATTTGTGATCGCACCCGCGGCGGCATTACCGCACCTCCCCAGGGCTTGTATTTCCTGCGTGTGGATTACGCGCCGGAGATCGTGCTTCCGCAGCGCGACCTGCAGTCACCGATCTCGAGTTGGTAATTAAGCGTTCACGAATGAAGCGGACAAGGGTTAAAATTTGCGGCCTGACCAGGGAGTCGGACCTGGCAGCGGCCGTTGAAGCCGGCACCGACGCCGTCGGACTTGTGTTTTACGCACCCAGCCCGCGTGCGGTGGAGATTGAGCAGGCGCGTCGGTTGGTGGATACGCTTCCGCCATTCGTGACCGGTGTCGGGCTGTTCGTCAACGCCGAGCCCGTCTTCGTGCGCTCCGTGCTTTCAAGCGTTCCGCTCGACCTGCTCCAGTTCCACGGCGACGAGCCCCCGGAGTATTGCTCCGCATTTCAAAGGCCCTGGATCAAGGCCGCGCGCATGCGCCCGGAGACGGATCTGACGGCACTGGCCCGGGCCTATCGGGGCGCGCGCGCATTGCTACTGGATACCTACGACCCCAAGGCACCGGGCGGAACCGGCCGCCGCTTCGACTGGGATCTTGTACCCGCGTGGTTGGCACCTCAAATTGTTCTTGCGGGCGGATTGAGTCCGTCTAACGTGGGGGACGCGATACGCCGCGTTGGTCCCTATGCGGTGGATGTGAGTGGCGGTGTCGAGTCGGCGAAAGGCGTGAAAGACAGCGTCAAGATGGCGGCATTTCTGCAAGGGGTGAAAGATGGTGACGAATCTCGATGACGGTTATCGGCTGCCGGATGCCCGCGGGCACTTCGGTCGCTACGGGGGTATGTTCGTCCCCGAGACGCTCATGCACCCGTTGGGCGAGCTGCGGGCCGCTTACGAACGTTACCTGAACGACGAGACCTTCCTGGCCGAGCTCGACGCGGACCTGCGCGACTATGTCGGGCGGCCGTCTCCCGTCTATCACGCCGAGCGCTGGAGCCGGGAGCTTGGCGGCGCCCAGATCTTCCTGAAGCGCGAAGACCTCAATCACACCGGCGCCCACAAGGTGAACAACACCATCGGCCAGGCGTTGCTGGCCAAGCGCATGGGCAAGACCCGCATCATCGCCGAGACCGGGGCCGGACAGCACGGGGTGGCCACTGCCACGGTGGCCGCGCGTCTGGGGCTCGAGTGCGTCGTCTACATGGGCGAGGTGGACGTGGCGCGCCAAGAGGCCAACGTCTACCGGATGCGGCTCCTCGGGGCGGAGGTGGTTTCCGTCAGATCCGGCTCCCGTACGCTAAAGGACGCCCTCAACGAGGCCATGCGTGACTGGGTCACCAACGTGGACGACACCTTCTACATCATCGGGACCGTGGCGGGTCCACACCCCTATCCCGCCATGGTCCGGGACTTCCAGACGGTGATCGGGCGCGAGGCGCGCGCCCAGATGCTTAACCGCACCGGTCGCCTGCCCGATGCCCTGATCGCTTGCGTCGGCGGTGGCTCAAACGCGATCGGGCTTTTCCACCCCTTCCTGAACGACGCGACAGTCGCCATCTATGGCGTCGAAGCGGCGGGCGACGGATTGGACACCGGCCAGCATGCCGCCCCCCTGTGCGCCGGTACGCCAGGGGTGCTGCACGGCAACCGCACCTATCTCATGGAGGACCGGGACGGACAGATCATCGAGACCCACTCCATTTCCGCGGGTCTGGATTATCCGGGTGTCGGACCCGAGCATGCCTGGCTCAAGGATAGCGGGCGTGCACGCTACGATGCGGTGACCGACGACGAGGCGCTGGCGGCGTTCCACGCCCTGACCAAGATCGAGGGCATCATTCCGGCCCTGGAGTCCAGCCACGCCCTGGCCTATGCGGCCAAGCTGGCGCCCACCATGGAGAAGGATCGGTCGATTCTGATCAATCTCTCCGGGCGCGGGGACAAGGATATGCACACAGTGGCTGCGCGCGAAGGAATCGAGCTATGAGCAGAATCAGGGAGCGCTTCAGCGTACTGAAAGCGCAGGGCAGGACCGCCCTGGTCCCCTTCGTTACAGCGGGTGACCCGGAGCCGTCCGTCACCGTTCCCCTGATGCACGCCATGGTGGAGGCAGGCGCGGACATGATCGAGCTCGGGGTGCCTTTCTCCGATCCCATGGCCGACGGACCCGTGATACAGCGCGCCAGCGAGCGCGCGCTTGCGCACCACGTCAGCCTGCACGACGTCCTGGACATGGTTAGGCGGTTTCGCACAAAGAATGACAAGACGCCGGTGGTCCTGATGGGCTATCTAAACCCAATCGAGGTCATGGGCTATGGCGAGCTCGCGGCCCAGGCCCGAGAGGCCGGCGTAGACGGGACCCTGGTGGTGGACGTGCCGCCGGAAGAGAGCTTCGAGCTGGTGACCGCGCTGCGGGATGCAGGGCTCGATCTGGTCTATCTGATTGCGCCGACTTCTACCGAGGCGCGGATAGGAAAGATTGCCGAGGTTGCGTCCGGATTCGTCTACTACGTGTCCGTCAAGGGCGTGACCGGCGCGGGAAACCTGGACGTCGATGAGGTTGCGGAAAAGTTGCACCCGATTCGACGCATGATCGACCTGCCGGTGGGTGTGGGCTTCGGTATAAAGGACGCGGAGACCGCCGCCCGTGTGGCGCGCGTGGCGGATGCGGTCATCGTGGGCAGCGCCATCGTCGGGCGCATCGAGGAGCTCGCAGGCACGCCGGAGCATATCCCGGCCGCCGTGAGAGATTTTCTCAGTGGCTTGCGGGCCGCAATTGACGGTGCGGATAAGGGCTGAGCCGGACTCTTCGACCTTGAGAAGGCCGCGGCCTAGGCCGCGCTCGTTCCCGCGACCCTCTCGCAGAGGGGGATAGGGAGCAAGCGATGACAGTATTTCGGGTAGAGGCATAACGAGCATGAGCTGGTTCGACAAACTGATGCCAAGCCGCATCCGCACCGAGGCGATCAGCAAGCGCGCGGTGCCGGAGGGACTATGGGCCAAATGCCCCGGTTGCAGCGCGATCCTCTATCGGGCGGAGCTGGAGCGCAATCTGGAGGTCTGCCCCAAGTGCGGTTACCACAACCGGCTCAGTGCACGCCGCCGTCTGGATGCTTTTCTGGATCCGGAGTCACGCGAGGAAATCGCGCCGGACATCGAGTCCGTCGATCCTCTGAAGTTTAAGGACTTGCGCAAATACAAGGACCGTCTCTCTGCGGCCCAGAAGCAAACCGCTGAGAAAGAGGCCCTGGTGGTGATGCGCGGTCGCGTCAAGGCGCTGGAAGTGGTGGCGGCCGCGTTCGAGTTCGATTTTCTGGGCGGGTCCATGGGCTCCGTGGTCGGAGAGCGGTTCGTGAGGGGAGTCGACGAGGCCATCAGACAGGGCGCCCCGTTGTCTGCTTCGCGGCGAGCGGCGGCGCGCGCATGCAGGAGTCCCTGTTCTCCCTCATGCAGATGGCCAAGACCAGCGCCGCGCTCGGCCGGCTTCGCGAGCGCGGGTTGCCGTTCGTCTCGGTGATGACCGATCCCACCATGGGGGGCGTCTCCGCCAGCCTGGCCATGCTCGGCGATGTCAACCTGGCCGAGCCGAACGCCCTGATCGGCTTTGCCGGCCCGCGGGTGATCGAGCAGACCGTGCGGGAAAAACTGCCGGAGGGCTTTCAGCGCAGCGAGTTCCTGCTGGAGCACGGCGCCCTGGATATGATCATGGACCGCCGAGACATGCGGGACGGTATCGCCGACCTGATCGCGATGCTTACCCACCGGCCGCGGCCTTGAATTCCGCCGGTGTTTCGCGGCTATGATTTGTCCGCAAGGATCATCGTCCTATCGACGTATTTTTCGCGTTCATTTGCGGACTTCTGATCTATGCATGCCTAAGCGCCATCGAGGGTGTAGCAATCGTGCGATTCGATGACCTTCAGGGTTGGCTCAGTTGGCAAGAGACACTGCACCCGACCAGCATCGACCTCGGGTTGGAGCGCGTCGCGGCGGTTTGGGCACGTCTGTGTCCCGAGCCCGTGCCCTTCGCTGTCATCACCATCGCCGGCACCAACGGCAAGGGCTCTTGTGCCACCATGCTCGAGTCCATTTACCGCGCCGCGGGTTACCGCACCGGCTGTTACACCTCGCCACACCTTCTGCGTTACAACGAGCGTATACGCCTGGATGGGAAAGCCCTCAGTGACGCCGTGCTCTGTGCCGCATTTGAGCGGGTCGACGAGGCTCGTGGAGAGTCGACCCTAACCTATTTCGAGATCGGCACTCTGGCCGCGCTGGACCTGTTCGTCCGTTCCGCGTCGGATCTGGTCATCCTGGAGGTGGGTCTGGGCGGGCGTCTCGATGCGGTCAACATCCTCGATCCTGACGTGGCTGTGGTGACCACCATCGGTCTGGATCACACGGCTTGGCTCGGCGAAACCCTGGACGAGATAGCCGCTGAGAAGGCAGGGATATTCCGCCACGGACGGCCTGCGGTCGTCGGGCACCGGGCGCCTTCCTCCTCCCTGATCGAGCGGGCGCACCGGCTCGGATGCGACCTGCTCGTGCTCGGCCGGGATTTCGATTGGGAGGAGCAAGGACGCACCTGGCGTTGGACCGGACCCGAGCGTTCCTGGTCCGGACTGCCGGCGCCGGCCTTGAGAGGTATCTTCCAGCGCGACAACGCGGCCGCGGTGCTGATGGCGGTTTCCCGCCTGGATCATCTCTTTCCGGTTTCCGCAGACGGCCTGCGGTCGGGGTTGCGGAGAGCCAGCTTGGCCGGGCGGTTCCAGGTCATACCGGGCGAGGTCACCTGGATTCTGGATGTGGCCCACAATGCCCAGGCCGCACAATCGCTGGCCGAGAGTTTGCGTTCCTTCCAATGTCCGGGTCGTCTGCACGCGGTGCTCGCCACACTGAAGGACAAGGACCCGATGGCCATTGCGAAGCCGCTGGCCGCGTTGGTAGATCGCTGGTACCTCGGGCAAACGAGGGATTCGAGGGCATTGCCGGCCGCCGATCTGCACAGGGCCCTGGAGCGCATCGCGGTGCAAGCGAGCTTGCATGTGCACGCCCGCGTCGATGAGGCGCTGACAGCAGCCCGGAAGCAGGCCCTGCCGGGAGACTGTATCCTCGTGTTCGGCTCTTTCACCACGGTCGAGGCCGCCTTGTTGCAGACCCACGAGGAGGCAACTGCGATATAATCCCCAACTTCGCGTCCTGCGGAGTTGTTCTGCGCAGGACATTTCACTTAACTCTACAAGCTTATTACGGTATCTCGAATGGAGGAAGGGGCGAAACGACGTCTAGTGGGCGCGGCGGTCATGGTGCTGCTGTTGATTATCTTTCTCCCCATGCTGTTGGAGGAGGAGACCAAAAGTCCGATAACCGATCGGGATCTCTCGATTCCGCCGCGGCCGGAGTTCGACCAAGGCTATGAAGCGTCGGTGTCCGATGGGCCTGATGAGTCCGTCTTATCTGCGTTGCCCGAGCAACCGGTTTCGGAGTCCGGCGATAGGCGACCCCAGGAGCTCGCTCCGCCACCAATTTTCGAGGCGCCCGCCTTGGGCGAATCCATACCGCCACCTGCACCCGAGCCGCCCCCGGTTCTGGTTCGGGAGGAGCCACCGGCCCCGGAACCGCAGCCGGCACCTGAACCGGCTCCGGTGCCCGAGCCGCCGTCGGCGCCGATCCAGAAGCCGCAGAAGGCGCCTGTAGAGGTGGCGGGCATCTCGTCCTGGGTTGTCCAAGTGGCCAGCGTGCGGGACCTCAACAGCGCCATGAGGCTGCAGCAGGACCTACGCAAGAAAGGATTCCCCGCCTTCGTCGAGCAGGCGGATGTGAAGCAGCAGGTATGGCACCGCATTCGCGTCGGCCCGGAGGCGGACCGCAATCGGATCGAGTCCATCGCCGCGTCGATCACGGCGCAGACTGGGCTGAAAGTCCAGATTCAACGTTACCCCTAAGGGACAAGCAGTCATGCTCTGGGTCGATCTCGCCATCATTGGCATTATCCTGCTTTCGGCACTCGTCGGGTTCACGCGCGGCCTCCTGCGGGAGGTGCTTTCTTTCGTTATCTGGCTCGGGGCGGTGTTCGTCGCTTGGATGTTCCATAAGGAGCTTGCCGCGGAGCTAACGCGTTGGATCGCAAGCCCTACAGTTCGGCTCGGCGCGGCCTTTCTGATTCTGGTGTTCGGGATACTGATCCTCGGGGCCATCTTCGGACACCTGTTGTCCATGTTGGTGGAGAAGACTGGACTTACGGGGACGGACAGGGTCCTGGGGGTCGTTTTCGGCGCAGCCCGTGGTGCCGTGCTCGTGGCGATGCTCGTGTTCCTGGGGGCACTTACGCCATTGCCGGAAGACCACTGGTGGCAGGGTTCCTTCCTCATCGGCCGCTTTCAATCCCTGGCCGAGCTCATACTCGATCAGATTCCTCCGGAAGCGATGGATAAGCTCAAGAGCTTGTAGAAATACCTGAACGTCGACCAAGCCAGCCTGGCCGGTTGTCGCCCTGCTTGGGCGCGCTTTCGTCGGCGACCCTCCGCGGCGAGGTGTTTCTATACACCGAACGACGAGGTACCTCATGTGCGGCATAGTCGGAATCGTCGGTAAGGGCCCGGTCAATCAGTCCCTGTACGACGCGCTGCTGGTTCTGCAGCACCGCGGACAGGACGCGGCCGGCATCGTGACCTGCGAGGGTGAGAAGCTCCACCTGCGCAAGGACAACGGGTTGGTCCGGGACGTCTTCCGCACCCGGCACATGATCAAGCTGCGGGGTGACATGGGCCTGGGGCATGTGCGCTATCCCACGGCAGGTGTGTCGAGCTCGGCGGAGGCACAGCCCTTCTACGTCAACTCCCCTTACGGCATCGTCCTCGCCCACAACGGCAATCTCACCAACGCGGAAGATCTCAAGCGGGACCTGTTCGTGGAGGATCTGCGCCACCTGAATACGGAGTCGGATTCGGAGATCCTGCTCAACATTTTCGCCCACGAGCTTCAGATCAAAGGCAAGCTGCGCATCGACGAGCAGGACATTTTCCGCGCCGTGGAGGGAGTGCACCGGCGCTGCCGGGGTGGTTACGCCGCGGTGGCCATGATCCCGGGGTTCGGCATCTGCGGCTTCCGCGATCCGCACGGCATTCGGCCGGTGGTCTACGGTAAGCGCGAGACGGATGAGGGTGTCGAGTACATGATCGCCTCCGAGAGCGTGGCCCTTGACACCCTGGGCTTCGATCTCATCGCAGACATCGCACCGGGGGAGGCGGTCTTCATAGACCCGGACGGCAGGCTCTATTCAAAACAGTGCGCGGAGCAGCCGGTCCTTTCGCCCTGCATTTTCGAGTTCGTCTATTTTGCGCGGCCGGACTCCATCATCGACAACATCTCGGTCCACAAGGCGCGCCTGCGCATGGGCAAGAAGCTGGCCGCGAAGATCAAGCGCGAGTGGGCGGATCACGACATCGACGTGGTCATCCCGGTGCCCGAGACCAGCCGCACCGCCGCCTTGCAGGTCGCCAACGCGTTGGGCATCGGCTTTGCCGAGGGCTTTATCAAGAACCGCTACATCGGCCGTACCTTCATCATGCCGGGGCAGAAGGTGCGCAAGAGATCCGTGCGCCAGAAGCTGAACGCCATCGATCTGGAGTTCAGGAATAAGAACGTGTTGCTCGTGGACGATTCCATCGTGCGCGGGACCACATCGCAACAGATCATTCAGATGGCACGGGACGTGGGCGCCAGGCGGGTCTATTTCGCCTCCGCCGCACCGCCGGTGCGCTATCCCAATGTCTACGGCATCGACATGCCCGCCGCGAGCGAGCTGGTCGCCCACGGCCGTTCAGAGGACGAAGATGCGCGAGGTGCTCGGGGCGGACGGGCTCATTTTTCAGGACCTGGACGACCTGATCGAGGCCGTGCAGAAGAAAGGTAAGAGCGACGTCGACCGCTTCGACACCTCGGTCTTCGACAGCGAATATGTAACCGGGGACGTCACCGTCAAGTACCTAGACCGGCTCGAGCGAGACCGCAATGACGGCGCAAAGGAGTCCAGATCCACGCATGGCGACACGGTCATCGAGCTCCACAACACGGCCTAGGACACATGGATCCACACAAAGCACCGGGTTCCCTCGGCTCCCGCCTCCCATCATGCACGACGCCCGGACGCCGCTCATGAACGAACCGGATCAGCTCGCGCTCTCCACGCTGGCCATTCGCACCGGGCACGAGCGTACGCCGGAGGGTGAGCACGGCGAGCCCATCTTCACCACCTCCAGCTACGTCTTCGCCAGTGCTCACGAGGCGGCGGCCCGTTTCGCCGGCGACGAATCCGGAAATATCTATTCCCGGTTTACCAACCCGACGGTGTCCGCCTTCGAGAAACGGCTCGCGGCTCTGGAGGGAGGGGAGTGCTGCGTCGCCACCGCTTCAGGCATGTCGGCCATCCTGGCCCTGTGTATGGGGTTGCTGAAGGCCGGGGAGCATATCGTCTCCTCGCGCAGCATCTTCGGCAGCACCACAATCCTGTTCAACAAGTACCTGACCCGCTTCGGGATAGAGACCAGTTACGTGCCCCTGGCCGACCCGAGCGCCTGGGAGGCGGCCATCGGGCCGGCTACGCGGCTGCTGTTCGTGGAGACACCCTCGAACCCCCTCACCGAGATGGTGGATATCCGCGCCCTGGCCGACCTGGCCCATGCCCGCGGTTGTCTTCTGGTGGTGGACAACTGCTTCTGCACTCCGGCGCTGCAGCGGCCCCTGGCTCTCGGGGCCGACCTGGTGATGCATTCCGCGACCAAGTACCTGGACGGGCAGGGGAGATGCGTCGGCGGTGCGGTGGTCGGGGACCGCAACCTGGTCGGGGAAGAGGTGTTCGGCGTGCTGCGTACCGCCGGACCCACCATGAGTCCCTTCAACGCCTGGGTCTTTCTCAAGGGCCTGGAGACCCTGGAGCTGCGAATGCTCGCCCATTCGCGCAATGCCCGGGAGCTGGCCGACTGGCTGCAGGAGCAACCAGGTGTGGATCGCGTTTACTACCCGGGGCTGGGTTCCCATCCCCAGCACTACTTGGTGGGCACCCAGCAGCGCACCGCCGGCGGCATCGTCGCCTTCGACGTGCGTGGCGGGCGCGAGGGCTCCTGGCGGGTGATCGATTCGACGCGGATGCTCTCCATCACCGCGAATCTCGGCGACACCAAGACCACCATCACCCATCCGGCGACCACCACGCACGGCCGTCTTACCGACGAGGAGCGGGAGACGGCGGGAATCGGCGAAGGTCTGATCCGTATCGCCGTCGGACTGGAAGACATCGAGGATATCAAGGCGGATCTGAAGCGGGGGTTGGCCACCTTGTGACGCCAAGCGACAAAGATTCGGAGTCCCGGATCCTCCGAGCAAAGTGGGACCAGCGCTACGGCGACAGCGACCGTCATCCACCGCCCGCTGCCGTCCTGGTCGAGAACCTGCACCTGTTGCCGACGAAGGGCCGGGCCTTGGATCTGGCCTGCGGCTTGGGTGAGAGCGCGTTGCTTCTGGCCCGGCAGGGGTTGGATGTCGCGGCCTGGGACCTGTCGCGGGTCGCCATCGAGCGATTACAGCGGGAGGCGGGATCGCGTGATCTTCACATCGAGTCCCGGGTCCGGGATGTTTGCAAAGAGCCGCCTGAGCCTGCGAGCTTCGACGTCATACTCGCATCCCATTTCCTGGATCGGGATCTGGCCCCCGCGCTGACGGAAGCTTTGCTTCCGGGTGGACTCCTCTTCTACCAGACCTTCATCCGCGAAGCCGTCTCGGATTGCGGCCCGTCCAATCCCGCCTTTCGCCTGGCGGCCAACGAGCTGCTGCGGCTCTTCTCGACGCTTGAGGTGCGTTTTTACCGCGAGGAGCGGCGTGTAGGGGATCTGCAGCAGGGGACAAGAGATATCGCCCAATTGGTGGCTCAGATGCCGATCCAGCGGACGCCGGTTCCATAATCCTGGAAATAGCCGCATTGGAGTCCATCGACAAATACCGACTGGAGGCGAGGCTCGAGGCCCTATGCGAAAAGGGCTGCCGCCGTGTGTGGCGGGACATCGAGGCCCTTGAGCGGGGCGAAGACCTGGCCGAGACCCGGGGTCTGACCCCGGAGGAGCGCCGCTGGCTTCTGAGGGAGCTCAAACAGGTCATGGCGGTCTACGCGGGCCGCTGCTCTACGGTCTGATGCCAGACTCGATAATGGAGGATTGTTCCGTGTCCCAATCCGGGTTCCTACCGAACAGGACATTTCCCTCCTCTTCCAGTGCACGGGTCTCGAATCCCAGCTCGCTGAGAATAGACCTGCAGGTTTCAAACGTCCGCTCACCCCTTCGTTCCGGACCGCAATCGATCGAGACACAGCAGGTGCGCCTCAATGTCTTCTTCGCCCCCCTCAGGACCTCCGGCTCGGCGCCCTCGGCGTCGGCCTTGATGAGAAACACCCGCCCGATGTGCTTGTCTTCGGTCAATTTGTCAAGCGGCAAGGCATTCACCTGCAACGCGCGGCTGTTCGCGTCGGGCTCGATCAGCGAGCTGTCCGCCCCGGCCACCGACGAGTAGAAGGTGAGCGTTTCCTCCTTGTCCCAGAGCGCCAACCGAAATGACTCGATACCGGTTCCGGCAATGTTTTGCTCAAGCGCAGTGTAATTGACCGGATCGGGCTCGATGGCGTAGACGCTCGCGCCCGCACGCCGGCAATAGAGGCTGAGCTCTCCGACGTTGGCGCCGATGTCAATGACCGTCTGACCAGACAGCTGGCGGCGCAACGGCAAGGTGCCATAGCGCCGCGCCAGCTGCTCGATCTGGAAGGCAATGCCCTTGCGGTATTTCGACCATCGGCTGATTGAGACGATGGCGATGCGCTCGCCGCCCACCGATAGGTGAAATAGATCTCCCGACCGTTTTACTCGAATGGCAAGAGACCTATCTCGGGTTCGTAAGTTGTGCAGCAGAATTTTCAGCTTTCGCCGCCAGTAGAGGGGAATCGGATCGAAGGACATGTGAGTTGGTACCAGCTTGTTTCGTGTTAGCGCGGCGTCTGCAAGCCTGGTCTCAAGCTGGGGATCCCGCGTTCGCGGAAATCGATCCCTCCCGGGCATCTGCAATCAGCACTCGCAGGCGGCAGCTGTACGCGATGCCCGCGAATATAATCCAGAAGAAGAGTCCGTCATGTCGGACGATGCGGTAATTGGTCAGGTTCCAGATCAGGATGAAGACAAGGGTTACAAGCAGGAAACGGCAAAAGGGCCGGTGTACGTTGCCATTGCGGCATTCACTGACTGTCCCGAAGACCAACAGCGCGACAATCGCAACGACCAAAGCGGAAGCTAGCCGCGGTATTGTTGCGGTCTGCTGTCTCTGACCCCTGTCGCGGCGACGGGTCCGCCATTCCAGGTACATCAATAGAGCCGCCGCAATGGCGAACGCAATCCAGGTGGTTCGGGAGAAAGACAGAAACAGCGCCTCGAGCATGATCGCCAGGAGCAGAAGCCATATTGCGATCCGGGCCCAGCCGGGGATTCGGCTGGTACCGGATACCCAGAAGGACTCACGTATTGCGATCAACCCCAGCACGGCGACACCGGAGAACATTCCGAATGCTACGGCGGGCAAGTAAACCTCGAATCTGGTGTAGAAGAAGGTCGCATCGAAGCTCGCCCAGTCGACGTTATGCAGAAATCCGACGGTGAACCCGAGAAGCGCCAGGAAAAGGAGCCAGCCTACAGGTTGGCTTCGGCCACCGGCCCAGTACGCGAAGGGAAAAAACAGCAACAGCTTGATCCAGACGGCGAGCCCGACCGATGCGGGCGAAGTACCCAGCAACGCAAAGGCGGCAAAGACAAAGGCGCCCCATTCACCGGCCCGTCGGGACCATGTCGGCACCCCGGCGGGCCTGGGCGAGCTCGGCCTCAGACCACTCTTTGCACCGCTGCAGGCTGGGTTTGAATGCATGGCAAGTTGGGCTTGGGCGGGGTCAGAAAATCAAGAAGAGGATCAGTAGCCCAAGAAATATTCTATATAACACAAAAGGAAACATGCTTATTTTCTCAATAAACTTGAGGAACATATGGATTGTGAGATATGCGACGAAGAAGGACAGCAGGGCACCGAGCCACAGGGAGGTCCAGTCCACGGGGTCCGGGGACTGGATCAAGTCCAGGGTCTCCAGACCTCCCGCCATGAGGATGGTCGGAATGGAGAGGAGAAAGGAGAAGCGGGACGCGGCCTTGCGTGTCAGGCCCAAGATGAGCCCCGCGGTGATGGTAATGCCGGATCGGGACGTGCCAGGGATGATGGCGATGGCCTGAAAGACGCCGACCAGGAGGGCGTCTTTCCAGCCCAGGCTGTGCTCGTTTCGCGTCCGGGTGCTGCGCATATCGGAAATCCATAGCAGCAACCCGAAACCGATCGTGGTGCCGGCGATCACAAAAGCGATCAGCCGGTCGTCCTCTCGCAGCGTTTCCAGCAACGACTTCAAGGGCACACCGAGCAGGATGACCGGAACCGTGGCCAAGATGATCATCCATGCGAGCCTGGCGTCGGGTGTGTTGATGCGTCTGGTCTTGATAGACTCCAGCAGGGCGACGATCATCGCGGCGATCTCACGGCGGAAATAGAGCATGACCGCACCCAGGGTGCCCAGGTGCACGGCCACGTCGAAAGCCAGGCTCTGCAGCTCGTAACCGAAGAGCAGGGGCGCTAGGATCAGGTGCGCCGAGCTGGAGATGGGAAGAAACTCGGTCAGCCCCTGAACAAACGAGAGCAAGAGGATCTGGGTGGCTTCCAACGTAAGGCTCCGGCGGCAAAAAGCGCGCAGTATATCAGCCGCGGGCTAGCTCCAGGGTTATCCACTGCTCAAAGGGCGGCAGGTCCCTGCGCGCGACTGCGGCGATAAATCCGGGCTCCGGTACGCAGTGGGCGATGCCGGGGGCTCCTCGGGCCACAGGCGCCTTGCGGTGAAACAGGCCCCGACCGTCGGCCTTGACCTCCGCCTCCAGGCCGGTCCAGGCGAGATGGAACAGCCTGATCTGATCTTGTTGCGCTGCGGCGGCTATATGCGCTGCTTCTTCGGGCTTGAACATCCGCCTGGCGATACCGGCGAAGTCCTTGCGTTCGCGTACCTGCTCACAGTCGACGCCCAGAGGCTCTCCCGGACAAACTCCCAGCAGGGCGAGATCGCCACTGGTCGTCAGGTTAAATTCAAGATTCGTCGCGGGGCCGTCTATCCGAGGTTTTCCCGCATATCCGGGGGAAAATACAATTTGCTGCGGTTCAATATTAATGTAATTTGATAAGATTGAGCGCAGCACCGCGTGGGCGCGCACGTAGCGCTCGCGGTGGTGCCTCAACCGCAGTCGCTCGGCGCGTTCTGCCTCGCGGTGCGAGAGCAGGGGAGCGAGCTCGAAGATACGCGCACCTTCGTCTCCGGTACGGATTTTCCAAAGGTGCAGCCCGCCGGCCGCAAGCGATGGCGGACGTGCCACGAGGCGCCAATGCTCGATCCGGGCGATTGATTGTAGTGGCATGACCCTAAGGCGCGGTGGAGGCGATTGATCGTTCTCGCCAGGCAGGTTCTCGTCTTCGGTCGGGTTGCAGTGGATTCTACAGTCCTGCGTAGCCGACAGCGAGACGGCGGTGTGGAAGCGCATCCGCCTGTACCGATCGGAGGTCGGCCTGCAATCGCGGCTGGGGCGCCCCCCCAGGGATCGTTGGTATTCTTTGAATAAAATCGTAGAAACAAACAGATGTCAAAAATTATTCAAGCAATTGGTAAAGAATTGAAGGTGCGGGTGGCGCAGGTGGACGCCGCTGTTCGCCTGCTGGACGAGGGGGCGACGGTGCCCTTCATCGCCCGCTACCGCAAGGAGGTCACCGGGGGGCTCGACGATGTACAGCTCCGCGAGCTGGAGCAGCGCTTGGGATATCTGCGTGAGCTGGAGGATCGCAGGTCGAGCGTCCTGGCCAGTATCGAGGAACAGGGCAAGCTGAGCGAGGAGCTAAGAAGCACAATAGAGGCAGCGGACACCAAGCAAAGGCTGGAAGACCTCTATCTCCCCTACAAGCCGAAACGGCGGACCAAGGCCCAGATAGCCCGCGAGGCGGGACTGGAGCCCCTAGCACGCACCTTGTTGGAAGATCCGAGCCAGGACCCGGGGCATTTGGCGGAGGCTTACCTGGATGCGGGTAAGGGCGTAGCGGACGTGCAGGCGGCCCTCGACGGCGCGCGCCAGATCCTCATGGAAAGATTCGCCGAGGACCCCCAGCTCAGCGGCCGCCTTCGGACCCTGCTGCGGGAGCAGGGAATCCTGACGTCCCGTGTCCTCGACGGCAAGGAGAGCGAGGGCAACAAGTTCTCGGACTACTTCGACTACGCCGAACCGGTCCGCAAGATCCCTTCCCACCGGGCGTTGGCCCTGTTCCGGGGCCGCAATCAGGGCGTGTTGTCCCTGGAGCTGAGCGCGGGGGAGGGAGATGATCCGGACGCCGTTTGCCGGCAGATGATCGCCGAGCGCTTCGGCATCCGGGATTTGGGCCGCCCTGCGGATGCCTGGCTCAAGGAGACGGTTCGCAAGACCTGGCGCATCAAGCTCCTGACCCGACTGGACCTGGACATCAAGTCCAGCCTGCTGGCAGCGGCGGAGAAGGAGGCGATCCGGGTCTTCGCCCGCAACTTGACGGCCCTGCTGCTCGCCGCACCGGCAGGGCGCCTGACCACCATCGGCCTGGACCCCGGTCTGCGAACCGGTGTCAAGGTGGCGGTGGTCGACGGTACCGGTCGCGTGGCAACGACGGATACCATCTACGCGCATGCACCGCGGAACCGCTGGAATGAGTCTATCGCACGGCTGGCTGCGCTTGCCAAGGAGCACGGAGCCAAGCTGATCAGCATCGGCAATGGCACCGCGTCGCGGGAGACCGACAAGCTCGCTCGGGAGCTGATCCGCAAGCATCCGGAGCTGAGCTTACGCTCGCTGGTGGTCAGCGAGTCCGGGGCGTCCGTCTATTCCGCGTCCGAGTATGCTTCCAGGGAGATGCCGGACATGGACGTATCCCTGCGTGGGGCGGTCTCCATCGCGCGGCGGCTGCAGGATCCGCTGGCGGAGCTGGTCAAGATCGAGCCCAAGGCCATCGGCGTCGGCCAGTATCAGCACGACGTCAACCAGACGCAGCTCTCGCGCACCTTGGATTCGGTGGTGGAGGATTGCGTGAACGCGGTGGGCGTGGACCTGAACACCGCTTCAGTACCGTTGCTGGCACAGGTCTCTGGACTGACCCGTACCACTGCCGAGAACATCGTGCGCTTCCGCGAGGAGCAGGGTGCGTTTGCCAACCGCAAGCAGCTCAAGCAGGTGCCGAGGCTCGGCGACAAGGCGTTTCAACAGTGCGCCGGCTTCCTGCGCGTCCCGGACGGCGACGAGCCCCTCGATGCCTCCGCGGTTCATCCGGAGGCCTATCCGGTGGTGCGGCGAATCCTGGCCAAGGCGGGAAAGGACATCCGTCAGATCATCGGGGACAGTGCCACTCTGCGCCGGCTGGACCCGGCGGAGCTGACGGATGAACGCTTCGGCCTGCCGACGGTGAAGGACATCCTCGCCGAGCTGGAGAAGCCGGGGCGGGACCCGCGGCCGGAGTTTCGGGCAGCGGCGCTGCTGGACGGCGTCGAGACTCTCCAGGACCTCAAGCCCGGCATGGTGCTCGAGGGCACCGTCACCAACGTCACCAACTTCGGCGCCTTCGTCGACCTGGGCGTGCACCAGGATGGGCTGGTCCATATCTCCGCGCTGGCGGACCGCTTCGTCGAGGATCCGTACGAGGTGGTCAAGACAGGTGACTTGGTGAAGGTCAAGGTCATGAGCGTCGACCTGGAACGAAAACGTATTGCACTCAGTATGCGCACGGGGGACCGTCCCGAGCCCAAGGCCGCGGGCACGCCGGGAGAACGCCGTCCTGCCAAGCCCCGCAGGCCGGAGCAAGAGCCACGGCGAGCGGCAGACGGCGGCGCCATGGCGGCGGCCTTTTCGCGGGCGAGGGGCGGGCGGAGCGGGTCTTGATAAATAGGATCATTCCAGCGCGAATCTGATGGGTACTCGAAGCCGCCAACTGGTCCGCCCGAGGGCTTTGGGTATAGCTTTGTAGCGCCCCAACCGTTTCAGCGTGCGCAGCGCAGCCTGATCGAGTCTGGCTGACCCGGAGCTCTTATCTACCCGCGCGCCGCTTATGCGTCCGCTTTGCGCGAGGACGAAAGACACCGTAACGACACCCGTCTCTCCCCGCCGCCGTGCGCTGGATGGGTAACGGCGTTTTTTGGCGATCGCCCGCTGTAGCCCGGCGAGGTACTGGCTTTCCAACGCCTTTGCATTCACATCGCCTTCCTTGCCACCGCCTTTTGCGGATGTCGCCGCGCTGCCGGACAAGCCCCGCGCGCCGGCACTTCCGCTCTGCTCCTCGGTTCGACCGGACGGTGAACGAGCCTTGCCGGCATACTTGGACTTCGCTTCAGATCTCGCTTCGGGCTTCGGCTTAGGTATTGGCTTGGTTGCCCGTTCGGGCGAGGTTTTTCGTTTCGGAGTGAGCGCGGGGGGCGCAACCTTGAGTTTGGGGTTTGGGGTCGTGTTGAGCTCCGGGGCATTCGCCAGCTTCGGTGCGGCATCAGGCGCCCGCGCGGACACCGTTTCTGGGTCTTCTTCGGGGTCCGGCACAGTCGCAGGTTCCGGCGTCTGCCCGGGTTCTGGCTCCCGCTCAGCCGAAGGGTTGGGCTCCGGACTGGCTTTCGGACTTCCAGGGGGCTCGCCGGTCCCGTTGACATCGGTGGTTGGAGCCTGGCGCTCGGAGGGTCCCTCGAACATCGCCAGGTTCACGGCGACCCGGTGCCCGTCGACTAAGGGGGTTTCCGGGGTCGTCCCCGACGCGAGAATAGCGGCGGCGGCTCCGAGGTGCAGGAGCGCAGACAGCGTAAACCCCAGCAGTGTGCACCGAGGACATCTCGACGTCATGAGGCCGGTTTTCGGGTCAAGATGCTCAGCTTGTCCATACCACGTGCCTTCAGCAAATCCACGACCGAGACGAATTGGGCGAAGCGAGTGTCCTGGTCCACGCGGAGCACGACGGGGGTATCAGGCGGCATGGCGCTCAAATGCGTCTCTAGCTCATCGAGGGTTGCGGCATTGGAGCCGAGAAAAATCCTGCCTTTACGATCGATAGCCAGCTCGATCGGCTCGGCCGCGGATAGGGTGCTTTGCGCCCGGGATTCGGGTAGGCGGATCTCCAGGCGCCCCTCCACGATGAAGGTGGCAGTGGTCAAGACGATGGCCAGCAACACCAGCATGATGTCGATGAAGGGAATGACGTTGATGCCGTCGATGCGTTTCATGAGGTCTGACTCTTTCTCCAACGAACCTTGAGGACCTCGACCCGGCGCAGCAACGCGTTGTAGAAAACGATCGAGGGAATTGCCACGAGCAACCCCAGGGCCGTCGCCTTGAGTGCCAGGGCCAGGCCGAGCATGATGGTTGCCGTCTCGATGCTTCCGGACCGCCCCATGTCGAAGAAGGAGATGAGTATGCCCAGTACGGTGCCGAGCAGTCCCACGTAGGGGGCGTTGGAGCCGATGGTCGCGATGGCGGTGAGATTGCGGGTGAGATCGACCTCGAGATCGTCTTGGTCGGTAAAGCCGCTCAGATCGACGCGGGAGAAGTACAGGTAGCGCTCGATCACCAGCCAAAGCATCAGGAAGCTCATCAGGCCGAGGACTCCCAGAATGGCGTAGTCGAGGTTGTTTCTTAGCAGCTCCAATTTGAGATCCTCAATCTGAGTTCAGGGTCCAGGACGGCAGTTCCGTGTGCCGCTCTGTCTCGATTTTGCGCTCGACGCCGGCCAGCGGCGCCTCAACGACCGCGCGCTCCTCCGCGTCAGCTGACGCCCGCTCCGGCGAGCCGCTCGTGCTGCAACAGCCGCAGCAGGGCGGCGGCCTTTTCGAAGGTTTCCCTGTATTCGTCGTCCATCTGCGAGTCCTGCACAATGCCGCCGCCCGACCAGAAACGGATGGTGTCGGCGCTGTGGATCAGTGTCCGGATGGCGATGTTGGTGTCCATGGAGCCGTCGAAGCCGAGATAGCCGATTGCCCCGCAGTAGATACCGCGGCGTTGAGGCTCCAACTCCTCGATGATCTGCATGGCCCGGAATTTGGGCGCTCCGGTGATGGAGCCGCCCGGAAAGCAGGCCCGCAGAAGCGAGGCGGCGTCCTTTTCCGGGGCGAGCCGGCCGATGATCGTGCTCACCAAGTGGTGCACGGTGGCGTAGCTTTCCACCTCGAAGAGCCGGGTTACGCAAATGCTGCCCGGAGTGCAGACCTTACCCAGGTCGTTGCGCAAAAGGTCCACGATCATCAGGTTCTCGGCCCGGTCCTTTGCGCTGTCCGCAAGCTCCCGTGCCAGGCCTGAGTCCGCTTCCGGTGAATTGCCTCGGGGTCGGGTGCCCTTGATCGGCTTCGTCTGGACTTGTCCGTTTCGAACCTCGAGAAAGCGCTCAGGCGAGGAGCTGAGCACCTTTGCGAAAGGCGTCGAGAGGAAGGCCGAGAAAGGCGCCGGATTGAGACGTCGCAGGTCTCGGTATCCGGACCAGACATCGCCGCGGACCCGGGCCGAGAACCGCTGTGCCAGGTTTACCTGGTAGCAGTCGCCCTCGCGGATGTAGGACTTTACCCGCTCGAATGCCCGAGCATACTCGGCGCGGGTCATGTTCGAGGCTGGCGCGGAAAGGACCCGAAACGGGTTGCGGCGGGCGATCGGCTGCGCGTCCCGAAACATGGAATTCAGCTCATTCCAGCGTTGCCGCGTTCCAGAATCGCGGCCGGCGCTCACCAGCCAGGCCCTCTGCATCAAGTGATCCACCACCAGGGCCCAATCGTAGATCCCGATCGCCATGTCCGGGACCTGCTCCTCATCCCGTGCCAGGACGGGTAGGCGCTCGATACGGCGGACTAGATCATAGGCGAACCAGCCTATGGCTCCGCCGCAAAAGGGCAGGCCGGGTAGGGGTGGCGCGGGCTCCCCCAATTGGGCGCGCAGCAAGGCCAAAGGGTCTTGCGGAGAAAGGCGCACGCCGTCGGCTGTGCGGATCTCGGTGAGCGCACCACGTGTGGCCAGGGTCATGTAGGGATCCGCGGCGAGGATATCGTAGCGTCCGGCTCTGGATAGGGGGCGGCCGCTGTCCAGATAAACGGCCCATGCGCTATTTGCCAGAGGCTCGAACCAGATGGAACTGTCGGCCCGGTAGGGAATCTCGCTCAACAGGTGCATGACGACTCATTTCCGATCAGCCGGGCGGTGCTGTCGGCCATTCTCTCAACTGTTTGCGTAAGAAGTATCGCTCAGATCCGCGTCTTGAGGAAGCGCGCCGCAGTCTTAGTCCTTGTCACAGGACTCCTAGGAAAGGATTCGGTTTCTCCCAATTTGCGTGAAGAATCCCGCGCACCTACGTGCCTGAGGACTCGCGTTGCCGGACTTGCCTTTTCTTACACAGGCGGAGCGGGCCCAACTCCTGAAGCTGTCAATCCTTATCGGTGCGGTGGCGCGCGGATACTCCAGGATCATCGTGATAGTGCCTTTGTGTGGTAGTTCTCAGATCCCAAATTCGCGACGCGACATACTCTTTTCACCGGTCGGATTCAATTGTCCGGTTTGATTCATCTGCAGACAAAACGCCAGAAGATTAATATGGTCAAAGCGCGGAAAAACATGGGCGCTAGACAAACAGCGGTGGCCAGAGCTTCCGCGCCTCAATTAGCTTTGTCGCAGGATGAGTTCCTACCGGATATTCTATCCGCCTACGAGGCTGCGATACGCAATATCTACAGCCGCGAGTTGGC